>CAMPBI010000023.1 GCA_946637545.1 uncultured Clostridia bacterium | reverse complement strand
ACCTGCTTTTTGATTAATTATTATTTTTTTTCATCTGCTTTTGCAGTACGTTTATGATTCGTACAATTACTGTTGACAGCACAAGGTTTACTGCAAGCTCAACAAGGAAATTGACTCCGACCATACCTGTGATGATGAACTTTCCTGCGCTTTCAACTCCTGCTGCTGCAGCCCACTCGTTGATTGTCGGCATAAAGAACAGCAGACATCCGATTAAGAAAACTCCTGTGTTCACAACGGGTGCGGTAATACCTGCAGTGATAACTGCGCCAAGCTTGTTTTTGTTTTCAATAGCTTTGTAAACTGCACCTGCGGCAAGACCTGCGAGCGCGCCCTTGAGCAGTACGGTGAGCACCGTGCCGACGGGGTTTACCGTGAGGAATGCGCTTGCGTCACCCGAAATGAGTACCGCAATACCGAATACGAGTCCGAGCCATGTGCCTGCGCCAAGACCGTAAATTGCTGCGCCGATAATTATCGGTGCGAGTGTGAGAGTGATGCTGAACACTCCGAATTTGATTGCAGCGCCTGTGAGCTGAAGCACCAGAACGATAGCGGTGAACAGTCCTACCCCTGCAATAGCTCTTGTGTTTTGTTTCATATTTACTTTTCCTTTCTGCTACTGTTCCAAAACCGCTGCCGCCAAACACAAAAGCGGCGCAGCCCGAAGGAGGTTATTTCCTTCTGCGGATACAATGCGAGTATATTATACAATAGTTTTTGACAAAGTCAATAACATTTCTTGATTTTACTATTGCATAAAATTTTTAAATATAGTAATATAAACAATGAATAACTTTATAAAATCTGTGGAGGAAATTATGAGCAGCTACAAACTTACCGGCAGGGAATCGCTCGGTGTTGAGTTCGGCTCTACAAGAATAAAAGCCGTGCTCGTTGACGAGGAGTGCAACCCTATCGCCTCGGGCAGTTACACCTGGGAAAACCGTTTTGAAAACGGAGTATGGACCTATCCGCTTTCGCAGGTGTGGGAGGGCTTGCAGGCAGCATATGCCGAGCTTCATCTCGAGGTTTTTGAAAAAACAGGCGAGTACATTACAAGCCTTGCGTCAATCGGATTTTCCGCTATGATGCACGGCTATCTGCCATTTGACAAAGACGGCAATCAGCTTGCCGAATTCAGAACATGGCGAAACACTATCACTGCTGACGCAGCGGCAGAGCTTACAAAGCTTTTCAATTTTAACATTCCGCAAAGGTGGTCGATTGCGCATCTTTACCAGGCTATCCTCAACGGTGAGGAGCATGTAAAGGACATCGACTTTCTCACAACGCTCGCGGGCTATGTTCACTGGAAGCTTACCGGCGAGCGCGTGCTCGGCGTAGGCGAGGCGTCGGGTATGTTCCCGATTGACAGCGAAACCTGCGACTACAACAAAGCTATGCTTGAGGAGTTTTCAAGCCTTGACAGCGTAAAGCAGTACGACTGGGACATCACGGACATCCTTCCGTCTGTCAAGGGCGCGGGCGACATCGGCGGAATTCTTTCTGAAGAAGGCGCAAAGCTTATTGACCCGAGCGGCAGACTTAAAGCAGGAATCATCCTCTGTCCGCCCGAGGGTGACGCAGGCACGGGTATGGTTGCAACAAACAGCGTAACAGTCCGCACGGGTAACGTCAGCGCAGGCACATCAATTTTTTCGATGGTGGTGCTTGAAAAGCCGCTTTCGTCAGTTTACGAGGAAATCGACATCGTAACCACCCCCACGGGCAAGGATGTTGCAATGGTGCACTGCAACAACTGCTGCACCGACCTTGATTACTGGGTGAATATTTTTGCCGAATTTGCAAAGGCGAGCGGCAGCGATATTCCAAAATACAAAATTTATGATATTCTTTACGAGGCTGCACTCGGCGGCGACGCCGACTGCGCAGGTCTTGTTAACTTTAACTATCTGTCGGGCGAGCCTGTAACTCACACCGACGACGGCGTGCCTATGTTTATTCGCCGTCACGGCTGCAATTTCAATCTTGCAAATTTCTTCCGCGCACAGATATATTCTACAATGTCCACCCTCAAAATCGGTATGAAAATACTTGAAAAAGAGGATGTCAAAATTGACAAGCTCACAGGTCACGGCGGTCTGTTCAAAACTCCCGTTGTAGGTCAGAAGATTATGGCAGGCGCAATGAACGCTCCCGTTTCTGTTATGGCAACGGCAGGCGAAGGCGGCGCGTGGGGCATTGCGGTGCTTGCAAGATATGCCGCAGAGCCAAAGGGTATGAGCCTTGAGGATTATCTTGAAACGCAGGTGTTCTCACGCTATGAGAGTACAACTATCGAGCCTGACAAAAAGGATGTTGACGGCTTCAACAGATATATGGAGCTTTACGAAACGGCACTTGATGTCGAAAAAGCGGCATACAAAAGTTTTAAATAACCGGCTGGCAAAGCAGGTATTTGATATATAAAAGGAGTTTATTATGTCTATCAAAGATTATGAATTTTGGTTTGTAGTTGGAACGCAGTTCCTCTACGGTGAGGATATTTTTGAAACAATCAACGCCCATGCTGCCGAAATGGCACAGGCGTGGTCCGACAAGCTTTCCTGCAAGGTTGTTGCAAAGCCCTGCGTCAAGACATCAAAGGAAATTCTTGACATTATGCAGTCTGCAAACAACGATGAAAGCTGCGCAGGTGTTATCACCTGGATGCACACCTTTTCACCGTCAAAAATGTGGATTGCAGGCTTTAACGCTCTTGAAAAGCCGTTTCTTCACGTAAACACACAGTACAACCGCGACATCCCGTGGGATGAGATTGATATGGACTTTATGAATCTGAATCAGTCTGCTCACGGCGACAGGGAGCACGGCTACATCACCGCGCGTATGAGAATGAACAGAAAAGTCATCGCAGGCTACTGGAAGGACGAAGCTTTCCAGAAGAAGATGGACGTCTGGATGCGTGCGGCAGTCGGCGCTATGGAATCAAGAAAGCTCCGCGTGCTGCGTATTTCGGATAATATGCGCAATGTTGCAGTAACCGACGGCGACAAGATTGAGGCGCAGATTAAACTCGGCTGGCAGGTTGACCACTACGGTGTTGGCGACATCATCAGAATGGTTGACGCTGTTACAGAGGACGAGATTGACGCGCAGATGGCTGAATACGAGCAAAATTATATTATGGACACCGACAATATCGAGTCGGTAAGATACCAGGCTCGTGAGGAGGTCGCACTCAAAAAATTCCTCATCAAAGAGGGCTTTGGCGCGTTCCACACTAACTTTGAGGATTTGCAGCAGCTTCGTCAGCTCCCGGGTCTTGCAGCGCAGGACCTTATGCGCCAGGGATTCGGATTTGGCGCAGAGGGCGACTGGAAGGTTGCCGCAATGACACGCCTTATGAAAAAAATGTCCGAGGGTATGGACGGCGGAACTGCGTTTATGGAGGACTATACCTACCACTTTGAGCCGGGCAACGAAATGCTCCTCGGCTCTCATATGCTTGAGGTGTGCCCGACTATCGCAGGCGAAAAGCCGAAAATTCAGGTGCATCACCTCGGAATCGGCGACAGAGAGGACCCTGCACGTCTTGTGTTCAAGGCGCAGACAGGCGACGCTATTGTTGTTACTCTCGTTGATATGGGCGACAGACTCCGTATGATTGTAAACGACGTTGAATGCAAAGAGCAGGTTAACGATATGCCAAAGCTTCCCGTTGCAGGCGTACTCTGGAAACCGCTGCCGAACCTTCAGACCTCTGCAGAGGCGTGGATTTACGCCGGCGGCGCGCACCACAGCGTTTTGTCCTACACTCTTACGGCAGACCATATGCGTGATTTTGCCGAAATTATGGGCATTGAGTTCATCCATATCAACAAGGATACAAACATCAACGATTTCAGAAAAGAACTGTTTTTTAACGATGTTGCATACAAACTCAAATAATGCAAAATTTGCTATTGACTTTTAAAAAATAGAGGATAAAATACTTATGTTAGAAGATTTGAAGAAAAAGGTTTTTGAAGCGAATTTAAAACTCGTTGAATACAATCTTGTTGTGCTCACCTGGGGCAACGTTTCGGGAATCGACAGGGAAAAGGGACTTTTTGTCATCAAGCCGTCAGGCGTGCCATACAGCACTATGACAGCTGATGATATGGTTGTTATGGACCTTGACGGCAACAAGGTCGAGGGCGACCTCAACCCGTCGTCCGACACGCCGACTCATCTTGAGCTTTACCGCAGATTTGAAAACATCGGCGGCATTGTTCACACCCATTCACCATGGGCGTGCTCGTGGGCACAGGCAGGTCGCGACATCCCCGCTTACGGCACAACTCACGCCGATTTTGCAAACGGCGCAGTTCCTTGCACAAGAGGTCTTTCAAGCGACGAGGTGTACGGCGAATACGAGCTCAACACGGGCAAGGTAATTGTTGAGGAATTCGCAAAAAGAGGTATCACGCCTGCGGAATGTCCCGCAGTGCTGATTCACCGCCACGGACCTTTTACCTGGGGCAAGGACGCTTTTTCTGCCGTTGACAACGCTCTTATTCTTGAAGAGGTTGCAAAAATGGCATATCAGACCGAAAGTGTTGCTGCATTCAGCAGTAATTCCGATATAGGAATTGAGGATTATCTTCTTGACAAGCATTATCAGCGTAAGCACGGCAAAAATGCTTACTATGGTCAAAATAAATGAATTAAGGAGACACCCTGAATGAAAAAGTTTTTAAGTATCTTTTTTGCTGCTGTAATGATTGTAGGCTCCTGCGGCACGGGAATGGCAGCTTATGCGTCCTTGCCGACAGACGTTTCCTACGCACAGATTGAGTTCGGCGCAGAATCGTACACATACACAGGTAAAAAAATCGAGCCTGCGCTTACTGTCAAAATGAACGGCGCAGAACTTGTAAAGGACACTGACTATACTGTTCAGTATACCAAAAACATAAATGCAGGAACAGCTACTGCGACAGTCACGGGCGCAGGTATTTTTGAGGGCACAAAGTCAGCGGATTTTACAATTTCTCCTGCCGATATGAATGACGGAAAATTCAAATATGTCCGCACAAAAAAGGCGACCATCGGCGTTGCGCCTGAATTTGACGTTATTTTTGACGGCAAAACTCTTGTTAAAGGCACCGACTACACAACCTCTGTCAGCAACATTGACGCTATCGGTCCAAAAGTCGGCACTATGAAATTCATCGGCAAGGGCAATTTTACCGGTACATACGAAATGAAAATTAACGTTTTCCCCTCTGCAATTGAAAAGCCGGGCGTTAAGACGAGAAACACCACCTCGCTCACTCTCAAGTGGAATGCCACCGAGGGCGAAAAGATTTCGGGCTACAAGGTTTACTCCTGCGATAAAAACGGTAGGAACACCAAGCTCCTCACCACTGTGAAAAAGAACAGCGCCACTGTCAAGAATCTGACGGCAGGCGATGTTTACGGCTTTATGGTTGTGGCATACACCAATGTGAACGGCAGCAGACTCAACAGTGAAAACGGCAAGGTTCTGCTCACTGCAACAAAGCCAAAAAAGGTTAATGTTGAATCTGCCACAAAGGTTTCGGGCGGCACCCAAATCCGTGTTAAATGGAATAAAGTCAGCTGCAGCGGTTACGAAATTCTTTATTCAACTGATAAAGAAGTTAAAAAGAACGTCAAGACCGTAAAGGTAAGGGGCGAAAATAACGGCGCAAAGAATATCAAGATTAAAAAGACAGGTAAGTCATACTATGTAAAGGTAAGGGCGTACAGAACCTACGGCACAAAGCCAAACGTTGTTCGCAGCACACCGAGCGTAAGAGTTTCTACAAACTATGACTTTCTTTATTCAGCATACGCAAGCCACTATGTTAACAAGCCAAACCGCATTAACAACCTCAAGGTTGCCTGCAAAACTATCAACGGCACAGTTATTCAGCCCGGCGAAGTTTTCTCGTTCAACCAGGTTGTAGGACCCCGTACAAGGGCGAGGGGCTATCTTGAAGCAGGTGTTTACCTCAGCCCCACCGAAGCAGGCACAGGTCTTGGCGGCGGCGTTTGCCAGGTTGCGTCAACAATCTTTAATGTTGTTCTGCTCGGCAACCTCGAAACTGTCGAAAGGCATCAGCACATTCAGAAGGTTCACTACGGAGTGCTCGGCAGAGATGCGGCAATCTCATACGGCAGCCAGGATTACAAGTTCAGAAACAACACAAATCAGCCTATCAAAATTAAGATGTGGTGCGAAAATCAATGCATCCACTGCGCATTCTACACCAAAAAGAATGTTAAGCCGAAAAAAGTTCACCTCAAGGTTGCTCACAAGGGCAAGCATTACAAGCTCACAAGAACAGTCGGCGGCGAGGTCAATTACACCGCACATTCGTATTATTAATAAAGCGATTGACAAATCCGTAATAAAATAGTATTATATATAAAAGTCAGGGGTGCTCCGCGCAGGAGCTGAGATTATACCCGTAAGCAGTCCGGTAATGCGGACTGACAAGGCGAGATTGAATTTTACCCCGTACTTTTGTACGGGGTTTATTTTTGGAGGAAAAAGATGAAAGCAAGTATTGCAATTCAGGTGTTGCCGCAGGTTGACAGCGAGGACGAGCTTATCCGCATTGTTGACGAGGTAATAGCCTACATAAAGAGCACGGGACTCAACTGCTATGTTGGACCGTTTGAAACTACTATTGAGGGCGAAAGCTACGACGAGCTTATGGAAATTGCGGCAAACTGTCAGAAGGTTGCTATCAAGGCAGGCTGCCCGAGCGTAAGTTCATACATAAAGGTAGTATACTGTCCCGAGGGCGAGGTGCTTACAATTGACAAAAAAGTTACGAAGCATCACAGGTAACGCCTTCCCGCCCGTCATCACACTGGCTGTTGTAACAGCAATCTGGTATTTTGTCTGCGACGGCGAAATTGTACCTGCCTTTATGCTTCCGTCACCCGTCGAAGTGGCAAAGGCGTTTGTAAATAACTTTGGCTATATGGCAAAAGAGGCGCTCACAACCCTGCAGGAAACGGTCTACGGACTCGGCGCCGGAATCGTCATTGCGTTCGTAATTTCAACGCTTATGGACAAGTTCAGCTTTGTCTACAAGGCATTCTATCCGCTGCTTGTAATCAGTCAGACTGTGCCGACCATTGCAATTGCGCCGCTTCTGGTGCTTTGGATGGGCTACGGAATGGCGCCGAGAATTACGCTTGTTATTATCACAACATTTTTCCCTATAGCAATCGGGTTGCTCGACGGCTATCGCAGTGTTGACAACGACAGTATCAATCTTCTGCGCTCGATGGGAGCGAACCGATTTCAGATTTTCAGACACGTCAAGCTGCCAAGCGCAGTGCCATCATTTTTTTCGGGACTGCGAATCGCGTCGTCTTACGCAGTTGTCGGCGCGCTGATTGCCGAGTGGCTCGGCGGAAATAATGGGCTCGGCGTTTATATGACAAGAGTAAAAAAAGCATACTCGTTTGACAAAATGTTCGCGGTAATCGTGTTCATTTGCGTCGTGAGTCTGCTGTTGATGGCTGCTGTAAGACTTATTGAAAGGCTTGCACTGCCGTATAAAAAGAAAAATGAGAGGTAAATTATGAAAAAGATTATCGCATTATTACTCACAGTATCAATTGTATTTGCGTTTGCAGCTTGCTCAAACGCCCAGCCGTCAAAAGAGACAAGTGCAGAGAAAACAAAAATCACCCTCTGCCTTGACTACACGCCGAACACAAACCATTCGGGCATTTTTGTAGCGCAGGAAAAGGGCTACTTTGACGATGAAAACCTCGAGGTCGAAATAATTCAGCCTGAAGAGGGAACTGCCACAGAGCTCTGTGCCGCAGGCAAGGTGCAGCTTGCAATCGATTTTCAGGATTATCTTGCGCCGAGTTATATTGAAGGACTTGGAATTACCGCAGTCGCTGCGATTGTAAATCACAACACAGCAGGTATTCTTGCACGCAAGGGTGAGCTCACAACTCCAAAGGGACTTGAGGGCGACAAGTATGCTACTTATATGGCGCCTATTGAGCTTGCTATGACAAATTACCTTTGCAACTCGGCAGGCGGCGACGCAAAGAAAATCAACTATATTCAGGATTATCCCACAAATGCTGCCGAGGCGCTGAATAACAATGTTTTTGACTCGCTTTGCATTTACTATGCGTGGGACGGAATCAATGCTGAAATGACGGGCGACTTCGACTTTGTTTATTACAAGGATTATGAGGACGCGTTTGATTACTATTCACCCGTGATTATTGCAAATAATGACTTCCTCAAGAACGACGCAGACACTGCAAGGGCTGCCCTTCGCGCAATTAAAAAGGGTTATGAATACGCTGTTCAAAATCCCGACGAGGCTGCCGAAATCCTTATCAAGAGCGACGAAACAGGCGCGCTTAAAGACAGGGAGGAGTTTGTTAAGAAAAGTCAGCAGTGGCTTTCAAAGCAGTATATCGGCGATGGCGAAAAGTGGGGCTACATTGAGCCTGCACGATGGAACGGCTTTTACAAATGGTGCTATGAAAACGGCGCTATCGACACCGAAATTCCTGAAAACACAGGCTTTTCAAATGATTATCTTGACTGATTTATGGAACTCTTAAACGCTTCAAATATTAATAAATCCTTCGGCACAAAGCATGTGCTGAAGGACGTTTCGATTCATCTTGACAGCGGTGAAATAGTGTCGCTCCTCGGAGTTAGCGGCGGCGGAAAAACTACGCTGTTCAATGTTCTTTCGGGCATCTACAAGCCCGAAAGCGGACAGGTGCTGCTCAAGGGCGAGGATGTTACAGGCAAGCCCGGAAAAATCAGCTATATGCTGCAAAAGGACCTGCTGTTGCCTTACAAAAAGGTGATTGACAATGTGGCGCTCCCGCTTGTTTTGCAGGGCAAAAGCAAAAAAGAGGCACGAGCCGAGGCGGATAAGCTTTTTGACGAATTCGGACTTGACGGCACGCAAAATCTGTATCCCGACGCACTTTCGGGTGGTATGAAGCAGCGCGCTGCACTGCTTCGAACATATCTTTCGTCAAACGGCGTTGCGCTGCTCGATGAGCCTTTTTCGGCGCTCGACACAATCACAAAGTCAAAAATTCACGAGTGGTACCTTGATATTATGGAAAAAATCAACCTTTCCACAATCTTTATCACCCACGATATTGATGAGGCAGTGCTGCTTTCAGACCGCATCTATATTTTAAGCGGCGGTGAGATAACGGCGGAGATTAGTGTTGATGAGCCCAAACCGCGCAGAGGTGATTTTAACCTTACCTCGCAGTTCCTTGAATATAAAAGAAAAATAACATCTCTGCTCTAATTATTGACAAAGCAGTTTTATAAGAGTATTATGAAAATGTAATATTTATAGACAGGTGATGTATTATGGCAAAAAGAAGGAACATTCTGCTTGTAACGGCAGTTCTTATTGCAGCAACCCTGGCACTTTCTTATGTAAGAATTTTTAACTGGCCGTTCGGTGCGTCGGTAACGCTTGTCAGTATGATTCCGCTTCTCATTATCGGCTACAAATACGGCGTCAAATGGGGACTTTTTTCGGGACTTATGACAGGTGTCATCAAACTTGGACTTGATATCGCGTTTGTGCACCCGTTTGCAGGTTCATACGACGCGTCGCACATCGCAGGCGCCACTGCGCAGGCGGCAGTTGTTATTATTCTTGATTATGTTATTGCATATTTTGTTCTCGGCTTTTCGGGTCTTTTCCGCGACAGAATTAATAGTGACAGGTTCGCAATGATTCTCGGCAGCGGATTTGCGGTTATACTTCGTCACGTGGCTCATTTTGTTTCGCGCTTTCTGCTTTACGGCAAGAACGCAAAAGTATACCTGCTTGAAATCAAAAATTCCTTTGCCGGCTCGTTCCTCGAGGGCAGCAAGCTCGCGGATTTTATGAGCTCGTTCAGCGATACGATTATTAACAGCACGACAGGCAATTACAGGGGCGAGCTTTATGCGTTTGCTTATACAACGGCGTATATGCTTCCCGAGTTTGTGCTCACGCTGGTTGTTCTGCTTGTGATGATGCTTATTCCGCCTGTTGAGGACCATATTGTAAATGAGTAAATCAGATATTTGAGAGTGCCGCGGTGGCACTTCAAATATATACCCCACGCCTCCCCTGAGCAATCAAGGGAGGTTTTCAGTTTCCGGAGTTGGACGGGCAAAGCTCACCCTCAATCCGTAATTTGTAATTCGTCATAAAAACAGCCCTCGCCGCAAAGGCGAGGGCTGTTTTGCCTTTATTTTACTTTAACGCTTAAGGTTTTGCTCCACGAGGAGTACACCTTTTTGCCGTCGTGCAGTTTGTAGGAACGCACATGAACATAGTATTTTTTATTTGACTGCGAGGTAGTCAGCGTTTTTGTCACTGCAGTGTTTTTTGTGTTGTAAACCGACAGGAAATTCGAGGTAAAGCCCTTTGTGGTGCTCCACATAATCTCGTATCCGTCAGCGGATGCGGCGCGTTTCCATTTTACTGTTATGCGCTTTTCCTTGCTTGATGCTGCAGAAACAATTTCCGGTGCGTCGGGGCTTGTGTATGCCGTGAAGGCTGCGCTCGGCGCGCTTATCAACTGACTTGCGCTGTCGGGTATCTTGACAGCACGAACCTTGAAAATATGCTTTGAGTTCTTTTCAAGTTTTTTAACAGTGTAGTAATTTTTTGACGCCTTAAAAATCAGTTTGTATTTTTTTGCCGCATTGTCATACTCGTAAATGTTGTAATGTGATGCGTACGCCTGCTTTGTCCACTGAAGTCTGATGCTGTCAGTTTTTACGGTTGTGTTTTTAATTCCCGTAACCTTGCGGGGCTGGCAAATCATTTGCACGGGCGTGCTGTATTTGCCGAGATACTCGGTTTTGCCGATTGTCTTGACAGCCGCAACGCGCACATACATACTCTGGCACGGCGACAGATTTTTGATTGTGTAGCTTGTGCCCGTTACGTCGGCGAGCGTTGTAAAGCTTGTGCCGTCGCCGGTCTGAATTCTGTACTTGCTCGCGTCGGCGTGCTTGTTCCACTTGAACGATATACTCGTTTCAGCCTTGTCCGTCTGCGCCAGATTTGCAACCTTTGACGGAACAATATTAAACGCCTTTCTCACACTCTTGCAGGCAGCGTATTCATTAACACCGATAACGGTAACATATGCCTTGCCTATTTCAATATTGTTTTCAAATGTAACATAATAGTCCTCGCCTTTGACGAGCTCCTTGCCGTAGGCGGTGACTGTCAATGCGGGCTTGATTTCTTTTCCTGTATACGCTCTGCTCTTGATTTTTGAAACGGCAAATGACGAGCCGCTCATATACTGGTCCATCAGCTCTTTGTACATAAAGTTGCAGTCAAAGTATACGCCGTTGTGTCCGCTGATAACGCCCCTTGACGAATACTGCCACATCTGCAGATTGCCGGGATAACTTGTGCAGCCGTACTTTTGAGTTTTGCTGCTGTAGCCAGTGTAATGCGCGTTCCAGATAGGATATGTGTTGTCAAGCTCGTCATAGTAAAGCTTGTTGTTCAGCCAGTCAGTGTTTGAGTACAGACCGGGAACATAGCCGCCTTTGCGTATAGTGTCGCAAAACGCTTTGACATTGTCGGTCATTTTGCGCTTGTTCAGCTTGCCGTTATTCCATGCCGCCAGAAGTCTGCCGTCAGAGCCGTCGTCTTTTGTTTCAAATTCATAGTCAAAATAAACGGGCAAATCCATCGAAAGACCTTTGATGAGCGAAAGCGTGTAATTCGCCTCGGCAACTGCCTCGCTTTCGGTTTTTGCCTGTGAGAAAAAGTAAACTCCCACGTCGAGTCCCGCTGCCTTTGCGTCCCTGTAATATGTGGTGAATCTTGTGTCAGGCGCGGTGCTGAACTTTTCGCCCCAGCCCGTGTAGCCCACACGCATAATTACAAAATTTACGCCTTCTTTTTTGATTTTTGCAAAATCAAGAATGCCGTTATGTACCGAAACATCAATTCCCTGTACCACTGTGTAAGGCGTCAGCCGTTCCGGCTGCGTGTAGGTTGCCTTGACAAGCGGACTGTATGTATCCGTGTCGGCAAGTGCCGTTATATTAACTTGAAAAAGCATTACAAATGCGAGAATTAATGATAATGCTCCTGTTTTTTTCATTTAATCAGTCCTTGTCTTTTTCGTTTGTGTACCAGTAATCCTTGTCAACATATTTTGAACCTACGCCGTCCATCTTGCCTGTGCAGGTGTACTGCCAGATGTCGTAATCGCCGCCGTAAGTTATTTTTTCGTTGTAGTCAGCCACCCAGATGACGGTGCCTTTTTCGAGCTTGCTCGGGTTAATCTGCAGCTTGTAAATATAGGTTGACGCGTAAAGCGCGGGTGTGTATCCCGCGTCAATAACAGTTTTGCAAAACGCGTTAATCATAGCCGTGCGGCTCTTTTTGTTTAGGTCAGCCTCGGCTAGTCTGCCGACCATTTTGCCGTCCTTGTAAGCGTATTCGAAGTCAAATACAAGCGGAAGCTGAACATTGTAGCCCTTGATGTGCTTGAGCAAAAATTCTGCCTCTTCAACTGCCTCCTCTTCGTTTACAGCCTGCGAGTAAATGTAAACGCCAAACGGCACGCCTGCTTTCTGCGCGTGCTTCATATTATATTTTGCGCGCTCGTCAAGAAAAATTTTGCCGTTGCCGTAACCTCTGCAGCCAACGCGAATGAATGCAAAGTCAACCTGCTTTGAAACCTTTTTCCAGTCGATTTTGCCGTTGTGCGACGAAACGTCAATTCCCGAAACCCTGTCGCCCTTGAACTCATAGGGTGTAGGAATAACGTTGAAATGCGCTGCAATTCCTGCTGCCGCAACGCACAGCGCAATAATAACGGATGCGATTGCAATTATAAGCGGCTTTTTACTCTTATTTTGCTTGATTGCCGATTTTTTTCCGGATGACCTGTTACTGCTTTTTTTCTTTTTTGTAGTTTTTGTAGCCATTTTGTAACTTTCCTTTATAAAATGTATTTTAGAGGTAAATTTGCCGCTTGTCAACATTTATTTGTAAAATTAATAATTTTAGCAAAATATTCTTATCTTTTGTCTTTAAAATATAATGCGAATATGCTATAATCATTCTGAAAAAACTATTGCAGGTGAAAATATGAAAAAAATATTCTGCTTTTTAATAACGCTTGTTATGCTCTTGTGCTGCACAGCCCCCGCACAGGCAAAAACACTTTCGACAATCAGTATAAAAACTGACGGCGAGTCGCACAATGTAAGCCCGCTGCTTTACGGCGTGTGCCTTGAGGATATTTCGTTTGCAGGCGACGGCGGACTGGTGTCAAATCTTGTTAACAATGGGTCTTTTGAGGATATGGACAAGCCTGAAAACGCCTGGATTTTTGACAACATCACTGCAGTTTTATCGCAGCAGGACTCGCTGAATCCAAACAATCCTAATTACGAAACGCTCACCGTGGACGGCAGGGGAACTATCGAAAATCTCGGCTTTACCGAAATTTATGACTATAAAACCTACGACTACGACGAGGGTAGAGCCGAAAAAGCCGATATGGGCTTTCGCGAAGGCGTGGCGTACGATTTTTCGTGCTATGTTAAGAATATAGATTTTGAAGGTGCAATCAGCGTGTACCTCAATTCAAAGAGCAACAATTCAAATGTTGTGCAGATGGCGACTAACGGCGTCGGCAATACAGAATGGACAAAGCTTTCCACAACACTGCACTCAAAGGGTAGCGAGGACGGCTCGCTTGTAATCGTGTTTGAGGGCACGGGCAGCCTGCAGTTTGACTTTGCGTCGCTGGTTCCGCAGGACAGCTACGGCTACGGCGAAAAAACATGGAAAAATGTAACTCTGCGCAGCGACCTTGCCGAAGCGATAAAGAACCTTAACCCTTCGTTTATCAGATTCCCCGGCGGATGTCTTGCCGAGGGCACCTCGCTTGACAGACTCTATTCCTGGAAAAATACAATCGGCGACCCTGTCGAGCGTGTTCAGATGACTAATATGTGGGCTGACGGCAACAACGGCAAATATGACATCAACACAAATGCGCTTGGCTATCACGAGTATTTTCAACTTTGCGAGGACCTCAAGGCAACTGCCGTTCCTGTTGTCAACGCAGGAATGACCTGCCAGGCTCGAAACGGCTACGACGACATTGTAACTGCTTACCGCAAAATGAATATGTCCGACAGCGAGTGGAAGGCTTACCTCATTTCCGAGCGCGGATTTGACGAAAAGGACGACGAGGGAATTGCCGATTTTACCAATAGGATTAACTCAATCGGCATAAACTCCGAGGATGATTATCAGAAAAAGCTTGATGAAATCGCCCTTCGTCCGGGCACGGCGGAATTTGACAATTATGTTCAGGATATTCTTGACCTTGTCGAGTACGCAAACGGCGACGCCAACACATCATACTGGGGCGCGCTGCGCGCCGCAAACGGACACGAAACTCCGTTCGGAATGAAATATCTCTCAATCGGCAACGAAAACTGGGGCGACCTGTATTTCCGCAATTTCGACGCCATTTACAAGGCCGTTCACAAGGCGTATCCAAAGCTGAAAATTATCACCTCGTCGGGTGCTGCTGCAGAGGGTGATGCGTTTGACAGCGCGTGGGCTGAAATTAACGAAAACTATAAAAAGCTCACAGTCGACGAGCACTACTACGTGAACGACAACTGGCTGCTTGAAAACACAGACCGTTACGACAGCTATGACCGCGACAGCGCAGGCGTTTTCATCGGCGAGTACGGCACCTTCAGCGAAGGCTTCGGCACGATGATTACCAAAACAAATATGCGCACCGCAACGGCAGTCGGGGCATATATGACGGGGCTTGAGCGCAACGGCGACATAGTTAAAATGTCGTGTATGGCGCCGACTCTTGCCAAGGTAGGCGCTAATTCGTGGAATCAGAATCTGATTTGGTTTGATTCGCAGGATATTGCGCTATCGGCAGATTATTATACTCAACTGCTTTTTGCAAATAATACAGGTACAAAGTACCTTGTTCCCGAAGCTTCAAGCTTGCGCGAGGGAATATTTGAAAGCGTTACTGTTGACGAAAATAAAGAAACAGTCTATATCAAGCTTGTAAATACCGGAAAAAGCGAGCGTGTGAACATAAAGCTTGACGAGGCAAACGCCGCATCCATTCAGACGCTGTCGCACAAGTATGAATCAGCGTCAAACGAAATCGGCAAGCAGCGCGTTGCACCGGTAACAGATGACCTTGAAATATCAAAAAATACAATTGATGTAACGCTCGAGGCAAACAGTGTGAACGTTATACGCGTGGCTTACGGCAACAATCAGGGCGATAATTTTTACAATCTGCCCGAAACGCTTAACACCGAAACGCAGTCATACATACCTGCAAAAGCAATTGCAGCGGTAGTTATTATTTCTGCCTGCCTGCTCGGCGGTATGGTCGCAGGGTATATAATATATTCAAAAGTATTGTCAAAAAGAAAGAGAAAATAACGAGGTGACATTATGAAAAAACCGCTTATCTATATCGTTTCGGGACTTATCATTATCGGCGTTGCAGCTGCAGCGTATTTTGGAGTTGTCCGCAATGAAAACATACCGAAAAACACACCGCAGACATCGCAGTCGGCGGCAAGCGAGGACAGCACGGACGCAACCGCGTCCGAAACAGAAACAGCTTCGACTACCGAAACAACTGAATCAACCGAAACAACCGAAACCACAAAACAAAAAACTACTGCCGCAGAGAGCACAGAGTTTATCAAGACGGCGTATTTTTACCTTTTTGACGAAAAAAATACTGCCTGCTATGTGTTCTCGTTTAACGGCAAGGGCAGAGCTGACCTTGCTGTGTTTGACGAATCAAATATAGTTTACGAGGACCCGCAGTATTTTGAAGGCTTTGCCAGCTACAAGGTGAGTGGCAACAAAATCGAAATAACCAAGCTGCCTTCAACAGTTCCTATGTCATCAATCACACTCACAGCAAAGGACGGCACGCTCTATTCGGACAAAACCGAGCTTGAATCGCACAGGGACCTCAAGCTTTCTTATGCAGTAAAGCATTTTAACAAATAATATGAACCAGTTTTCCCGATTTGAACTGCTTGTCGGCACTGACACAGTCGAAAAATTAAAAAACAGCCGCGTCGCCGTTTTCGGAATCGGCGGCGTGGGCGGATATACTGTCGAGGCGCTTGCCCGCTGCGGTGTCGGAACAATTGACATTGTCGACAAGGACACTGTAAGCCTGACAAATCTGAATCGTCAGATTATTGCGCTTCATTCTACTGTCGGAAAAAGTAAGGTCGAGGTGATGAGTGAGCGCATTGCCGACATCAACCCCGAGTGTACTGTCAATACATATGAACTCTTTTTCGGCAAAGACACCGAGGGCGAGTTTGATTTTTCGCAGTACGATTATGTGGTTGACGCGATTGACACCGTTACCGCAAAGCTGCGCCTTATCGAAATTTGCACCGCGCGTGGTGTTCCTGTTATTTCGTCAATGGGAACGGGCAACAAGCTCGACCCGACAAAGCTTGAAATCACCGACATCAGCAAAACGAGCTACGACGGGCTTGCCCGCGTTATGCGCAAGGAGCTGTCAAAACGCGGAATCAAGCATCTTTCAGTTGTCTATTCAAGCGAGCAACCCGTAAAGCCCGACTCTGAAAGCGTTGGAAAATTACTTGACGCCGAGGATTTGCAAAAGCGTACAGTGCCTGCCTCATCGGCGTTTGTTCCGCCGTGCGCAGGACTGCTGATTGCGTCAAAGGTGATTTTCGACCTCGGAGGTGCGTCTGATGAGTAGAGAGCTAACGGACCTGCAGCTTATTGAGCGCTCAATTATCAAGAAATTCCGCAAGGAAATCTGGAACCCGTTTATTGAAGGGGTCAAGAATTATCAGCTCGTAAATGACGGCGACAAAATTGCAGTTTGTATATCGGGTGGCAAGGACAGTATGCTGATGGCGAAGCTGCTGCAGCAGCTGCAGCGCGTCAGCGACACGGATTTTGAACTTGTCTATCTGGTTATGGACCCGGGCTACAACCACGAAAACAGACAGCGAATAGAGGACAACGCAAAGCGGCTGAATATTCCGATTACAGTTTTTGAGAGCAAAATTTTTGATGTTGCAAACAGCGTAAACGAAGGCTCGCCGTGCTACCTGTGCGCCCGTATGCGCAGGGGGCACCTTTACTCAAAGGCGAAGGAGCTTGGCTGCAACAAAATTGCGCTCGGACACCACTTTACCGATGTTATTGAAACCACGCTGCTCGGAATGTTTTACGGCTCGCAGATTCAGGCGATGCTTCCAAAACTGCACTCTACGAATTTTGAGGGTATGGAGCTAATACGTCCGATGTACTGCGTGCGTGAGGACGATATAATAAGATGGTGCAAGTATAATGATTTGCATTTTATACAGTGTGCGTGCCGCTTTGTTGAGGCTTATACAAACAGCGGCGACGGTATCGGCGAAAGCAAGCGTCAGGAGATAAAAATGCTGATTAAGGAGCTTCGCAAAACCAATCCCGACATCGAGCACAATATTTTTAAAAGTATTCACGCAGTGTGTCTTGACACAATGCCCGGCTACAAGCAGGACGGTGAATACCACAGTTTTTTGGATAAATTTTAAAGGAGAAATATATGAACATCTGGCACGACATCTCACCGAAAAGAATTAAAAAGGACCGTTTTTACGCCGTAATCGAAATATCAAAGGGCGGCAAAAACAAATACGAGCTCGACAAGGAAACAGGTATGTTAAAGCTTGACCGGGTGCTGTTTACCTCTACTCACTATCCTGCAAATTACGGCTTTATTCCGCGCACATATGCAAGCGACAACGACCCGCTTGACGTGCTTGTGCTGTGCAGCGAAACTATTCAGCCCATGACAATTGTCGAGTGCACGCCGATAGGCGTTCTGATTATGGAGGACAGCGGCGCCAGGGATGAAAAAATCATCGCCGTTCCTGTCAACGACCCTAACTATAACGGCTACACAAATATTGACCAGCTGCCCGAGCACCGCTTTGATGAAATCAAGCATTTCTTCGAGGTTTACAAGTCGCTTGAGCACGAAAAGGCGACCTCTGTAACCGAGGTTCAGCCGCGTGATGTTGCCGAGGAGATTATTCAGTCCTGTATCGACAGTTATATCAGCAATTTTCAACTTTAAAAAATATTGATAAGTTTTTCACAAATGTGTTGATTTTTTGTCGAAAATATGTATAATTAAGTAAAGGTCAATAAGGATAATTTTAATAAAGGAGATAATAATTATGGCAAAAAAATATTACTGTCCCGTATGCGGATATGAAAGCGATGAACCTATTGATGAGTGTCCTATCTGCCACGCAAAAATGGCTGTAAGAGAGGGCGGCGAGGAGATGTCCTGGGCTGCAGAACACGTTGTTGGAATTATCGACGGCGTTGACGAGGAAATCGTTCAGGGTCTTCGCGAAAATTTCACAGGCGAGTGCAGCGAGGTTGGTATGTACCTTGCAATGTCAAGAGTAGCTCACAGAGAAGGCTACCCTGAAATCGGTCTTTACTGGGAAAAGGCTGCGTGGGAAGAGGCAGAGCACGCTGCAAAGTTTGCAGAAATGCTGGGCGAGGTTCTCACAGACAGCACCAAAAAGAATCTTGAAATGCGCGTTGCAGCTGAAAACGGCGCAACAGCAGGCAAAACCGAACTTGCAAAGAAGGCAAAGGCTCTTGGCCTTGACGCAATCCACGA
>CAMPBI010000022.1 GCA_946637545.1 uncultured Clostridia bacterium | reverse complement strand
CCGAATCGACGATTACGGTTTTCAAAATCCGTTAGTGCTTTGTACAAATCGTTTTTGGTGAAATCGGGCCACAGGACATCGCTGTACCAGAACTCGCTGTATGCCGCCTGCCAAAGCAGGAAGTTGGATAATCTTTGCTCGCCCGACGGACGGATAATAAGGTCGCATTCGGGATAAGTGTAGATGTTTTCGCTGATGTCATCTTCGGTGATTTTTGTTTTGCCGTCGGCGATAAGGCTGTTAACGGCACTGACAATTTCCTGCCGTCCGCCGTAGTTAACCGCAAGGTAAACTGTTGTTCCCGTGTGCGACGCGGTTTCCTCCTCCGCCTCGTCCATAAGGTCAAGCAGCTCCTGCGAAATGCCCTCGCGTTCGCCGATGAACTTGATTTTGCTGTTTTTTGCCTTTTGCATATCGGCTTTTGCCTCGAGCAAATATTCCTTGAAAAGCTGCATAAGGGCGTCAACCTCTTCCTGCGGTCTTTTCCAGTTTTCTGTAGAAAAGGCGTAAAACGTGACATATTTTATGCCGAGGTTCGCGCACTCGTCAGATATTGTTCTGAATACATTTGCGCCTGCGCGGTGCCCCGCAGAACGCGGCAGTCCGCGTTTTTTTGCCCAGCGTCCGTTGCCGTCCATAATTATGCCCAGATGAGTGGGCAAAACTTCAAACGATGATTTGATTGCCTTTTCTTTTTTTGAAAAAAGTGCCATATTGCGTACCCCTCAAAAAAGAGTTATAGGGCGACACCAGTCGCCCAAATAAACATATTGTTAAATTGAAAGAATTTCGTTTTCTTTCTTGCCTGCCATATCTTCAACACTCTTGATGTACTTGTCGGTGATGTCCTGAAGCTTCTTTTCGCCGTCCTTCTGGTCGTCCTCTGTAATCTCGTTGTTTTTCTTGAGCTTTTTGATGTCGTCCATTGAATCGCGGCGGATATTTCTGACAGCAACCTTTGCCTCTTCAGCACGTTTTGAAACGTCTTTAACAAGGCGCTTTCTGTCCTCCTCGGTCATCTGCGGGAACGACAGGCGGATAACCTTGCCGTCGTTCTGCGGGTTGATGCCGATTTCGGCGATATTGATAGCCTTTTCGATATCCTTGAGAGTCGATGCGTCCCACGGCTGAACTACAAGGAGTCTTGGCTCGGGAACGGAAACGGCAGCCATCTGATTGAGCGGTGTCGGAGTGCCGTAATACTCAACGATAACGTTATTGAGTATGTTTGGATTTGCTCTGCCTGCACGGATTGTGTCGTAATCTCTTTCGAGTGAGTCAAGACATTTTTCCATTCTTGCTTTTGTGTTTTCAAATACTTTATCCATAAATTTTCTCCTTAAATTAATTACTGATTCTTCACTGTTGTGCCGATATTTTCACCGTTTACGGCTCTGACGATATTTTCCGGGTCGTCAAGGTTGAACACGATAATAGGCATATCGTTATCCTTGCAGAGTGAAAACGCGGTTGAATCCATAACCTTGAGGTCGCGTGTGATAACCTCCTGGAAGGATACTGTATCAAACTTGACAGCGTCGTCAAACTTGTTGGGGTCCTTGTCGTAAACGCCGTCGACATTAGTTGCCTTAAGAAGAGCGTCGGCATTGATTTCTACACTGCGCAGCGCTGCGGCAGTATCAGTTGAAAAGAACGGTGAGCCCGTTCCGCAGCCGAAGATAACAATTCTGCCCTTTTCAAAATGGCGGATAGCCTTGTTGCGGATATACGGCTCTGCAATCTGACGCATTTCGATAGCGGTCTGAACTCTGACATCTGCTCCAAGCTGCTCGAGTGCGTCGCAAAGCGCAAGTGAGTTCATCGCAGTTGCAAGCATACCGATGTGGTCAGCTCTTGTTCTGTCCATATGCTCGCTTGAGCGTCCGCGCCAGAAGTTTCCGCCGCCGACAACGATACCCACATCAACACCAAGGTCCGCAACCTTTTTTACACTTCTGCAAATTCTTAGCACGGTTTCGTTGTTTATTCCTTTGCCCTCATCACCTGCGAGCACCTCGCCGCTGAGCTTGAGCAAAATTCTTTTATACGCAATACCCATATGAATGTTCCTCCATCTCATATATTATTAATATAATAATATAAAATATTACCAAAGTAAAGATTTATTGACAAAAAATAAGTTACAAAACGGTAAAAAACCGCAACTGATACCAGTTGCGGTTTTAATGTTAGTTGTTATTCTGTTCTTCTTCAGTGCCTTCGCCCTGCTGTGCAGCAGCCTCGACAGCCTCTGCCTCAAGGGCAGTGAGCGTTTTGATAAGCGCCCAGTCCCTGCCGTTGATGATTCCGTCACTGTTGAGGTCAAGATAAGACGAAAGGTCTGTTTCACGAGTTTTCTCGTTACCCTCGTCGTCAGTGTAAGTTTCAATAGCACTTCTCTGCGGCGCTGTGTTAAGAAGGTCAAAGCTCCAGAGCGCCTTAATTTCGGCAATCGGTTTTGACTGTGTGCGTCCGCAGTGCAAACAACGCAGCGTTACACCGTCGGCAGTAACCTCGCCCGTAAACGGAATTTCGACATCGTTGCCCTCACCCGAATTAATGAGGTCGCCGATATTCACACCGGGAATATTTACGCTGCTGCCCGACGCGCCGCTGACGAGCACGGAGCTTGAGATAGTGCCCGTATAAGCCCATCTGTGTCCGAGTGCAGGTGCTGTTTGAACAAGTCCGCGTGAATTACAGATTGTGCACTGCCTTAATTCCTGCGCGCCAACCGTGCAGGTTGCGGGAGTTGTTGCAGACACGGTATAATTACCCTCCGTCCACTCCTTGTGAACAACCTCGCCAGTTTCCCGTGCGTTGCATCTTGTGCAGGTCGGAACAGAGAGAACGTGTCCCGGTTTGCCTTCTTCGGTAAGGTCGGTTTCAACCGCCTGGTAGTCGTGACCCAGAGCCTCAATAGTTTCATCAAATATCTCGCCGCAGGTTTCGCAGGTGCCGTGCCCCGTGCCTGTTTTGGTGCAGGTGGGTGCTGTGTCAACAACCCAGGTACCTTCGGCTGCGGTGTGCCCGAGTGCCGCTACGCTTTCAGTCTTTGACGCAGAGCAGCGCGAGCACTTGTAGAATATCGAGCCTGCCTCGGTACAAGTGGCGTCAGTGCTCTTGCTGTCGTCGCGAACATAGTCGTGACCGAGCGCAGGGATGTACTCAACTGTTGTATAATTGCAGTTATGGCAGGCAAGATATATGCGTCCTCTTGCCGTGCAATCGGGTTCAGTGCGGTTGGTTTCGTACATATCATGCTCGCCCCTTGCAGGAATCTGAACAGTGCGGCGCTCGCCGCAGATGTCACAGGTATCGAGTTCAATTCCCGGGAGCTCGCAGTTGTCGTATGTGGTGGACTGCGGTGTGTAAAATCCTTCAATCCACTCGTTGTGAACATATTTTTCTATCTCTTCTCCGCAGTTTTTGCAGATAAAAATTTTATGTGTGTGACCGTCCTCCTCGTCGTCGTAAACCTCGTCGGGATTTTCCTCGTCGATGGAATGTCCTGTTGCCTTGATTGTTTCGGTAACCTTTTCGCCGCACTCGGTACATTTGCCTGTGCGTGTGCCGTCCTCGGTGCAGGACGCCGGAGTTGTTACGGTCCAGTCTGTAACAGTATGATGAGCAAGGGTTACATGTGTTTCGGTCTGCTCACAAATTGTGCAGTGGTATCTTTCAAGTCCCGTTGTGGTACAGCCTGACTCGCGGATAACTGTTGTGGTGAAGGTGCCGGGAATCCACACATAAACGGTGCCGTTAAGAATTGACGGGTCGAGCGAAATGTTTTCAAGGTCAAGGCTGTCAGAGCGCTGATGAACCGCCTCCTCCTTTGTTTCGCCGCACACGGAGCATACATACGCATTGTAGATGTGCCCGTCCTCTTCGGTTGCGTCAACAGATTCGACAGGCTCGCCCCAGGTGTGTCCGAGAGCGTCAAGAGTAATTTCTCTTACGACCTCGCCGCAGTCGTCACAGTAAACAGTTTCAACGCCCGTTTCTGTGCAGTTCGGCTCTTTTGTGACAGTGCTGTGTGTGTTTTCGTGACTGCAGCCGTCGAGCGAAACAAAGGCATAGCTGTACTGCTCGGCAAAGGTCTGCGCCGTTGAGCCTGAATGTCCCTTGATTGTAACAGTCTGATTTGAGCCTTCGCAGAAATTGCCGTTCAGCGTTGTGTTTGCATTGTTGACAGTAACGGTGCGGAGGAAGGTGTTATTTTTAAACGCCTGCGTGCCGACGCTTGTAATAGTGTCAGGCAAATCAATTTCAACAAATCCGCAGTTATAAAAAGCGTAATTCGGAATATCTGTGAGCGCAGTATTCCATGTTATCTTTTTAATTCCGGCATTTCGGAAAACGCTTTCGCCAAGTGTTGTAACGCTGTTTCCGAAAGTCACTCTTTCAAGCGAGGTACAGTCAAAAAACGCGTACTTGCCGATGGTTGTTACATTGTTTGGTATTTCAATCCTTTTGAGCGCAGTGCAGCCGTTAAAAACATACGGTTCAATCTCCGTAAGGCTGCTCGGAAGCGTAATGCTTTCAAGCGCAGTGCAGGACTGAAAACAGCCGTACGTTTTGTCAACGTTACCGGCGGCGATTCCCACACCGTCAAGCTTGGTGAGCGTTTCGGGAAGTGATACGCTTGTGAGCGCAGTACATTCAAAAAATGCGTAGTCGCCGATTTCCGTAATTCCCGAATTTACTACAACGCTCTGAATCTGGTCCTTGTATTCAATCCACGGTGCCTGCTCGGTGCGCAGGATTTTACTTGTTGTGTCGCGGTAATCCTTGGTAGCGCCCGTGCCGCTGATGGTCAGCGTTTTGGTGGTGGTGTTGTAGCTCCAGGTTGCATTAGTTCCGCACGAGCCCGAGGTTGCCGCAAGCGCCGTGCCGATATTAATAGACACAAGTGTTGTTATGAGCAGGACTGCGGACAGAAACGCTGCAAAAAATCTCCTTGTAAATTTTTTCATATATATCACCCAAAATAATATATTATTACAAGTTAACTATAACATATTGTGATTATTTTTTCAAGTATAACAAGCAATTATTAATCATATATTACTCGGGGTGATTAAATTGAAAAAGACAGGATTCGCAGTGCTGCTCGTGCCGATAATTATTACCGCGGCAGTTTTGGCAGTGATATTATCAAACAACAACAGTGCCGAGCTGCTCAAATCAAAACCCGCGCACAGCGTGATGTCGCACTGGTATCTTTCAAACGGGCGGCGCTTTGACACGCTGAAAAACGACGTCACCGAGCCCATCAGCATCAGTGCAGAAACGGAAGGCTCCACCGATGGCAAGTGCCTTGTGATAAAATCCGAAAACCTTGAAATCACACTGTTTGCAAAGGGTAAAACTATTTACAAATCCGCTGACAGAGGCAGACGACTGCGCGGTAGGCGAATAACGGTTATTCCGCTGTCAGACGTAAAAAAAGGGGCAACAGTTACTCTGCGCCTTTCCCCTGCCGAAAAGTCCGTCGGCAAAATTCTTTCGCCGATTTACTTCACGACAAACAACGACTTTTTGTTAACTCTTTTCAGCCGCGAAAAATCCACGGCTTTTGCGATTCTCATTCTATCTTTTGCGGTGATTTTGCTGGCAGAAAGTGCGGCAAAAAGAAAAAGCACCGCACCGCTTTACATAATCGGTGAAGTGCTTATAATTCAGTTGCTTTTGCTGTGCAAAAGCGACCTTGCACAGCTTTTTATAAGTTCAAGCCTTGCGCGACTGGTTATTGCAAATATGTCGCTTTGGCTGCTGCCGTTGCCGCCCGTTTTATTCGCTTTTATGTTCGTCAAAATTAAGTGAGGTGAGTGCCTCAAACGAGCATCTGACAGCATTCTCACTGATGTCGCAGCCAAGGACATACACGGGAACACCTGTCAGCAATCTGTCAAGCAGCTCAAGAGTTTTAACAACCGCGAGCGAGTCAAAAGGCTTGTAAATCTGCGACATAATTCTCGTAAGACATTCGGCAGGGTGAATACGTTTGATGCTGTTTTCCTTTGCCTGTTCAATAAAACAGATTCCGCAGAGCTGAATGTGGGAGTGATTCTGAAAGCCCTCTTTGCCTGCGTACGGTGTGGCATATGCAGTCACGCCATTTTCTGTTATATGGAGAATCGGCTTGTCGCCGTTGACAATTTCAACACCATCAAGATATTTTTGCCACAGGCTAATGTGAGTGGTTTTGCCCGTTCCGCTGGGCGCTGTAAAAATGTAACCCTTGTTGCCGTACGAAATTACCGCACCGTGAAAAACGCATCTGTCATACTGCGGAAGCTTTTCGGCAATTTCACGGTAGGCGCAAATGCTTTCGGCATACGGACGCGACGGATTATACGGTGATTCGGCAATTTCAGTGTCAATCTGCTGTTCGTTAACGCTTACCGAAAAATCGGGCGCGTCATCCGTAAGATAATCGCGGCAGAATTTGTAAGTGAAATCGTAATTACAGCAAACTGCTATATTAAGTTTTGCAAAGTTTACCGTAAATTCAGTCATAGTTTGTTCTCCGTTTATCTTCTTTTTGAGCGCACTCTGTAATGCAAGAAGTCGCTTATCGGCGGATAGAGCAGAGCCGTAACAATTGTTATGAATAAAAATTTCATAAACGTAAGAGGTACGTTAAACACCAGAATTGCCCTGTTGAACGAGTTGTTTATATCAGGAATAATGTTGGCGAGCGCAGGAATCGACTTGCGAATATTATCAACTGCCGTCTGATACGACTGAAGAATAAGCAAATCGGAAAAATCGCTGTATCTTGACGAATAAAATCTGATTAGCAGCGGATACGACAGAAACCTTGTGGTAAAGAAGGTTGCAATTGAGGTTGCAGCTGTTCCCACAAAGCCGCCAAGCAGGATTCTTTGAGTTCTGTAATCTTTGCCCTTTTTAAGATTCTGCGATTTTTTCGCAGGTGTGAAATTGAACATTCTGCGGGTGTAAATCCAGCCGCCGAGGAAGATGAAAAATGTGTCGAGAATAACATTTGACATCTCTGAAATAAAGCTCGGGTTGGAGTGCAGTATCAGCGGAGTCAGGAGAATATGCAGAACATTCTTTACCACTACAATAGCCAAGCCGACAACGGGACCGTATGCAAGCGAAGCTATAAATTCCGGCACGGCTGAAAACTCCATCGTAAGAAATGCGGGCATAAACTCAATTTCGCCGTTTTGATTAACTACAATAAAATTGATTACGACAGCGATAATTGTGATAACAATACAAATCAGAATATTTCTGAAAATCTGTCTTCGTCTTCTGCTCTCATCGGGAGTCTGTTCCGCCTCTCGGTAGTGGTGAAGCGCGCTGATGTCAGCCTCTTTGTTTGTAAAAATGCTTGCGTGGTCGCCCTTGTGCTCCATCGCCTCGTCAAGACTTGTGACCTCTTGAGGCATTTTAATTGTTTCGTCATTCTTTGCCCTTGCCGCAGCAATACGCTCCTGATATGCTCTGTTAGTCAGATTTTCACTGTCATCCGTTTTGTGATAAGAGGTTTTGCGGACAGTTCTGTTTTCCACTTTGGTTTGTTCGGCAGCGCGGTCCTCGTCGGTTTTAAAATACTTACTCTTTGTCTGGGCACCCTCTGCCTTGATGTATTTGGAGGTCCTTTTGTTTGAGTCGTCTTTAAAATATTTTGACTTTTTCTTTTCGTTTTGATTAGTCATAATCTCAACCCTTTACTTTGATTTTTTTACGCGTCTGAAAAAGCTGAACATTCGCTTTATACGCGACAGCTTCAGATTCTCTGCCGCGCGAAGAACTCGGCATTTAAAAAGAGAATAGCCCTTTTCCTTGTACTCGGGGTGTCCCTCATAAATTGTTTCAATCGGCGGGAACAGAAAACTAATTATTTTGCGCCTTTTCGCTTTTTTGAGTCCGCCGTCTTTAGCCTCGCGGCGAAGCGAGTTGCGAAGGTGTATTTCATAAATTCCGTGATTGCCGCTTTTGAGCACATCAATCGCCGTTTCGGTAAGGTCTATACTCGTCTTTGCACCCTCGAACCAATAAGCCTCGAGCTGATAAAGCTTTTCGGCATTTTCGGTAAAATCATACTTTTCAAGAAGTGCATCAATATACTCGTTGTCGACCTTGTCCGCAAGCTCTTTTTTGAGAAAGTACAAATCAAGGATTCGTCTGATTCCGCAGCCGGCGTACTCGAAGTGCTTGATTGTGTGAAGCAGAGAATAAAGGTAGTAATGTGTGTCGTCCTGAATGTACTTATATTCGTTTTCTTCTGAAGGAACTGCGTGCTCAAACGGACTGTTTATAGCCCCTGAATAACGAAGCGTGCTGCCCTTGTAAAATTCCGAAAAATACTCGGTGTGAAACTCAATTTCACTTTCGCCGTCGGGGAAAACGTTGAGCTCATTTTCGTGATATTTCTCAACACGCCAGCCTTTTTCGTTCATCAATTCCTCAATTTTTTCAAGGCTTGAAACATCGACAATAAGGTCAATATCGCTCATCATACGGCTGTCAGGCGTGGGATAAAGCGTTTTTGTGACTGTGCCCTGCGCCTCGGTCCAGCGGATTTTGTTTTCCGTCAGCAGAGCAGTAAGTTTGGTGTACTGCTCGAGCTGCCTTGCATCGCGCTGCACAGAGTGAAAATAAAACACCTGCCACTCGTTATACAGCTCGCTGTCGGGCTTGTTATTAAGCTTGTCAACGCTTAAAAAAGCAATATTTGCAACCTCGTGCTCCTTGCCGAGAAGAAATACATTTTCAAACGAAATTCCTTCAGGCTTTTCCTGTGGCTGCAAATCGTGAACAGCACAGTAAATAAGGTGCACAAGATATTCAAAATCGTATCTTATTTCCATAAATAAGCCTCATATCTTATAAGTCAAATCATATAATATCACACATTTATATAGTTTTCAATAAAAATATTACCCAATAAGGTGTTGAATTTTGTTTACCAAAGGTCTATAATCGATTTATATCTGAATATATCGAGGTATAATTATGGACAGTAATTTCAAAAAAGGACTTTTAATAACTCTCGGTGTGGCCGGCGCTGCCGCTGCTGCAAAGGGCATTGAGCGAGCAATATGGCTGCACAACTACTGCAAAATTGTTGACTATCCCGTGAATTCAATCAAGGGAACAGACCTTGAGGATAAGGATATTAAGCTGATTGCGCACCGCGGATTCCGCGCAGTCGCTCCCGAAAACGCGCTGCCTGCATATGTAAAGGCAGGCGAGGCAGGCTTCTGGGGCGCAGAGTGCGACATCTACCGTACAAAAGACGGTCATTGGGTGCTTCATCACGACCCTGTCACCTACCGCCTGATGAACAAATCAAAGAATCCCGAAAAATGCACGCTTGACGAGCTGAAAAAGCTTACATATGTAAAGGGACACAACATAGATAAGTACCCTAATCTGACTATTACAACACTTGATGAATTCTACGAGATGTGCAAAAAGTACGGTATGCAGGCAATTATTGAAATCAAGTATGACCGCAGTGCCGACTATATGTACGAGCTGCCTGAATTTGCAAAAAAATACAACGTGCCGACAACTTATATTGCATTTGAGTTTGAAAATCTTGTTAATCTGCGCAAGGTGACGGACGCACCGCTGTTCTACCTTGTTTATGATATCAAAAACAGTCAGATAAAAAGGGCGAAAACGCTCGAGAACTGCGGCATAAGCTTTGACGGGAACGACAAAAAGAATCTCAAAAACAACTGCCGTATGATTCGCAAGGTGCGCGAGGCGGGGCTTGACACGGCAACTTGGGCAGTAGACGACCTCGACATCGTAAGACAGATTGTCGACACAGGCACAAAATACATCACAACAAACGGAATCACATATTAAACAAAACAGGAATCTCGTTTAGGCGAGATTCCTGTTTTTTATTCAGAAACTATTTCGTTACTTTCGTGAACTTTTTCATAAATCGGCTCGAGCTTTTCCTTTGTCAGCGGATAGCCAAAGCGGTATAGCAGCCAGATGAGTGTGTAAGTAATTGCAGGAATAATTGTGCAGACCTTAAGTATTCCCTCGGAAACACCGCTTACATAGCCTGCATTTGACATTTTGTCAACCTCGTAGCCTACCTTGCTGAGCAGCATAAGTCCGCCGTAGTCGGCAATTGTCTGACCGAGTTTACGGCAGAAGGTGTACACTGCATAAATCGTGCTTTCGCTCTTGATGCCTGTTTTGACAAACTGATAGTCGATTACGTCGGCAACTACAGCCCAGTTTGTGATTGAAACGAACGAATAGCCGAATCCGATAATGAAAAGCAGCACCATAAAGAGCCACGGCTGGTCGGGCTTTGGTTTGAGCACATAGCACGCTATTGCGGCTGCCGCTGCAAACATTGAGCCAAAGCCTGCAAGCTCCTTTTTGCCGTACTTTTTAACGAGCATCGGCGTTACGGGAATCATCAGCGCCATAGGAAGATACTGCGCAATTGAGCCGATAATTGACAGATTTGTGTTGCAAAAATAGTTTTTGTAAAGATACTGATTGAGCGACGCAAACTGAAGCTGTCCGCTGATAAGAACACCTGTGAAAGCAAGCACCATAAACGGACGGCTCTTAATCATTGCCTTGTACGCCGCGCCCACATTTACGTTCGGATTGACGTCTGACTTCACGCGCTCTCTGGTAGTACCGTAACACGCGAAATAAAACAGCACTGCGCAAACAGACATAGCCAGCGCGAAAAAGAACATACCGTTGCTGTCTGCAACATTGATAACATTGCCGTTTGCGTCTTTGCTCTTTGTATAGATAATCAGAGGTGCAATAAGAAGCGGTGCCGCACCGCCGATTCCTCCGCCGATTGCACGGAAAGTTGAAAGCAGCGTTCTGCCGTTAGGGTCATCGGTGATTACCGACGCGAGCGAGCCGAACGGAACATTAATCCCCGTGTAAAGCATACCGAAGCTGATGTATGTAACATACGCAAAAATCATTATGACAAGCATATTGTCAGTGTGCTTTGAAATATCGTAAAAGCATATAAGCTCTGCAAGCGCAACGGGAATTGCAATCCACTTGAGATACGGTCTGTACTTACCGTCTTTTCCGGGTGGTCGTTTTGCAACAATCGCACCCCAAAGCGGGTCGTTGACAGCGTCCCAAAGCCTTGTCACAAGGAACAGGGTTGCAACCTTCTGCGTCGGAATTTTGAGAACGTCGGTATAAAATACCTTTAAAAACGACGATACATATGTGAGTACAAACAGGTTGCCGCCGTCGCCGAGCGCATAACCTGCCGCCTCTTTGATACCGATTTTGTTAGGATGCTGATTTTCGGTTTTTGCTTTTTTGTCTTTCACTCAATCATCTCCTCTGAATCTATCTTATCACAATTTTCGCCGTCGTTCAACGGATTTTCCGCGCCGTCGGTTTGTTTTTCCTCAATCTTACCGACAGCGTCGCTCTCATCTGCAAGTTCCTGTGCAAAGTGGACCTTTTCATCGAGCTTGTGATAAAGCTTTTTGCCGCCCTTTTCTGTTTTCTTGTATTTCATTTTGACGTCCCTGTAGGTTTCCTCAAGCTGCTCGCGACAGATATAGCACTGAAAAGCAAGAGCCGCAATGCCAAGCAAAATGCCGAAAAGCCTTGTGTAAGGCACACCGTACAAATCGCCCGCAACCTCAAAAAAGATGAACGAGCCGCTGAACGCAGTTGTTGCAATAACAAGGATATATTTATATTTAACTGTCAAAAAGGCAAGCGCCAAAGCGGCGATTATGCTTACAGCATCTGCGCCGCGCTCGCCAAGATACCACACAAAAGCAGGCAGTGCCGAATAGACGAGAAAAAACATTGACACCACAAGCTGCGCCCGAAACAGATATTTTGAGAAGAACGCGAAAAGTATCGCAATAGTCAGACACACCGCAAACATAAACCAGAACCAGAAATCGTACATATTGAATGCGGGAAGCAGGTACTTTGCAGAGAGCGAGCCGCCCATCAAAAAGAAAGTAACATAACACCAGGCGTTTGCACATTTCAGTCCGAAAAAGGCGGTAAACAGTGCGCATCCCATCAGAATATACGGCATAATCGACCACATAAAGTCGCGGGCGTAGCCATACGAATCGGGCACATAATCAAGCACTGATTTGAAGAATTCGTAGAATTGCATCGAGTCACCTCAAAAGCATTTTATCACATACAAAAAGGCAAAGCAATATGCCCTGCCTTAAAATCCGAAGTCGAGGTAATCCTCTTTGATAAATCTGTGATATTCAAGCTGCAGCCCGTCGTCGTGAAAGCAGTACCAGAAATCGTCGATGCCGTCCTCTTCAAAGTAAATCAGGTAGTCAAACTCGCCGTTTGCGACCTCTTCAAAATGCACCTTGTCCGAGAATGAGCGAAACACCGAAAGCACCTGTTCAACCGTGCACTGCGGCTGCCTTACCGTGCGTATAAACACCGAAAGGAATTCGTCGTCCGACAGCATTTCGTGCACATAAGCAACACCCTTTACGGGTACGTCGAATCTGTATCCGCCGTTCTTTTTGCGAACGCTGATTTCGCCAAAGGTGCCGACAGCTTCGCTGCAAAACTGCCAAATCGCTGAATCGAGTTCATCCTCACTGCAGCCAAGCAGATGGCAGAGCGAACGCGAAATATAATTCACGCCGAACGCATGCTGCTCGTAACCGAGTTTTAGCTGCGCTTCTTTAATTACAGATATAAGATTATTTTTTAATCTATTATTCATATTATTTTGCAACTTTTACAGCAACAGTTTTGCAGGCGCCAAAAAGGTTCTGAATACGCATTGTCATAACCTCGGGCGATTCCTTCATTCCCCTGTTTGCCCAGCTCATAACTACTCCTGTGATACCGTAACCGAAAAACTCTGCAATTACAATATCGCTGTCGCGGTCAACACCCTCGACGCCGTTTTTCCTGCCGAGCTCACTGACGATGTCGGTGAATTGTTCTGTTGCAACGCGGCTGATGTATCGTGTAAGGTCCTCGCTGTTAATCTTGAGCGCGTTGTGATAAAACTTTTTGTCAGCCTTCATTTTTGCAAACATTTCGCCGAGCTTGTCATACATATTGTCAAAGTTAAGACCGTCGAGAAGAGGCAAAAGAAGCTCATTATACAGCAGCCAGTCAAGAAGCTCGTATCTGTCCTGAAAATGATAGTAAAAAGTCTGTCTGTGAATATTAGAAAGTTCCGCAATATCGGAAACTGTGATTTTGTCAAACGAGTTTGATTTCATTAATTCCTTCAAAGCGCCTGCCATTTTTTTCTTTGTGCGCATAGCGCAGGCTGAAGTCTGTTCCATTGTATACCACCTTTCGCAATAACAGACAGATTATAGCATTTGTCTTTAAAATATACAAGTGTTTGAATGAAAATGAATTAATATTGATTCAAAAGGTATATTTATACATTTTTTGCATTTCTGCTTGGGAACTGCGACTGATAAAGTTCGGTATAAAATCCGTTTTTAGCAAGCAGCTCGTTGTGCGTTCCCTGCTCGATTATGCTGCCGTCCTTCATCACAAGAATTATGTCAGCCTCGCGGATTGTTGCAAGACGGTGCGCAACAATAAATGTTGTTCTGCCCTGCATCAGAGCCGAAAAAGCCTTTTGTATTCTGATTTCCGTTCTCGTATCGATTGATGAAGTAGCCTCGTCGAGAATCAGCATCGAGGGTTTGCACAGCATAAGGCGCGTTATGCACAAAAGCTGCTTTTGCCCCTGCGACAGTGAGCCTCCGTCCTCGCCGAGAACGGTGTTATAACCGTCGGGAAGGCGCTTGATAAACGAATGGGAATGTGCTTTTTTAGCAGCCTCGATAACCTCGTCATCAGTTGCATCAGGAGCGCCGAGCGTAAGGTTTTCTCTGATAGTTCCCGCCTTAAGCCAGGTGTCCTGAAGTACCATACCAAAACTCTCGCGAAGCGACTTGCGCGTGATGTCGTCGTAGTCGTGACCGTCGATTGAGATTGTTCCGCTTTGCGGGTCGTAAAAACGCATAAGCAGATTAATAAGCGTTGTTTTTCCGCAACCCGTAGGTCCGACAATAGCAACGCGCTGGCCTGCCTTGACAGACAGATTGAAGTTCTCAATAAGATGCTGATTTGCCGTGTATGAAAAGTCTATTCTTTTCAGTTCAAGCACACCGTTTGCGTCGCGGATTTCGAGCGCGCCGTTCTTATCGGGAGCAACGCTCTCCTCATCGAGCAATTCAAAAAGTCTGCCCGCGCAGGCGATTGCATTTTGAAGTTCTGTGACAACGCCGCTTATTTCGTTGAACGGTTTTGTGTACTGATTAGCGTAAGCAAGAAAGCTTGCAAGCACGCCGACAGTAATTGCCTGACCTTCAGTTTTTACGGCAAGCATTGCGCCGAAAAATGCAACAGCCGCATACACAATAGCGTTTACAAAACGCGTTCCCGGATTTGTGATTGATGAAAAGAACACAGCGCGAAGCGAATATTTTTCAAGTCTTGCATTGATTTCATCAAACTTTTCGATATTCTCATCGCCGTGGCTGTATGCGGTGACAGTTTTCTGCGCGCCTATCATTTCGTCAATAAAGGCAGTCTGCTCGCCGCGTGTTTCGCTCTGCAGTCTGAACATACTGTAAGTTTTTTTGGCAATAAAGCCTGCAAGAAGAAACGACAGCGGTGTCAGAACAACGACTACAACAGTAATCCACACGTTGATTGACAGCATAAATCCGAGTGTGCCAACGATTGTGACAACGCCCGTAAAGAACTGTGTAAAGCCCATAAGTAGTCCGTCGGCGAACTGGTCAACGTCGGCAATAACACGCGACACAATTTCTCCCGTCGGGTGAGAGTCGATGTATGAAATCGGGAGCTTTTCAATCTTTGCAAACGCCTTGCGGCGCATATCGCGAACAACATTAAATGTGATTTTGTTGTTGCAGGAATTCATTATCCACTGCGATACGGCGCAAAGTGCGACTATGACCGCTACCTTTATCAGCACAGCAGCAACACCGCCGAAATCGACAGCGCCGCCTGAAACAATAAGGTCGATTCCCTCACCTATCAGAATAGGCACGTACAGCGCGCCGAGCGAGCTGACAAGTGCAAAAATCACCGACGCCGCAATATAAAATTTGTATCTTGAAACGAAGGAGAGAACTCTTTTGATAATGTCTTTATTAGTCATTACACGCCCTCCTTCACATATTCATCCGCGTCGTCAAACTGCGAGGAATAAATCTCGCGATAGACGTCGCACGAGCCGAGGAGCTCTGCGTTTGTGCCCATACCGACGCATCTGCCGTCGTCGAGCACAATAATTTTATCTGCCGTAAGAATTGACGAACATCGCTGCGACACAATAAAGAGCGTCGGCTGATAGTCGAGCGCCAGAATCGCCTCGCGCATTGCACGTTCCGTTGCAAAATCGAGCGCTGATGCGCTGTCGTCAAGAACTATAATTTCAGGCTTGCTGACAATTGCACGCGCAACCGAAAGCCTCTGCTTTTGTCCGCCTGACAGATTTCCGCCGCCGTGTTCAATAACGGTGTCGAGCCCGTCTTTTTCGCACACCGTATCGTAAATCTGCGCAATCTTGAGTGCCTCGGTTATTTCGTCGTCGGTAGCGTCCGGCTTGCCCCATCTGATATTGTCGCGCACTGTTCCGCTGAAAAGCACCGACTTTTGCATAACAAAGCCGATTTTTTGCTGAAGTTCATCATTTGTATACGAATTTACAGCCCTGCCTTCAACGGTCACGGTGCCCTTTGTCGCGTCGTAAAAATGAGCAATTAGGCTTACGAGAGACGACTTGCCGCTGCCCGTTGAGCCTATTATTCCGACAACCTCGCCCCTGTCGGCAGTAAAGGAAATGTCGCTCAGGCTTTCCTCGCCTGCGCCGCTGTAAGTGAGCGAAACTCCGCTGAACGCAACACTGTGCGAATCGACTGTTTCAGCGCTGTCGGTATGCTCAAGCGTGTTTTCAAGCTCAAGCACCGCGGCAATTCTGCCGCCCGAGGCAAAGCCTTTGGTGACGGTCACAATCAGATTTGCAAACTTGATAAGCTCAACAAGAATCTGGCTCATATAGTTATAAAGCGCAACAACTTCACCCTGCGTCAGTCGCGAGGAGTTTACCTCAACGGCGCCGTAGCGGATAAGCACGATTATTCCCACATTCACAATCAAAAAAGTAAGCGGATTCATAAGCGCGGATATTCTGCCTGCAACGCGCTGAAGGTGCGCAAGGTAATTGTTTTTGTTATTGAATTTTGCATACTCGTTCTGCTCGTCGCAAAAAGCGCGTATAACACGGGCGCCGCCGAGGTTTTCGCGTGTGAGGAGCGTTACCTCGTCAAGCGTTGCCTGCACGCTCTTGTACTTTGGCACGGTGATTTTCATAATAGTCACAACTACTGCCGAGAGCAAAAGGATTACGCCGAGGAAGATGAGCCCGGCTTTTACGTCAATGAACAGCGCCATAACGAAAGCGCCTGCCACAATGAACGGTGAACGCAGAAAAAGGCGAAGCACCATATTTACCCCGCTCTGTGCCTGGTTGACGTCGTTTGTCATCCTTGTTATGAGCGTGGAGGTGCCCACCTTGTCAATTTCGCTGAATGAAAAGCTCTGTATTTTACTGAACAGCGCATGGCGCACCTGCGTTGCAAAGCCCGTTGCCGCGCGCGCTGCAAAATACTGCGCGCTGATTGCCGCAACCATACCGATGAGCGCAAGAAGAACAAGCACCGCCGAGCGTGAATATACCACGCCCATATTGCCTGCTTTGATGCCCTTGTCGATTATTGCCGCAACAACAAGCGGAACAATGAGTTCAAAGCACGCCTCAAGCATTTTGAAAAGCGGTGAAAGCACGCACTGTAATTTGTAATCCTTAAGATAAACGAGTAATTTTTTCATACATTAATCGTCAAAAAGCTCTGTGCTGAAATACCTTTCGCCCGTGTCGGGAAGAACTGTTACGACAGTTTTGCCCTTGCCGAGACGGCGCGCAAGTCTGATTGCAGCCGCAACATTTGAGCCGCTTGAGATGCCGCACATAATGCCCTCCTCGCTTGCAAGGCGGCGCGCAGTTTCAATTGCCTCTTTGTCGGAAATAACACAGATGTTGTCGTAAATGTTTGTGTTGAGATTTTCAGGGATGAGTCCGTCGCCGATACCCATCTGAAGATGTGTGCCAACCGAGCCGCCGCTTAATATTGCAGCGTTTGCAGGCTCAACAGCCCAAATTGTGATTGCGGGGTTCTGCCTTTTTAGCACCTCGCCGATACCGCTGATTGTGCCGCCCGTGCCGACGCCGCTGCAAAAGCCGTCAATTTCGCAGTTTACCTGCTCGAGAATTTCGGTTGCCGTGTAAAAAATGTGCGCCTTCGGGTTGTCGGGATTGTCAAACTGCGACGGGATAAAAACATTGCTGTCCTCTTCCTTCATACGCTTTGCAGTGTTGATGCACTCCTCAATGCACGCGCCGATGTCACCGTCGTCGTGAATCAGAACAACCTCCGCGCCGTAATTTTTAATGAGTTTGCGCCTTTCTTCAGACACTGAATCGGGCATAATAATTCTGACCTTATATCCCATAACCGCGCCGCAAAGTGCAATTCCTATACCCTGATTGCCGCTTGTCGGCTCAACGATAATAGAATTTTCGTCAATCTTGCCCTTTTTAGCAGCGCTCTTGAGCATATTATACGCCGTGCGCGTTTTAATCGAGCCGCCGATATTCACGCCCTCGTACTTTACGAGGATTTCGGCGTCCTCGGGACCTGTCATTTTGTTAAGACGAATCATCGGAGTGTGTCCGATTGCATCAAGAATTGTATTGCAAATCATAGCTTTACCTCAAAATAATTAGTGCTGTATTATTATATATACTTAAAGCAGATATGTCAAACATAAAGTGTATGCAGGTTGTAGCTCAAACAATATTTATCGTAACTCGATAAATTTTTATTGACTTTTCCGATATGCTGTGATATAGTGAAAGCGTAATGACAAGGAGGGTCAAATATGAACAAAAGGACAATAGGCATATTAATCAAAGCGGCAATAGTACTGCTCGGCATTTCGGGACTGATTTGCTGCATTGTTATGCGAAGAATACTCGACTACATTCTGCCGGGCTTCAGCCTGATAACACATAATATGTGGCTGTGCTCGCTTTACATATGCGCCGTTCCCTGCTTTGTGGCGCTTGTTCCGGCGTGGAGCATTGCAGGCAATATTCAAAAGAACAAATCATTTTGCAAAGAAAACGCAAAAAACACAAAGATAATCGGCTGCCTTATGGCTGCTGACACGGTGCTTGTTGTGATTACAAACACACTGCTTTTTGCAGCAGGCAGGTCGTTTTTTGCACTGTTCATTTCGTTTTCGCTGATAATCGCAATATTCCTTGCAATCAGCATCTGTGCGTTTGCGCTGTCATCACTGCTTGAAAACGCAACAGTTTTGCAGGACCAGAGTGATTATACAATTTGACATAGAGGTAAACAGAGTGGAAGATAACAGAATAATTTTCAACATTGATGTGATGCTGGCAAAGCGCAAAATGAGCGTGACAGAGCTGTCCGAAAGGGTCGGAATCACAATGGCAAACATTTCTATACTGAAAAACGGCAAAGCAAAAGCGCTCAAGGTTTCAACCCTTGCCAAGCTTTGTGACGCGCTCGACTGCCAGCCGGGAGATATACTCGAATTTAAAAGGTAAGATTTTGAATTCAGACTCAAGAATCAAGACTCAAGACTCAAGACAACAGACTCAAGACAACAGACTCAAGACTATAGACTCAAGGAGTTATTATGAAAAAGATACTGCAAAAAAGGAGTTCACCTATGCTCATAGTTCAGATAATACTAATCGTTTTTGGAATATATATAATCAGAATTTACCTGCCGCCGCTTGTTTCGCTCGGTGAGCTGAATCTTGGTAACCTGTTCGGCTACCTCGCAGGCGGAGGAATTGTGGCGCTCGGAGCGCTGCTGAACGTGATTGTAACGTTTATAAAAGGTCAGATTGAAACCGACCATAAAAAGCAGGTTATAATAATTCTTTCTGTAATCTGCGTGCTTGCAATTTCATTTCTGGCAGCTTTTTTCGGCACGCTTTCAAGCATAGTTTCAAACTCGCACCAGACAGCAACTGACCAGACTACTGTAATCGTGCTCGGCTGCAGAATCAAGGGCGATGTTCCGTCAGGCTCGCTCAAAGCAAGATGCTCCGCCGCCGCAAAATATCTTGAAGAGCATCCCGACGCGGTTGTTATCGCCTCGGGCGGTCAGGGCAGTGACGAAAATCTGTCCGAAGGTCAGTGCATACACGACCTTCTTGTTGAAAAAGGTATTGATGAAAGCCGTATTTTCATTGAGGACAAGTCCCACAGCACCGACGAAAACATCGCAAATTCAAAGAAGATAATCGACGACAACAACCTTTCAACCGAGGTTGCTGTTGCGACGAGCGACTACCACGAAAAGCGCGCTCATATGGTGTGCGAAAAGAACGGACTGACTGCATATTCCATTCCGGCAAATTCAACAAAATGGGCAAAGCCCACGCAGTTCACGCGCGAGGTATTCGGCGT
>CAMPBI010000021.1 GCA_946637545.1 uncultured Clostridia bacterium | reverse complement strand
TTCAGGACGGCAGAATTCACCCGACCAGAATTGAGGAAATGTACGAAAAATCAAAGAAAGAGGTTGAGCAGACCATTAAGGCAGAGGGTGAAAAGGCTGTTATCAGCGCGAACTGCGGTTCGATTCATCCCGAGCTTGTCAAGCTCCTCGGTAAGCTCAAGTACCGTACATCTTACGGTCAGAGCGTTCTCAAGCACTCGCTTGAGGTTTCATACATCGCAGGACTTATGGCTGCCGAGCTCGGCGTTGACGAAAAGCAGGCACGCCGCGCAGGACTTCTTCACGATATCGGTAAGGCAGTCGACCACGAAATGGAGGGCGGTCATATCGCACTCGGCGTTGAATACGCCCGCAAATACAAGGAAAGCGACGCGATTGTTCACGCAATTCAGGCGCACCACGGCGATGTTGAGTGCAAAACTGTTGTTGCAGCACTCGTTCAGGCAGCCGACGCTGTTTCTGCCGCAAGACCCGGCGCAAGACGCGAGAATATTGAAAACTATATCAAGCGCCTGCAGCAGCTTGAGGAAATTTCCACAAGCTTTGAGGGTGTTGAAAAGGCATATGCCATCCAGGCAGGCAGAGAAGTCAGAGTTATGGTTAAGCCCGAAATCATCGACGACAAAACGATGCCGCTTGTCGCAAGAAAGATTGTTAAGCGCATTGAGGACGAGATGGATTATCCCGGACAGATTAAGGTTAACATCATCCGCGAAAGCAGAACATCAGATATTGCTAAATAAAGAAATCCCGAAAGCATCAAGCTTTCGGGGCTTTTTTATTTACCATTATTTTATATATTATATTTATTATTATTTAATTGACTTTGTAATACAGAATTGTTATAATACATTATGTATCTTTGCGCCCTTTGGCGTAAAATCAAAATTTTTCGGAGGTCTGTATGAACGAGAGCAAAGAAATCGAAATAGATTTGAGAAAAATCGTCTATATGATGAGAAATAAGGTTATCTATATTGTTCTCATCACTATTCTTGGCGCCGTGCTTTCAGGCGCATTCACCCAACTTTTTATCACGCCGACTTACACGGCAACGGTCAAATTTTTTGCAAAAAGCAGCGCCGATGCTATCAGTACGGCGTCATCTGTCACCGACTCGGAACTCACCGCGGGTGAAAAACTTGCCGAGCTTTATGTTTACATCATCAAGAGCGACACCGTTGTTGACAAGGTGGCAAAAGAGCTTCAGATGAACTCAACAAAGGAAATCAAGGAATCCATATCGGCAGGCGCTGTTGAGGGAATCCAGGCGTTTACCGTTACGGTAAAGCACCACGACCCCGACACCGCGGAAAAAATTGCAAACGCGATTGCACGAATCGCACCCGACGAGGTTGTTAAAATCGTAGAGGGCGGCGGAATCAGGGTAATCGACTATGCAAAAGTGCCGCAATTCCCGTCGTCACCGAATTTGAAGAGAAATATTCTTATCGGTGCGATTATAGGCTTTGTGCTGTCGTTTGCAGCATTCTTTGTCTACGAGATTTTTGACACCTCAATCACCGAGGCGAAAGACCTTGAAAGAGAATTTGAAATCCCTGTCCTCGGCACTATTCCGAGACTCGGCACATCAAAGAACAGCTCGGACAAGTATTCGGCGACGGACGTTTTGAGCGAAAATCCGCTGACTGACACCGCGCCGAAGCCAAGCGATTCGCTGTTAAAGAGTATTCAGGATGTGAAAGGAGATGTGTTTAATGAGCAAAAGAAGTAAGAGAAGAAAGCTTGCTGAAAACAACGGGTTCAACAAAGCGGACCCCGCAAAGATTCTCGGCAACGACACCTCCTTCCAGGTTAAAGAGGCATATAATTCAATCAGAACAAATCTGCTGTTTCTTCAGCAGGGCGAAAAATGCCCCATATTTGTTGTGACAAGTCCTACTGCGAACAACGGCAAGACAATCAACACAATCAACCTTGCAATCAGCTTTGCACAGATGGGCAAAAAAACGCTCATCATCGACTCTGATATGCGTAACCCCACAATGCACAAGATGTTTTCAATCCCCGTAAAGAACGGTCTGTCAGAAATCCTTGCAGGACTTACGGACAGCATTTCCGTTTCAAAAACACCGATTGAAAATCTGTCCGTGCTGACAGCAGGCAAAATCCCGCCAAACCCTGCAGAGCTGCTGTCGTCAAGCCGTATGGACAAACTGCTGTCATTTGTCAGAGAGCATTATGACTGCGTGTTCGTAGACACGCCGCCGATTAACCTTGTTACTGACTCAACGCTTTTTGCACAAAAGGTTACGGGTTATATTCTGATTATCAAAACGGATACAACCAACATCAACGATGTTAAAGCCACTGTTTCAAGCCTGGGTCAGATTGACGCCAACATACTCGGTTTCATTCTCAACGATGTGAGCAGCGACAAAAAGAAGTATTATTCTTATTACAGAAAATACAACTACAATTATAGCTATAATTACAACTACAACTATTAAATCAAGGTGATTAAATGAACAGAAAAGGAAAGGTGCAGTTTTGGCTGGAGTTTTTCTCTGACCTTTTTTGCCTTGTTATTGCAAATGCAATTTCCTATGTTGTTTTTCACTTCATTGTTTTCAAAATTTTTGACTATGCGTCAAGCGACTGGCTTGGATATTTTATATCAATGCTGCTGGCGTTCATCATAATTTACAGCGGCTTTCACTCAAACCTCGACATCACCCGCCGCAACCGAAAGGTCGAGGCGATGTCGGCGTTTCGCAACGCGTCGCTTACATATCTGACATTTTCGGCAATCATTCTTCTGCTGAAAAATCCGATTATCGAATCGCGTTATATGCTTTTGTCGGGTTATCTGATGTATCTGGCGCTTCTGATGCCCGAAAGATACTTTCTCAAGCGCTGGATAACCGGATTTTACACAAAGAGCAAAACAGCGTCAATTGTCGGAATTATCACCACAAGCGACATTGCCGAGGATTTTATAGCCGACATCAAAAAAGACTGGATGCTTAATGTTTCGGGCGTGGTGCTTGCCGACACGGTTTTTGCAAGCTCGCTCGCACCGTCAAAAGCAGGCGGAACAACGGTTATGCAGCACGGCGGCTATCCTGAAGCAATTTGCGATGTTCCGGTAATTTCAACTGATGAAAGCTTTATGGAGTGGATTCGTTCCGCGCCGCTTGACGAGGTTTTCATTAACCTTGACTATGCTGACGCGTCCGAGGTGCAGGAGGTTGTTGAGGAGCTCGAGGATATGGGAATCACCGTGCATCTGCATATTCCCGTGTTGAGCGAGATGCTCAATGAAAGCAAGTTTGACAACATTAATTGCAAGGTTTACGCAGGATACCCGATGGCGACCTTTGCCGCTGCAACCTACAGCACGGGAGCGCTGGTGGCAAAGCGAGTTGCGGATATTTTTGTGTCAATAATCGGCTGCATAATTACACTGATTCTGATGGCGATTGTGGCGATTCCGCTAAAAAAGGACTCCCCCGGACCGCTGATTTTCAAACAGCAGCGCGTCGGCAAGAACGGAAGAATCTTCAATATTTACAAAATCCGTTCGATGTACGTTGACGCCGAGGAGCGCAAGGCTGAACTTGAAAAAGAAAATAAAATTGACGGGCTGATGTTTAAAGTTGACGACGACCCGCGTGTTACAAAGGTTGGAAAATTCATCAGAAAATACAGCATTGACGAATTTCCGCAATTTTTCAATGTGCTCAAGGGCGATATGAGCCTTGTGGGCACAAGACCGCCCACAATCAGCGAATTTGAACAGTACGAAAGCAGACACAAGCGCCGTCTTTCGATGAAGCCCGGCATCACGGGTATGTGGCAGGTCAACGGCAGGAGCGAGATTACCGATTTTGAAGAGGTTGTAAAGCTCGACTGCCAATACATCGACGAGTGGTCAATCGGACTGGATATTAAAATCCTGTTAAAGACCGTGTACGTTGTTTTAACTCACAAAGGAGCAGAGTAACAGGCGATGAAAATTGCTATGATAGGTCACAAAAGAATACCGTCGCGCGAGGGCGGAATTGAAATTGTTGTGGGCGAGCTGTCAAAAAGAATGGCGGCGCTCGGTCACGAGGTTACTGCCTACAACAGAAAAAGTGAACACATAGCAGGCAAAGAGTTCGACTCAAAAGCTCTCGCCGAGTGGGAGGGCGTTAAAATCAAATGGATTCCCACGCCGAACAGCTCAAAGCTGAACGCAATAGTTTACAGTGCGCTTGCTACCGCTTGCGCCGCTGTAAAAAAATATGACGTGATTCACTTTCATGCCGAGGGACCGTGTGCAACGATTCCGCTTGCAAAGCTTTTTGGCAAGCGATGTGTGGCAACTATTCACGGGCTCGACTGGCAGAGGGCGAAATGGGGCGGATTTGCAACTGAATTTTTAAAATTCGGCGAAAAAACCGCCGCAAAGCACGCCGACGAAATAATAGTTCTGTCCGAAAACGTGCAGAACTATTTTATGTCTGTATACGGCAGAAAAACAACATATATTCCAAACGGCGTTACCCGCCCCGAAACGGCGGACGCGAAAATAATAAAAGAAAAATACGCCCTTGAAAAAGACGGCTACATTCTTTTTCTCGGACGGCTTGTGCCCGAAAAGGGCGTGCATTATCTGATTAACGCCTACCGACGACTAAACACCGGCAAAAAACTGGTTATCGCAGGAGGCGCGAGCCACACAGGCGAGTATGAAAAGGAACTCAAAGCGCTTGCAGACGGCGACGACAGAATAATCTTTACAGGCTTTGTTCAGGGCAGAGAGCTTGAAGAGCTGTACTCGAACGCACTTATCTACTGTCTGCCAAGCGACCTTGAGGGTATGCCCATCAGTCTGCTCGAGGCTATGAGCTTTGGCAACTGCTGTTTAACAAGCGATATTCCCGAATGCACCGAGGTGTGCGGCGACTGCGCCGTATATTTTGAAAAAGGCAGTGAGAATGATTTAAATTCAAAGCTTGCCTGCCTTCTTGCAGGCGGCGAAAAAATTGCGCAGCTTAAAAGCTGCAGCGCAGATTACATCTGCAAAAAATTTGACTGGCAGGATGTAACCGCAAAAACACTCAATCTTTACAAAGGACTGTCCGTATGAAAATTCTGATGGTTAACAAATTTCTGCACCCCAACGGCGGGTCGGAAACATATATCTTTAAACTCGGCGAGCAACTGACCGCACTCGGTCACGAGGTGCAGTACTTCGGTATGGAGCACGAGGGCAGATGCGTTGGCAACCGCGCAGAGCAGTACACCGCAGATATGGATTTTCACGGCGGCAGCAAACTGAAAAAAATTACTTATCCGATAAAAACAATTTACTCGGGCGAGGCAAAGCGTAAAATGAAAATTGTTCTCGACGATTTTCAGCCCGACATAATTCATATAAACAACTTTAACTACCAGCTTACACCGAGTATTATATACGCCGCTGAAAATTACAAAAAGCGCGCAGAAAAAAAGGTGAAGATTATTTTTACCGCGCACGATTACCAGCTTTTGTGCCCGAATCATATGATGTTTGATTCCTTCGGTAAAGTGTGCGAGGACTGTATAGGCGGTCACTTTTTAAACTGTGCAAAAAAGAACTGCATACACTCGTCAAAGGCTAAAAGCGTTGTCGGAACCTGTGAGGCAACACTTTACAAATGGCTTAAGACTTACAAATATATTGACAAAATAATCTGCTGCAGCGAATTCCTTAAAAGCAAGATGGACACCAATCCCCTTTTTGCCGGCAAAACTATTGCGCTGCACAATTTTATAGACAAAGAAGCTACGCAAAACGCAGAAAAAGGCGACTATGTTCTTTATTTCGGCAGATACAGCAAGGAAAAAGGCATTGACACTATACTCGAAGCAAAGGATATTAATTTTGTCTGTGCAGGCTCGGGAGAGTTTGAAAGCAAAATAGACGCTGCCGATAACATAAAAAATGTCGGCTTTAAATCCGGTGACGAGCTCGTTACACTGATTAAAAATGCCAGATGCTCTGTGTATCCGAGCATTTGGTACGAAAACTGCCCGTTCTCTGTTATGGAGAGCATTATGTACGGCACGCCCGTTGTGGGCGCTGACATTGGCGGTATTCCCGAACTGATTGAGAACGGCAAAACAGGCGTTCTGTTTGAAAGCAAAAACGCCGTCGATTTTGAAAGAGCAGTTAATGAGGCTGTCGCAAACGCAGACGAAATGAGCAAAAACTGCCTTGAAGCAGAATTTGACACCGCAGAGACCTACTGCGACAAGCTACTGAAAATCTATACTGATTAAGCAGAGCAAGACGAATCCGAATCGCCTGAAACGCAGTATTTAAGCGAACTTCGGCATTTTCGATCTTGCTTTGCGCCAGCAAAGCTGCGACCTCAAAAGCCAAATTTCATCTTAACTCCAAGCATTTCAGGTGCTTTGCAGTTTAAAATGAGCAGATTTGGTTTAGGTCAAGGCAAAAAACGCAGGAATACTTGCGTATTCCGAGTATTTTTAACGCAGAGATAATACAAATCCGCCATTTTAAGCCGTATTCGGATTCGTCTTACTCTGCTTAAGGGAGTAAAAATGGCAAAAAAACTAAACGGAACAGTTATAGTTACATACCGTTGCAATGCAAAATGCACGATGTGCAACCGCTACAAAGAGCCCTCAAAGCCCGAGGAGGAAATCACGGTTGATACAATTAAAAAACTGCCGCAGATGTATTTTACAAACATTACGGGCGGCGAGCCGTTTATACGCGACGACCTTGGTGACATAGTGCGCGAGCTTTACAAAAAAAGCGACAGAATTGTTATTTCGACAAACGGCTTTTTTACCGACAGAATTATTGATTTGTGCAAAGAGTTCCCGAATGTGGGAATACGCATTTCAATTGAAGGGCTTGAGGACACAAACAATGCTATTCGCGGACTGGACGACGGCTTTAACAGGGGCTATTCAACGCTCAAAAAGCTTGTTGAGATGAATCACCCCGATGTGGGTTTCGGAATGACGGTGCAGGATGTGAACGCAAAAGATTTGGTGCCGCTTTACAAGCTTTCGGACGAAATGAATATGGAATTTGCAACGGCGTCGCTGCACAACTCTTTTTATTTTGTAGAGGACAAAAACATAATTCACAACCGTCCGATGGTAGCTGAAAACTTTGAGTCGCTCATTAACGAGCTGCTCAAATCAAACTCGCCGAAAAAATGGTTCAGAGCCTACTTTAATCACGGGTTAATTAACTATATTTATTCGGGCAAGCGCCTTTTGCCCTGCGATATGGCGTTTGACACGTTCTTTATTGACCCTTACGGCGATGTTATGCCGTGCAACGGAACGAAGGAAAAAGAGGTTATGGGCAATCTCGTCGAGCAGAGCTGGGACGAGCTCTGGAACAGCGAGCAGGCTGAAAAGGTGCGTGAAAAAGTCCGTCACTGCGACAGAAACTGCTGGATGATAGGCTCGGTATCGCCTGCAATGCACAAATACATTTGGGTGCCTGCTGCGTGGGTTATCAGGCACAAGTTCCTTCGCCCGTTCAGCAACAAAAAGTATTCAATGTACGAAAACAAGCTTTGTCGCGACTATCGCGACGGCAAGGTTAGCAAGGAGGAGCTGGACAGGCTCTCGACCTTTAACTTTGGTGAATAATTCATATACAAGAGGTTAACCCGTAAATGAACATACTTTATATTGCCTATTCCTGCGACCCGTATAACGGCAGTGAGGATAAACTCGGTTGGAATATTCCGCTCGAGGCAGCAAAAAGTCACAATGTTTTCGTTTTGACAAAGGCTGCGCACAAAAAGAATATCGAAAAGTATTGCAACGAAAATGAAACCGGCAATATTCAGTTTTATTACGCGGACATTAAGCGCATATACAAAAAAATCTTTAAGCCGCCGTTTTATTCAGGCAGGCTCAATATATGGCACAAAGCCGCGCTGCCCATCGCAAAAAGGATTTGCGATGAAAACGGCATAAGCATTATTCATCAGATAGCTCCTGTTGAATTCAGAAGCATCGGAAAATACTATAAAATCGGTAATGCAAAATTTGTTTGCGGTCCGATTGCAGGCGGTCAAAAGGTTCCGAAAGCGCTGCTTGATTATACCAAGCCTAAAAGGTATATTGAAACCCTTCGCGCTGTTATCAACGGCTTTTACAAGCTTAAATTTATCGCTCAAAAGACCGAATCAAAATGCGATTGCCTTATGTTTGCCAATTATGAAACCAAGGAGTATCTGAAAGCAAATGAAAACTCAATCGTTCTTTCGGATACGGCGATTAAAGACGACGAGCTTGGCTCTGCGGGGCAAGCCGGAAACGAAGGCAAGCCCTTCACTTTTCTGATTGTTTCAAGATTCACTAAAACAAAGGGATTTAACCTGCTGTTCGACGCGCTAAAGCGTTTGCCAAAAGCGTGTGATTACAGATTGAACATCATAGGTTACGGCGAAGAAGGAAACACAATAAAAACACTTTTTTTAAACGACGAAGCTTTAAAAGGCAAAGTCTCTTTTCTCGGAAGAATTCCGTTTAAAAAAATGAGCCTTCAGTATTCCTGCGCAAACGCGCTTGTTTTCCCCTCCTTCAGAGAGGCAACCGGCTCTGTAATTCTTGAAGCGATGGCTCACGGACTCCCCGTTATCACGCTTAATCACTGCGGCGGAAAGGTGCTTTGCAGCGACGAAAACTCGTATCTGTTTGACGGAAAAACAAAGGAAGACTATATTAATTCACTCAGCAAAATACTGCTTCACTGCATCCAAAATCCAAACGAGGTGCTAAAAAAAGGCGAAAATGCCATAATTCACGCAGAGGCTTTTACATTTGAGAAAAAAGTAAACACATACACAGATATTTATACCGGATTACTGAAAGGCTGAATATGGACAGCAAGATAAGTATTATTGTTCCTATTTATAACGTTGAAAAATATCTTGAAAACTGCATAAACAACCTCGTCAATCAGACATACACGAATTTGGAAATTATCCTTGTTGACGATGAATCGCCCGACGGCTGCCCTGCCATTTGTGACAAGTGGGCTGAAAAGGACAGCCGCATAAAAGTTGTTCACAAAAAAAACGCAGGACTCGGAATGGCGAGAAACAGCGGAATTGACGCAATGACCGGCGACTACGCAATGTTTGTTGATTCAGATGATTATCTTGCTCTTAACGCCTGCGAAAGAGCGCTTTGTGAAATCGAAAAAACGGGCGCCGAGGCGTGCTTTTTCTGCAGCGCCGATGTAATAGGAGAAGCGGTGTTTCACTCAAAAGGATTTGAAACGTTCACCGCAGAAGGCGATGAAATCATTAAAAGCTTTTTGCTCAATTCAATTGCACCCGATGAAAAGCACGCCGTCAATCCGTATCCCGTAGGAATGTCGTCCTGTATGGCGATGTACAGCGGCAAGTTCTTTTATGACAATAACCTTCGTTTTGTTTCGGAAAGAGAATATATAAACGAAGATTTGGTGTTCAGAATTGAGCTTTGCAGTTATTTAAAAAAAGCTGTAATTATTCCCGACGAGCTTTATTATTACTGGCATCACAGCAAAAGCCTTACAACAAGTTACAAGCCGGACCGCTTTGACAAAGCAGTTGTGATGTTTCAGAAAACGGACGAAATGCTTGAAAAATATAACTATCCCGAGCTTAAATTGAGAGCCGTAAAGGTTTTTTTAACAAATGCGATGGTATGTGTCAAGCACGAGGTTTTCTTTGAGAAAAAAATCGGCAAAAAGGAATCGAAAAAGCATATTAAAGAGTTTTGCAGCAACAAAGTGCTTCAAGACGCGCTTTGCGGTTATCCGATTAATAAAATGAATTTTCAGCAAAGGCTTTTTTTCGGCGCGATGAAGGCAAAAAATGCTGCGTTTCTTGTTTTGATGATAAAATCAAAGCAAGAAGTGTTAAGAATTAAAAGAAAGATAAAGCGTTAAAATGGTAATTAAACAAAAGCATCTTATCGAATTTCAAATCTATTATCTTTTGATAGTTGAATTTTTGATTGACGTTCTGCATTTTCCCGAAATAATCAGATATGTTCTGGATGCAAATGCAATTTTTATTGCCCTTCTGGCAATTCCCAAAATCTCAATAATGTTAAGCGACAAGGTGTTCAGAAAATTCAACTCCTACGTCTTGATTTATATGCTGGCGGTTGTGCTTGTATCATTACTGCGCTCAACGCCGGTTGGAAGAGTTTTGTGGGCTGCAAGGAACAACTATCTTTATATAGTGTTCTTTTTGTGCTGCGCCTATACTATCAAAAGCGTGGATTTTGAGCATATACTGAAAAATGTTGTCAGATTTCAGGCGTTTAATGTGCTGTGCGTTATGATGGAATTTTTTGTTTTCGGACTGCGCGGCGATAATATAGGCGGTATGTTCGGAATACAGACAGGCTGTAACGGTTACCTTAACAACTATCTGTTTATAATCACGACGTGCGTAATCATTATGTTTGACCAGAAAATGATTAAGCTGTCGTATCTGATATGGATTCTTGCAAGCTCGGTTGCGCTTGCGGCAATGGCGGAGCTAAAGTTTTTCTTCATCGAAATAGTTGTTATAATTCTGACATATCTTGTTCTTTCAAAGTCAAACGCAAACAATGCCGCTGTAATTCTTGGAGCAGGTATTCTTGTGTTTATCGCCATCCCGATAATCAACAAAATTGACCCGGATATTCTGAAATTCTTTTCAAACATCGACAGGGTTAAAACATATGCAAGCAATAACTACGACAACACCACAATCTCAAGAACAACTGCAATATCACAGATAAACAGTTATTTCTTCCACGACGACAAGGTAAAAAATCTGTTTGGCTACGGCTTTGGATACTGCGAAAGCTCACAGAGCTTTGGATGGGCAAACAGCGGATTTGCAAACACCTATTCTTATCTGGGATACAGAAACCTGTCCGTTTCAATGATTTTTCTTGAAACAGGCTTTGTGGGTCTGATAGGCTTTGTTGCAATATTTGTTTTCATTTTACTATATGCGCAAAAATACAAAGCAAAGATAAAAAACGGAAGTCATCTGGTATTCCTGTCGCAAATCATATCAGTTTTAGCGATTATTAATATTTGGTACAATTCCTGCATCAGACGAGAAACGGCATACCTCACATTCTTTATGCTTGCGGGACTGCTCCTTGTGGTACGCGAAAGCGTCTACGGCACAAAACAGTCCGAGGACGCTCCTAAAAAAAGGCGAATTTCGATACGCCGTACTAAAAGGAGGATTAAATTCACCAAATGATACCTAAAATCATTCATTATTGCTGGTTTGGCAAAAATCCTCTGCCTGCCAATGTTCAAAAATGCATTGAATCCTGGAAAAAATACTGTCCCGATTTTGAGATTAAGCGCTGGGACGAAAGCAATTATGATGTAAATGCCTGCGCTTATACACAGGAGGCATACGAAGCAAAAAAATGGGCTTTCGTGAGCGATTATGCAAGACTTGACATAATCTACAATAACGGCGGAATATATCTTGACACGGATGTTGAATTAATAAGAGCAATTGATGACGAGCTGCTTAAGACAGACTGTTTTCTTGCAATGGAGCAGCCCTCACTTCTCATAGCGACAGGACTGGGCTTCGGCGCGGTAAAGCACAGCAGCGCCGTTAAAGAAATGCTCGACGAATACAAGGACGAAAAATTCAGGCTTGCAAAAAATATTTACGACCAGACGCCCTGCCCGACAAGAAACACTCGTCCTTTTCTGAAGTACGGCTACACGCGAAAAATCAACACGCCAACCGCGCTTGGCGGCGCTGTGATATACCCGCCCGAATACTTTTGTCCGTTTGAGCGAAAGCAGAACAAGCTTGAAATTACCGACAACACATATTCAATTCATCATTACAGCGCAACCTGGAGCAGTGCGAATCTTGAAAGCGTCAAAAAAAGGCAGGAGTATATTCGCACACACTCTGCGTTTCAGATAAAAATTCACGACAATCTGCTGGAGTGCAAATCACTTTATCACAGGGCAAATCCGATTACCCTGCTGCGTTTTTTGATTTATAAAATAAAGAAAAAAATCCTCCTGCGTCGCACGGAAAACCTTGCGCTCAGGAACGATTTTTAGAAAGAAAAATTATGAAGGATGTAATTGTTTTATACTCAAAGGATGCTTTAAGCACCGAATATCTGCCGCTTTACTCCGGCAATGAGCGTTACGGCAAAACGCCAAATCTTGACGCGCTTGCCGAAAAGGGCACTGTGTTTGTGAATCACCATACGGCAGGCGGCTCAACGGCAATGGCGTTTTCATCAATGCTGACAGGAAAATATCCCTTTGAGTTTGAAAAACGCAAAACCTTTACTGCAGTTGAAAAAAGCGAAAAAGAGAGCATTTTTGACATTCTGCAGTCGCAGGGCTACACCTGCCATATGATGTGGTCGCCAGATTACGAGTCGGGGGCTTTGCCGTATGTGAGAGAGTTTGGCGACGAGGAAAAAACGCAGTTTCACGTTCTCAATATGTTTCAGCCTCTCGGCTACAAGCAGCACACAGATAAACTCAAGCGCAATGAAACCCGGCTGCAAAAGTCTGTAAAAATGATTTGCGACGAGCTTGACGGCATCAACACCTCGCAAAAAACATTCATTTGGCTTCATCTTCCCCACGTTCTGCGCGGCAGAATCTGCTACGGCGACGATATTGACGCATTTGATTTGATTCTCGGACACATTCGCGAAAAGTTCGGCGACGACAGCATCTATGTCACCTCTGACCACGGAAATATGAATATGCACAGGGGCAAGGTCGGCTACGGATTTGATGTATACGACCCGGTAACGCGTGTTCCGCTGATTACTCCGCGAATTGACGGCTTGTCTGTATGCGACAGTCTGACAAGTCACACCGATTTGCCTGACATTATTCTGCACGGCAGAATACCCGAGCACGAATATGTATACTGCGACACCGCATATTATGCACAGCCGCAGCGCAAGCTGGCAGTTATCGGCAAGCGCTATAAATACATTTATAATAAGCAGACGAAAACCGAGGAACTCTATGACCTCGATTGGGACAGAGCCGAGGAATACAACATCCTGAAAGAGCGCTATCTCGAAAAAAACAGAATGGGCTATGTCACATACGACGAATTATATTATTATCCGTATAAAAGCGAGGCTCTTGAGGCATACAAAGAGCTGAAAGGCGAAAAAGAAAAAATCTGGAGAGAGCCGGGGCTCGCTGAAGGGCTGTACATAAAATACAGAAGAAAGCTCGGCTTGCTCCTGAAATGGATTAGACTGAAAAAATAATCAAACGGCATATGAAATCACTTAAAAAAAATATCGTTTTCAATGTAATATATGATGTTTGCAACGTCCTTTTTCCTCTTGTCACATCAATTTATGTTTCACGCATAATACTGCCCGAGGGAATAGGAAGTGTTTCTTATGCCCAAAACATAGCGTCATATTTTGTGTCTCTTGCAGCACTCGGAATCCCCGCCTACGGAATCAGAGAAATTGCAAAGGTGCGCGACGACAGGCGACTTACAAACAAAACCTTTTCCGAGCTGTTTATTATAAACGCGGTTACAACACTTGTGTCCACTGTTCTTTACTGCGCTTTGATATTCAGCAGGCTCGGCGCATCGTTTGACAGAAAGCTGGCAATATGCTTTGGCGTTTCAGTGCTGTTCAACCTGATTAACATTGACTGGCTGTACAAGGGCGAGGAGGAATATGTTTACATCGCCTGTCGAAGTATATTTATCAAGGCAGTCGCGCTTGTGAGTGTTTTCATCTTTGTAAAAACAAAGGATGACTATGTAAATTACGCAATAATAACTGTGCTTTCACTCGGCGGAAATTATTTTTACAATATTTTCCACGCTCGAAAATATGTAAAAATTACGTTCAAGGGTCTGCAGTTTAAGCGTCATTTCACACCGATAATGGTGCTCGCATTGAGCATATTCCTTTCGAGCATTTACAGCAAAATCGACATAACGATGCTCGGCTCAATGTCAAACAAAACGGCTACCGGACTTTACACAAACGCAAGTAAAATCAGCGAAATCGTCATAGTTGCCTGCACCTCAATTTCGGCAGTGTTTTTGCCAAGGTTAAGCTATTACTACAAGTTTGACAGAGAAAAATTTATGTCGCTCATTACTTTCGGCGTGAAAATTCTGCTGTTCCTTTCAATTCCGGCTGCAGTAGCGATATTTATACTCGCTCCGCAGGCTATCGAGCTGCTCTTTGGCAAGGAATTTGTTCCCGGTGCTTCAACCTTGAGAATCCTTGCGGTTCTTATAATAATTAAAAGTCTTGGCGATTTGCTGTGCTATCAGCTCGTTATATGCACCGGAAACGAAAAGCAGCGCCTTCCGGCATACGTTGCAGCCAGCGTTGCAAACGTTGTGCTCAATGCATTGCTCATTCCTGTTCTTAACGAAAAAGGCGCGGCAATAGCGTCCGTTGTAAGTGAGTTAATAGTAAATGCTTATCAGTTCTTTAAGATGCGAAAAATTATAAGAATTCCGTTTTCCAAAGCGGCACTTTTTCAGGCGTTAATCAGCAGTGCGGCAATGGGCGTTGTGGTTTTTTTCATCACAAGAATCACCCTTCCGCTTATAATAACAACTGCCGTCAGCGTGTTATCAGGCTTGCTGGTATATATTGCGTTGAACCTTATTATGAAAAACGAATTGATTTTAATGGCAAAAGATGCTGTTAATAAAAAAATAAAAGAATTATGGTGACCCATAATTCTTTTATTTTATGCACTGAAAATTATTTTCTTTTGATTACGTTTACCATAATCTTTTCGATTTCCTCGCGGTTAAAGTTTGGCATCATCTTTATGATAACGTCCGCACATCCGCCAACAAGGAAGGTAACCTTGGCTACCTCGTGATAATTGTCTGCCACGTTGATGTTGTTGGTTTTGCAAATGGTTTGAATAAAGCTTTCCTTGAGCGACTTGATTGCCGAGTCATAGATTACGCTGTTTTTGAAACGCTCAAAGTACTTGATGTTCTGTTCAACAACATCGAGAATTGCCGATACGGTTTTTTCGGGCGCAACGGACATATCAATGTAATTTATGCCCTTGCTCAAATCAAGAATACGGCCTGCAAAGTAGTCAAAGCACTGCTGAAAGCAATCGTCAATGCTTTTGAAATGCAGGTAAAATGTGCTCTTGTTGATACCCGCTCTGTTGCAAAGCTCAACAACAGTAATTTTGTCAAGCTCCTTTTCTGTTGCCAGGTCAAAAACGGCATTAAATACCGCCATCCTGGTCTTTACAATTCGTTTATCCATATTTTTTTCACCCCACAATCGCATATGATAGCATATAAAAATGCAATTAGCAACATTTTTATTCACTTTTTATACACTTTTGTCAACTCTACCAAATTTATATAATAAATTATTGTATTAATGCAAAATTTATTGTATAATTATATAGAATTATTCTCAAAAAACGGAGGTAACATACTATGAGTAATTGTTGGCTTAGCGGTAAAACCGCTGTTGTTACAGGCGCATCTGGCGGTATGGGTGCAGGAATTGCTGCCACTCTTATCAAAAAGCACGGCTGTACAGTTATCGGCATAGCTCGCAGCGAGCCGAAGATGCTCAAATTTATTGAAGAGCTCGGCGACGAATACAAGGACAAGTTTTCGTACAAGCTTTTTGATGTTTCAAAGCGCGAAAACTGGGAAGCTTTTGCCGACGAACTGGTGGCAAAAGGCACAAAGGTTGACATTCTCATCAACAATGCGGGTATTCTGCCAAAATTCAAGAGATTTGACAGATACTCCTACGAAGAAATCGAGCAGGCAATGAATATCAATTTCTATTCGGCTGTATACTCAATCAAAACTATGCTGCCTTTGCTGCTTGAGTCGGACACCCCTGCAGTTATTAACATCGATTCTGCCGCTGCACTTATGACGCTTGCCGGCACATCAATTTATTCAGCGTCAAAATCTGCGCTCAAAAGTCTTACAGAGGCGCTTCGCAGCGAGTACAAGGACAAGATGTTTGTAGGTCTTGTATGTCCCGGATTTACAAAGACAGACATTTTCCGCAATCAGAGCGCCGAGTCAAACGACAAGGGTCAGAAAATGATTGATATGGTATCAACTGACTGCGACAAGATGGTACGCCTGATTATGCACGGAATTGAGCGCAAGCATCACCTTCAGGTACACGGCTTTGATTCGTTTGCGATGTCTACCTTTAACCGTCTTATGCCTGTTCACGGCTCAATGCTGTTCAGCGCAGTTATGAAGATGGCAAATGTTGATATTTTTAAAGAGATATTCAACGACTGATGAATAAGCTTAAAAGAAAATTTATTAACAGCAAGCCCGTGCGCGCCTTCAATTCGCGTGCAAAAAGGATATGTCAGGCGGCTGATATTTTGCACGACAAAAAGCTTGTCGGAATGTCGCTTGGCAGCTATGTTCCGTCCGAGCACCGCGAGGATATGGGCGCAACGGGAAGTGAATCCACTCCGTACGCTGCACTGCGCAGGATGATGAAGGACGAACACTTTACTGAAAACGATGTTTTTGCCGACATAGGCTGCGGCAAGGGCAGAGTGCTTGCATATATGGCTGCGGAATACGGCTTTAAAGGCAAGGTCCGCGGCGTTGAGCTCAATGAAAATGTCGCAAAAACTGCGTCAGATTGGGCAATGCAGTTTGACAATGTTGAAATAATTGCGGGCGACGCGTTCAGGCAGGATTTGTCGGACATCACCGTAATGTATCTTGGCAGACCGTTTGAAACGGAGTTTTTCAAAGAGTTTATTGACAAATTTGAGAGCGAAATCCACCACCCTGTAACCGTGTTTTACTGGGTTGACCAGCAGAGCGGCTTTTACCTTAAGGACCGCCCCGGCTGGAAACGAGAAAAACGGCTCTTGATTTACTACAACAAGGGGTTGCCCGTTGCAACAGTGCCGCAGGGCTTTTCAAAATGGACATACACCCCGCAATAAATTAAAGGAGTAAAGTTTATGGCAGAAAATGACATCACCAGGCAAAAGCATCTGAACATCAAAGAAATCATTGCCTATTCGCTCGGATTATTCGGCTTTCAGGCAATCGTCGGATTGCTCTTTACATACCAGGCAGAGTTTTCAGGCTCAATTCTGGGCGCAAACGTTATTATAGTTGCAATTCTGATTCTTATTGCAAAAATCGTTTCTGCGGCTGCGGACCCGGTTGTCGGCAATATGATTGACCGTTCAAAAAGCAAGCTCGGCAAGTTCAAGTCGATGATTGTTTACTCGCTCGCACCGCTGCTTGTGGCTACAATTATTATCTTTGTAAAGGTACCGTTCAAGGGCGCAGGACTTTACGTGTGGATTTTCATTGTCAGCCTTATCTGGTCAATCGCAATGACTATGGGCGATGTTCCGTCGCAGGGTATCGCCGCAGCGCTCACGCCCAACCCGACGGAGAGAACAAATGTTGTTTCAATCTCGAACACCGCAAAGCAAATCGGCTTTTCGGCGTGTGCGGTAATTGTTCCGATTGTGTGCCTCATCGTGCCCGAGGGCTCCAAAGTTATCGGCTTTGAGGGCGACCAGGACGCACCGATGAACGCAACAGAGTTCCTGTTTGTTGGTATTCTCACAGCAATCCTCGGCTGTGTGCTGTTTGCTCTGATTCCGCTTGTGAACAAAGAGAGGGTTACAAACGCGTCGAGCGAAACCGTCGGATTTAAAGAGATGTTTATGGCGCTTAAGTCAAACAAGCCGTTTATGCTTGTAATCATTTCGTATTTCCTCGGCTTTGGCAGACAGATGGCAATGGGCATTCAGGTGCAGGCTGCAACAATTATTCTCGGCAGCCAGAACCTTGTTGTTGTGCTTGGTATCGTTACGGCAATCGGCTCAATGATAAGCATGGCAATCTGCCCGTTCCTTATTAAGAAGCTGAATGAGAAAAAGGCGTACATCCTGCTTTCCGTTTACGGCTTTGCGGCGTCGATTTTCTCGTTTGCAATCGGACATTTCTGGTTCCAGAATCCAAAGAATATGGCGCTCACAGTTCTGTTTTACGCGTCGCTGTTCCTCATCGGTCTTCAGTTTGGCGCAGTAACGCTTATGCCGATGATTATGACCGCCGACTGCGTTGACGCCTATGAGTATGAAACCGGCAAAAGAATGGAGGGCGCTTGCTACTCTATCCTCACGCTCACAATCAAGGTTTGCCTTGCACTCGGTATGGCAGTGGGTCTTGTGTTCGTTGGCGCATCAGGATATTACGACGCACTGAGCGCACAGAATTTTGCAAACTGCAACAAGGATGTAATCTTTTTTGCATACACCGCGCTGCCGGGTATACTGGCTCTGCTTTCAATCATTCCGATGCTCAAGTACGACATCGTGGGCGAAAAGAAAGCAACTATCTCAAAAGCACTTGCAGAAAGAAGAACTGCAGAATAATTACACGGGCGGATTGTATCCGCCCATTATTATAGGAGAACATTATGGACTATCGCATTGAACACGACTCTATGGGCGAGGTAAAAGTTCCTGCCGACAAATACTGGGGCGCGCAGACGCAGCGCAGCAAGGACAATTTCAGAATCGGCGCAGGAATCGAAACTATGCCGCGTGAAATCACACACGCTTTTGGTCTGCTTAAAAAGGCGGCGGCAACTGCTAATCACAAGCTCCGTCCCGAAAGAATGACTGACGAAAAATTTGCCGTTATCTGCAAGGCGTGCGACGAGGTGACAAACGGCGAGCTTGACTGCCATTTCCCTCTCGTTGTGTGGCAGACGGGTTCGGGCACGCAGTCAAATATGAACGCAAACGAGGTTATTGCAAACCGTGCAAACGAGCTCGCAGGTAAAAAATTATGTCACCCGAACGACGACATAAATATGAGCCAGAGTTCAAACGACACTTTCCCGACGGCGATGCACATTGCCGCTGTAAAAATAATTGAAGAGAGCGTTTTGCCCGCAATTGACACTCTTTGCAAAACCTTCAGCCGCCTTGAAAAAGAGAACGAGGGAATTGTAAAAAGCGGCAGAACTCATCTGCAGGACGCAACTCCCATCAAGTTTTCGCAGGAAATCAGCGGCTGGCGCACAAGCCTTGAAAAAGACCGCAAACTGCTTGAAAGCGCGGTGACAGAGCTGCGCGAAATCGCACTCGGCGGCACGGCGGTGGGCACGGGACTAAACGCTCCCGAGGGCTTTGACACCGAGGTTGCGGCAGCGCTTACAGAGATTGCAGGCACAAGGTTTGTGACAGCACCGAACAAATTTCACGCGCTGACATCAAAGGACGAAATCGTGTTTGCCCACGGCGCACTCAAGGCGCTTGCGGCTGACCTTATGAAGATTGCAAACGACGTTCGCTGGCTCGCAAGCGGTCCGAGACTCGGTCTTGGCGAAATCAAAATTCCCGAAAACGAGCCAGGCTCGTCGATTATGCCGGGCAAGGTTAACCCCACGCAGTGCGAGGCGCTGACAATGGTGGCAGTGCAGGTTATGGGTAACGACGCGGCTGTCGGAATTGCGGCAAGCCAGGGCAATTTTGAGCTCAACGTGTTTATGCCCGTTATGATTTACAATTTTCTGCAGTCCGCAAGGCTGCTTTCGGACGCAATGATTTCGTTTAATAACAACTGCGCTGTCGGAATCACCGCTGACAAAGAAAAAATGCACGGCAACCTGCACAATTCGCTTATGCTCGTCACCGCGCTGAATCCGTATATCGGCTATGAAAACGCTGCAAAAACTGCAAAAAAGGCTTATGCCGAAAACATCTCGCTCAAAGAGGCGTGCGTGTCGCTCGGCTTCCTTTCGGCAGACGAATTTGACAAGGTTTTCAAGCCCGAAGAAATGGTATAACTCCACACAAAAAGTCCGCAGGATTTTCAATCCTGCGGACTTTTTATTTGCACATCATATCTATGAGCAGGTTGCCGTGGCGCGTTTCGTCTGCGGCA
>CAMPBI010000020.1 GCA_946637545.1 uncultured Clostridia bacterium | reverse complement strand
AGGACAGCCTTTTTGTTTTGCCTATTTCTCGTAGGTGAAGGTTGATGATTCTGCGCCGACGAGGTTTGAGAATGCTCTTTTATAGACTGTGCGTTTTTCGCCTGAAAGGCGGGTAATCTGCGCATAGTCGCGTCCGTTGACGAAGCCGTCGCCGTTCATATCGACTGCGACAACAGGCACGGTCAGCGTGCCGTTTTCAGTTACAGTGAAGGTTGCAGTGTTAACAAACGTGCCGTTTGCTGTTACGCTTACGGTGTGTGTGCTGCCGCTGTCAAGCTGCAGTGTGAGCGTGCCGCCGCTTGCGGTGTACTCTGACGAATCAACGGTTACAGTTGTTTCAACGGGATATGAGCCGTTTGTGTCGCCTTCATTTTCAAGAACAACGGTATTGATTGTATAGTCAACAGACGGGGCTGACTGAATACCGCTGATTGTGATATTGTCAATTCCCGTATTGCCCTTGAGCATATCGGCAAGTTCGTTGCCGTCAATCGTTTCGCCGCCGTTGAGGAAAATTCTGATATACAGCACAGGCTGATTATCGCACTCAGACGGCAGTTCAAAGTTGTTATAAGTTTCAACCGTCGAATTTGAAGCGTCGTTACTGATTGTATGCGCGTTTGAATTAGCGACATAAGTAAAGTTTGTGCCGTCGGTTGAATACGCAAGTCCCCAGTCGCGGGGGCCTTTGTTTGACGAAAGCTGCTCGGCGTTGAGGGTGATGTTTGAATAACCCTCGGTGCTTGTAGTAATCTGCCAGTAGCCGTTGCCTGCAGGCGTGTCAAGCGGTGTGGATTTGTCGTAGGTGAAGAAATTATCTGACGCCCACGCAACCTTCACGCCGTAAGTGTCGTCCGCTGTCATAGCCGCTGCAGTGACGCCGTTCGGGTACATTGAGAGCGTACCGTCTGCGCCCGAGGTGCTTGAGGCTACGGTTCCTGTGGAATCAAGATAATCCTCAAGCAGACGTGTTGATGAATTGTAATTAAATTCAGTGATTGTGCTGCCCTTGTAGTAGTACTTGCGTGTGTTAACAGCGCTTCTGTCGTCGGAATCACCCGTCCATACGGACACGGTATATCCGTCGGCTGAATACGGGTTGAAATTATCGTCCGACGGGATGACAATTCCCGTTTCGTCGTTGTAATTGCCGGACATAATAATTGTATTTGACGAGTTAACTACCGAATAGCGCATTGCTTTGCCGTCGGCTGAATAATACTTGATGCTGCCCGTGTCGCCGAAATAATCGGAGGTTTTGTTTGTGTACGGCATAAGCGCGTCGCCGCTGAAATCACCTGCAAAGAAAACATCGTTGATGTAAAGGTTGCCCTTTGACGCGTTATTGTGCAGTTCAGTCTGCTCAACCGCCGCGCTGCCGTGAGTTTTGTTTTCGCTTGTGATGAGGCGTACAAGCAGTTTTGACTGATTGTCGCAGGCAGAAGGCAGGCTGTAAGTCATAAAGAACTGTTCGAGAACACCGTTTGCAGAAAGCTGGATATTCTGCTGAACATTGTTCCACGTTCTGCCGTCGTTTGTACTGTACTGGAGGGTTACGCTGTTCGGTCCCTGCGCAGTGGTATATGCCTTTGCGGTGAGGGTTACGCCCTCGAAGCCGACAGTCGAAAGCGCAAAGGTGTAGCCTGAATATGCGCCCCACAGCGCGCCGTCGTCAGGCGCAAGCATAAATGCGCCGTTCTTTTCATTCCACAAAGGAACGTACTGCGAGTTGCCGTCGGTATATGCTGTCATTTTTGCGCTGCCGCCGTACGCGCCGCCATTTGAATAAAGCGCGCCGCCACTGACATTTTCAGTATATGTGTCAAAGCTGAAATGATTGATGTCAAAGCCTGCGAAGGTGTAGGTTATATTAACGTGCTCGGACTCGATGTCCTCAAACCTTGCGTAAGCCGAAAGCGTTACGGTATCCCCTGCTTTTGCATTTTCGCCAAACGGTGAAAACTCGCCCGTATACCTGATTTCGTCGCCGCCGAGCGTGTAATAAAGGTCGGCGCCGCCGTTGTTGTCCTTAAGCGAAATCATATCGGTGTCAAAAAGAGCAGTGCCGTCGCCGTTATCGGATTTATTGATAACGGTAGGAGCCTCAAGGCTTGTAATTGCCGAAAGCCTTGTTCCCTTGACCTCGACGTTATTGATGGACGCGTCGCCGCTTGTTATGCCGACAACTCTGTACTTTGAATTGATTGCGACGTCGTCGCAGACAACGGCTCTGATGTGAATTTCACGCGCGTTATCGCACGCCGCAGGAAGCTCGACATCGGTGAACGCGTTTTCCATCGACTTGTTGTTTGTAATCACATAAGTAGTGTTTGCAATATCTGTATACGTTGTGCCGTCAAGGCTGTACTGCAGTTTCCAGGTGGACGGTCCCCTGTTTGTTCCGCCGAGCTTTGCAGAGAAGGTGATGTTCTCGTAGCCCGTTGTAGCAAGCGTAGTTTCAAAGTACGGATACTCGCCCCACGCAATTCCGTCCGTTTTGCTCGTACCCATAATCGGAGAATAATCCTTGGCAATAACGGTAGTATCATTTGCAAAGAGGTCATCTGACCACTTGATTTTTGACTGCGACGCCGAAGTTACGCTGCCTGCGAGAGTTGCGCCGTCCTTCAACTGACCGTCAGTTGCAAGATAGGTGTAGCCACCGTCGGTGCTTGCGTTTGCAAGGTCGTCGGGATTGATTGAATAATCATAAAACCAGGTTGCAAGTGTTTCGGTATAATTATCGGGCTTGGTGCCTGTTCTGACGGTGCAGGAATTTGATGTGACAGCTCCTGCAAGATTTGTGTCGTCGCCCGTAACGGTGCAGGTAACAGCCTTGCCCTGCTCGCTGTCGGTTACTGTGTACTCGCTCGCTGTCGCGCCGCTGATTGCGACGCCATTTGCGTACCACTGATAATTAACACCCGAAGTGACCTCGCTACCGCTGCTGTTTTTATAAACAGCGGTGAGGGTGTCGCCCGAATAAGCAGCCTCGGGAATTTCAACAGTGCCGTCAAGCGTGCCCTTTACAATTCTGAACGAGGTGGCAACCGTGCCGGTGTACATTCCCTTGCCTGTGATATCGGCAAAGGCTGTTCCGACTGCCGTGTTGTTGCGGTAAGAAACAGTGTAATCTTCGCCCTCGATAAGAGTTGCGCCGTTATACGTTAAAGTAAGCTTTGGCTCTGACGGCGTGCCGTCAAAGGTCTGATTTGATATTGACTCGATGCTGCAATCGGCAACGTTTACCTTTGAGAACTGACCGTTAATCCAGGTCTGACGCTCTGTGAGCCAGTTTTTAAGACCGCTTTTTACAGATGAGGTATTGTAGCCGTTATCGTTTTCTGCACCCTTGATTTTGTATGCGTCCATCGCCGCGGATTTTGCGACGGTGTCAACATAATAATCGACATTGTGCAGCACTGAATTGCTGTTGTCCTCTGACGATGTAAGCACATCGACAGCGGGAGAAATATTGCGGTACCACTCGCTTTGTGCCGACTGCCAGAAATCTGCGCAGTTGGTAGCAAGTGCGCCGTAGAATGAAAGCGGCGCGTATGCGTCGGAGCTGTAAGAGGTGTTGCTGTCCCTTGTACGCCAGCGGTAAATTCGTGTGTTCCTGGTGTACCAGCCGTCAGTTGAGGTATAGCTGAAGCCCCATCTGCTTGCATTGCCGTCGTAGCCGATTGAGTTGTCCATATCCCACAAGGGACCTGCATAGAGCATACTGTCGGCGCTGTCAACGTCCTTGTAAAAATACGTTGACGAGGTGGACGAGTCCATATTTTTGAAATATTCCTGCGTCCAGTAATACTTTACAGCCGACTCGCTGTCGAGAATATCGCTCCACTTTTTGTAGATATAATCTGACGAAGGCGCAGGGTTTGTGATTGACTTTGCGCCGTAGTTATTAAGAATTCCGGAGGTGTTGCCGAGCGAGGAGCAGTTTGTTGTGGTAGACGACGCAGGAACTGTGCCGCCGTTATAAACTGCACTGCCGAGCGCGTAAAGCAGATTGTAGCAATAATCGACCTGATGTCGGCTGATGTAATCGTTACTCTTAACCGTCCAGCCCTGGCGGTTATAGGCGCAAAAGCCTGCGTTTTCTTCAGCCCAGCGCTGTGAGATTTCAAGCTCAAAAATGTAGCCTCCGGTGAGGTCATCTGGGTCGTTGATATTAGTGTATGAAGGGTTTGTCTGATTACCGCTCTGATATGCACTGTAACGCCTTGAGCCAACAGTATGGCCAAAATAATTTGACGAGGTTTCAATCTGGTATGCAACATTAACCGTGCTGTTTGACGCATCAATTGTTCTTGTTGAAAGCCCGAGCGAATCCATATCGGCAGGAGTTACCGTACCCGTTGTTTCGTCAACGGTGCCGTTTGCGATTTCGAGGTTTTCGTAGTTATCGGTAATACCAACACGGTTTGATTTGATTTCGACCTTTTCAGCAAGGTTATACGCGCCGTAGTACTGCTGATTGACATACAGGTCAACAGGCTTGCAGTGCGGCTGATATTTGACGCCTATATAATCGGCAAAGTCGTAAGTAAGCTGATTTCTTACAAGCGTTCCGTCGCCTTTGTTTGCCAGCAGGCACCACTTTTTAGCCTTGGGCATACCGAGCAGCTTGGTGGAGGCTGCGAGCTTAATATTATAAGGATTTTTCGTACTGTTTGTGCTCCAGGTGCCGTTACCGCGCCCACTCATTTTATCAAGCACGCCGTCGTACTCGATTGTGCCGTCGGCATTTACAACCATAATTGTGCCGCCCTCATAGGTTGAATGGTCGGAGCTGTTGGTTATTTTGGAAATTGAACCTGAATCGGTGTCAATATAGACAGCGCCTACGTCGCCCGATTTCATAACGTTAAGATTGTACGAATCGCTACCGAGTACAAGAGTATAATTGTGCATAACTCCGCCTGCGTCGCAATCGCTGAAAACGTTTGTTGCCTCGCCGCTTGTAACGGCGTTGCCGTTAACCGTGCAGGTGCCGCCCGTAAACCAGAGCTTGAGAGCATTACAGTCAGCATTTGACGGCAGGAACAAATAGTATTTGTCGGAGCTGTTGCTGCGCTTGAAAACGCCGACAGCGCCGACCATAGAGGTTTTGTCGCCTCCAGAAAATGCAGTTATGTCCGACTGCGTAATTCTGTTTTCGGGGTCAGCCCAGAAGCTGATTGAGGAACCCTCCAGTTCTCTTGGCGTGTCCACCGCTTCGGCAACAAAGGGTGCCGCTACCGCCACCGATGCAAGCATCGAAAGTGACAGTATTACTGACAGAATTTTTTTGCTCATTTTATTCATAGTAATCAATCTCCGTTTGGATTGTATTTAACGCATACTAACCTCCCTCGTTTTTGAGGGAGGTTTCGTGTTATTTTGAAGTTGTGTATTCCACATAGCAGGCGCCGTGGTTATTACTCCACTTCCAGTTATAAGCTTTTGACGAGCCGTCTACGGTGACGTTATACTCATTGCGCTTAACTGCAGACGAGGAATACAGGAATTTGATGCAGGAATTATTTGACGAAGCGAGTGAGCCGACCTTCCACTTGACAGCCTTTTTGACCTCTGTGGCGCTGCCCTTTGTCTTTTTGACGGTACGGCAGACAATTGTCTTTTGCGAAGGAGACATCTTATAGTCGGAAACCTTTTTGCTTTCGCCGCGTACTGTGCCGCCAAAGATATAAAAGCCGTCGTCCCTACCCTCGCGTATGCAGTCCTTTTTGCTGACGCGCTCGCCGTTGTCCCATCTTTCCTGAATGTTTACGCGGCGCACCTTGAAGGAAGATTTTTGAAGTGCAGTTACAGTTGCTTTGCCGCCGTAAATTGAAATTGAGCTTTCGGTATCAATTCCGTCGCAGGCAGACGAGGTTGCAGTCAGTGTGCCATCCTCCTGCGTGAAGCGTGTGCAGCGAATTGAGTCGCCGTTAGTTTCTATTGTAAGGCTGCCGGAATCGAGATTAACCTTGCCATAAGAGAATATTCCGCGTGAGCCGCCGATACCTTCGGAAACGCCGAATGCTGCGGACTGAAGATAAGCGGAAACGTTTTTGAAGGTAATGCTTTTTGACGAGCAGATAACGTTATTTGCGTTTGTGGTCGCTTTGAAGTTAACCTTGCCGTTGCCCTTGACGGTGAGCTTTGATTCGTTATAAATTACACCTGAATACACATTTGCAGAGCTGGTAAATGTGCTTGTTGTACCGGACGGGAACGACAGGCTGACGTTCGGTGCGCTCTCTCTGTCGGACAAATCCTCCATAGTATCGTTCAGAGTATCGTCTGCAAGCACGTCGCTTGACGCCTCTGCTTCAAGGAAGCTTCGGTCAGTTGTTGTGTCCGACGAGTCAATAATCTGAATAATGCTGCCCTTGTTGTACGAAATGTTTACATCCTCAAAGCGAAGCTCCGCCTCGTCGTCAGCTCCGATTTCGAGCTTGATAATGCCGTGCCAGTCGGAGGTTTTTGAGGTGATAAGATAGTCGCCGCCCCCGGTGATTGAAACAAGGTTTGACGAGGTTGTAACACCGCTTGCCGTGCTTGACGCCTTGCCGTTTTTGAGCAGGATAATCTGATTGTACGCCTTCGTTTTATCGTTAGTGTCCGCCGCCTTGGTGGTTGCGGTGGTTGTGGTGGCTTTTTTCTTCTTTTCAGAAGCCGTTTCTTTGTCCGACGCGGTCTGCTTTTCGACAGTAACCTTTACCTTTTTGTTGTCGGAATCGACTGTGTCTACCTTGATTTTTTTGCCGCTGATTACAGCATAGACATTTTTGCCCTCGGTTACAATTTCGATTACCGTGTCTGTGAGCAGATAGTGAGTCGAGCCCTCGTCGTTAGTAACCTTGGTGAGCTTGAGGTATTCGTCCTTTTTGCCGTTTTTGTTGGCGTCCGCCGAATCCTGAACGACAAGCAGATTGCCGTTTTCATCGGCGTAGGAATTGATTTTTATGTAATTTTTGTTTTTGTCCTTTGTAAGCGCAATAGCCGTTTTGGTGTTGGTTGCGGCAACAATGCTCATAAGCATCGGGAATTTGTCCGCCTTGACCTCTTTGTTATCCTTGTCGGTAACAGAGATTATATAAGCCGCAACAACCGTTTTGCCGTCAGACTTGTAAATGGGCGAAATTTTTATTTTGTAGTCGCCGTCGGTGACCTCGTAAAACGAAATCTCCTCTGCCTCAAGGCTGACAGCCTCTGCCTCTGCCTCGGACTCCTCCTCGACGGCGCGAGTTACAACGCCCGCCTCGGTTGTGTCGTCGCTGCCGGCAGTGCAGGCGCAAAACAACAGCGCCACGCAGAGCAGGACTGATATAATAGATAAAATCTTGTTTTTGTTCATTCTGAATCACTTCCGTGAGTGTTGATTTTTATTGAAAATGAAAGCTCTTGACACCCGTCTCTGATTCGGCAAGCACAATCTTGAGATTGCCGTTGAGCACTCTGACATCGTCAAGGAATTCGCGCATTTGAGAATTATCTTTGAGATTAACTGCAAAAGTGATTTCAAACAGTGCGCCGAAATCAACGCTCTTTACCCTTTTCATCTTATGAAAGCTTGTGTACTTGTCGAGCACCTCGTCAAACGCGCCGACATAGTTGAGAGTTTCGGGCACAGTGATTTTGAGGTCGTAGTAATTGCCCTTTTTGCCTGCGAAATTTGTAAAATGCAGAATAAGAATTGCGGCACATATAATTGCACACGCGAGCGCTGCCCAAATCCAGTAGCCCATGCCGCAGGTAAGACCCATTGTTACGCTCAAAAATACAAAGGCAATATCCTTCGGGTCACCGGGCGCCGAACGGAATCTTACAAGTGCAAACGCACCTGCGAGTGAAAACGCCGTTGCGATATTGTTGCCGATAACATAAATTACCATACCGACGATGGGGGCAAGCAAAATAAGCGCAACGCAGAATGCCTGCGAATAGCCCTCTTTTTTATGGGTGAAAAGGTATACCAGACTGATAATAAATCCGATAACAAGTGCCGAGCCGAGCACGAGAAGCGTGTTCTGCCAGGTGAGCTCGTGGGCGTAATCGCCGCTTGTGAGGTTGTATAAGAAATCTTCCATAATTTACTCCTTTTAATCTGCAAAATAGTCGAAATCGACTTCATTTCCGTTTTCATCTTCGAGGTGGTAGATGAGCTTGTGCTCTGCCGCCTCTTTCTTGTAGCGCGAGCCGTATTTTGAAAAGCCGTGACTGAAAAGCTTGTTTTCGCTGAGCAGCTTTGTCAGCCACAGTGGCATTGCGCCGAGAATCTTAATTTCCATTATGTAGGTGTTGTCGGGGAGCAAAAGCTCGTCCTCGTCACTTTCGCCGAGCACAAAATTACTGCGCCGCGTGCGGAGGTTGCGGTCAAAGGTCATCCTGAAATTCTTGTCCTCTTTGCCGAACAGCGCGAGCCTGTCGTACTGAACGTAAAGCGCAGGCTGCACCTTGTTTTTGGACAAAAAATACTGCAGCTCCTTTGCCACCTGCCCCGACAGGTAGTCTTTTGTTTCAGGAAGGATGCCCTCGTTAACAAACGGCTCAATCTCCTTTATTTTAAGCTTGATTCGCCTCTTGTTACCAACGCCCTCGCTCTTCTTTTTTATTTCCATAAAGACCTTGTCGTCAGGGTCCTTGCGGTCATAGTAAGAGCGAATCCGCATTTTTTCCTTATAGACCGGCTTTGACGAATTCTGACGGATTACATCGTGATTGACAGTGTCATAGTAAATGCTGTAAATCCTGTACTCGTTGCCGCCGATACAAAACGGGTCGAGGTCCATATACTCGAGAAGCGTGGGCAGTATTTTGTCAAGCTGCTCCTTGGTTAGCATATACTTTTTTTCGTAACGCTTGAAGGTGGAAATAGCCAAACTGTCACCCCTCTCTGTGAATAATTATAATCATATAATAGTCCTTTGAGTGCATTATGTCAAACAAAAATTAAACAAATATTAAAAAATAAAAAAATTCGCCCGTAATTATATACGGGCTATTGCATAAATATACAGCTAATCCACAAATTTTCGCAAAGTGTCTATATCATCAGGAGTTAGTGCAACTGTGTTCTGGCGGATTTCGCAGTCAAGTGTCAAAATATCAATAAGATTCGGATTTGCCACCTGAACCGTTCCGTTTTCTATTTTGAGGATATTATTTTTTCCGCCGAGCTTTCGTATAAGGCGCAAAACATCGCGCGGCAATTCATTTTGCGAAAACACTGAAAACCTTGCCGCAATCAGCCTGCTGACGAAATACGACAGCACCGAAATCAAAACGCCGACTGCAAAAAAGTATACGGGCTTGTCAAGGTGCGACAGCATTTCAAAAACGGAGGGCATCACCTCAAAGCCCGTGCGTATATCAATAAAAGCGCAAACGGTGTATGATATAAAAATTATCAGCACCGCGCCCACATAGATTAGCGGACTGTAAAGGATTAAAAGCAGGTAAAAAATCCTGTCATCGCCTGCTATGACTGACAGAGCAAGCGCTGAAGCAAAGGCAAAAATCGCTTCGTTTTTAAGATGTCTGAATACGGCGGCAAAAATGCCCGAAGGTATGAAAATCGTTGCAATATAACGCCCTGCAAGGAATTGGGCGGCACTGTGTTGCGGTGTTTTGGACGAGTTAAAAATATCGAGCGCGCCCGTGACTATACTGCCGTCGACTGCCACAGTTGCAGAAAACGATTTATGATAAAAGAGCATATCGAGATAATCGCCGATAAAAAGTCGAAAAGCATTGCCGACGGCTCCGAAGGCTGCTCCCCTGCCGCTGATTCGCAGTGCAAAAGTTCGGACAAGGTCGGTATAGTTTTCATACAGCAGAGCCATAAAAAAAGCGGCAAGCGACGACACGGCAAGCGCTGTTACAAAGGCATAAAGTAAATCCGTTTTGCTGAAAACGAGCCAGAAAAAGGCTGTGACCGCGACACCGAAAAGAAGGCTGAAATGTGCACCGCAGGCGCAATACAAAAGCATATCCGAGCAGAGAAACGAGGTGACGGCGCAAAAGGCTTTTTTAGCACTTTTGCAGGTGCTGTAAATCACAAATCCGCAAAACACCGTGCCGAAAAGCAAGGGAGCAAGGGCGCTCACTTTTTCTGCAAAAGGTACGGCGGAAAACACCTTTACCCGCGACAGCAGATACATAACGAGAAGTCCGCACGACGCAAAGACAGCAGGATATGAGGCATTGTACTTTAGTTTTTTGAGCATAAAAATAAAATCGTCCATACAAGGAGTATGGACGGTTTTACCAAATATATACATTATTTCAGATATAACGTGGCGTTGTAGTCATCAATGTCGTAATTGCCGGCACTGTTGAGCAGAAGGTCGTAAAGGTCTGCCTTCTGTCCGTCAAAGGTTTTGGCGTTTACTCTGTTAAGAACAGGTTTAAATCGGTTGATAAATGCGATGAAAACGTCGCCCTTCGGTGTGCCCTTTTTGAAGCTCTGATTGCCCTCAAACATATTGCGGACAAGCTCTGCGGCATACTGCTTTACAGGCATTTTGCGCACCTCGGGGTCGGCGCAGCGTATCATAAGGGCTCTGCAGAGTCCGCCGACGGTGATTTTGTTGAGCTTTGCAAATACCCTGCTGACAATCGGGAAAAGATTTTCCTTGTCGCCAAGTCCGAGTTTGCGCATAGGATTGTATGGATTATCGCGCAAATCCTCAAAGGTGTGAATCAGCATATTGTCAAACAAATCCGACAGATACTGCTTGCACGACCTGCCGCCCGTATCCCATTCAAAGTCAGGGGTCGGGATTGACTGAATTTTAACTGTGTCACGGTCCTTGATTTCGACAAGTCGGATAACAGACGGGTCGGCGATAATCGAGCCCGTGCAAACATCGTAGAACTTGTTGCCGTTTTCAAGAGTGCGGACATTGATGCTCTGGTTGTGCATATGTCCCGTGAAAACGAGATGAACGCCCTCGTCGGCAAGAAGTCTTGTGACAGCCTCGGCGTCCTTTTGCCAGGTACCGCTGATGATTGACATAATCGGCTGACCCGGAAGAAGCGGATAGTGATTCATTGCAAACATCATCTGCCCGTCCTCGCGAGCCTTTCTTGTCTGTTCCTTTATCCAGGCTATATGCTTTTCGTCAAAGCGGTGCGAATGATTTTCGTCGCCGTCGTTGCAAAGCGCAAGCAGACGCACACCGTCTGAAAGCTGTGCAACATAAGACATATGCTCCCTGTCAACCGCGATAGCGTCGGAAAATCCGAACTCATAGTAGAGGTCGTAGAGCTCCTCGAGCGTTGTGCCCTCCGGCTCGTATCTGCCGTTTTCACCAAACGCAAACGGATGCTCCTTGCAGTCGTGGTCTGCGGTTACTACAAATATGCGCTTACCCTTTGACTTGAGGTCGTTCAATAGCTTGATGAACTCAAGGTGACTTTCCTTTTCGCCGTTAAACGAGAGGTCGCCTGCGATAAGCAGGGTGTCGGCATCGTCAGCCTCGCCGAGCCATTTAAAAACGGATTTGTTGATGCTCTCGGTTTCAGCAAAGCATTTTTGCTCGTAGCGCATAAATTCGTCGTACTCACTGCCGAACGCGCCGAGAGAATTTTTGAAATAATGCGGGTCCGCTATAAGATAAAATTTGAACGGTTTCACTTTTACCACCTTTTATTGTTTGCATCGGGGCAGCCGGAGCTTTTAAGCCTTGCGCGTATTTCGACATAACAGCCGCATTTGAGGCACATCCCCGAAATTAAGTTTTCGCACTGCCTGCAGTGTGAAATTCTGTTTTTGTAAACATTTTCGTCCGAAAGGTCAGAGGGCGAAAGAGTGGACACATACTGCATTATTTCATCATATGTGACCTTCTCCCCAGCCTCGAGCAGCAGACATTTTTTGCACTTTTGCATTATTTTTCAATCACAAATTTTACAACCGAGCATGCGGGAATTGTGGCGGTAAAGCCGTCCCTGAGCTGTCTGAAATCTGTGAACTCGACTGTTTTGACTTTGTCAGCGTCGTCAAAGGTGTTGTGCTCGTGGCACTCGCCTGTGAGAATTTCAGCTTTGATTGAACTTACCTTTGTGTCGGCAATCTGGCACTTGATTTTGGCAGATTTTGAAGCCGAGGTGTTAGTGACAGTTGAGTAAATCGTGCCGTTTTCGTCAACAGACGCCGACTCAACAAGCTGCGGAAAATCACCGTTATCGTTTTCGCTATGAATGTTTTCAGTTGTGATATACGAGCCGACAAGTGTGTTTTCCTGGTGTTCCTTATACATTTTGAAAACATAGTATGTGGGCGTTTTTACCATCCTGTCGCCCTCGGTCAGAATAACAGACTGCAGAACGTTTACCGTCTGCGCGATGTTAGCCATCATAATTCTGTCGGCGTGCTTGTTGAAAATATTAAGCGTAAGACCTGCGATGATAGCGTCGCGCATTGTGTTTTGCTGATAGAGGAATCCCGGGTTAGTTCCCGGCTCAACGTCATACCATGCGCCCCACTCGTCAATAATCAGCTTTACGCGTGAATCAGGCTTTACGCCGTCCATTGCGGCAAGGTGATTTGTAACAAGCTCTTCCATACGGTACGCCTTGCAGATGGTTGAACGGTACTCCTTTGCGTCAAACTCGGTAGCCGAGCCCTTGTGGTGCCAGTTACCCGTGGGAACAGTATAATAATGCAGCGAAATGCCGTCAGCGTGATTCTTAACCTTGTCCATAACCTCTTTGGTCCAGTGGTAATCGTCAACATTCGGTCCGCACGCAATACGCAGAAGGTGCTCCCCTGCCCTGTAGTCGCGGCAGTAGGTGTTGTACCTTTTAAACAGGCAGCCGTAATACTCGGGGTCCATATTTCCGCCGCAGCCCCAGCTTTCGTTACCGACGCCAAAATACTTGAGGTCAAACGGCGCCTTGTCGCCGTTTTTCTCACGCAGCTTCGCCATTGGCGAAACGCCGTCAAAGGTCATATATTCAACCCACTCGTTCATCTCCTGCACGGAGCCCGAGCCGACGTTTCCGTTGACATAAGTATCGCAGCCGAGCTGTCGGCAGAGTTCAAAGTATTCGTGAGTGCCGAAGGAATTATCCTCCACAACTCCGCCCCAGTGGGTGTTAATCATCTTTTTGCGGTCCTTTTTGTCGCCGATGCCGTCCTTCCAGTGATACTCGTCGGCAAAGCAGCCGCCCGGCCAGCGAAGAACAGGAAGTCCCATCTCCTTAAGAGCAGTTACAACATCGGTGCGCATACCGTTTTTGTTCGGGATTTTTGAATCCTCACCGACAAAAATACCGTCGTAAATGCAGCGTCCGAGATGCTCGCTGAAATGGCCGTAGATGTCCTTGTTGATTTTTGCGATTTTCTGGTTGGGGTTAATTAAGTATTTTTCCATAAATTTTACCTCAATATTATTTTAAAGAACAATCAGCTCTTTTGTTACAGTGCTAATGTTTTCGCGTCCGCGCGGTGCAAGATAGCACACATCTTCAATGCGGATGCCAAACTTGTCGGGCAGATAAATTCCCGGCTCAACAGATGTGACATTACCGACCTCATATGTATCGGTGCTGCGCGGCGAGGCGTTGTAGCCCTCGTGAATTTCCAGTCCGACGCCGTGACCGAGACCGTGGCGGAAATACTGCGCCATATTCTTTTCATCAAGCACGTCGTACGCTGCTTTGTATACGTCGGCGCACTTTACGCCTGCCTCAAGCGCCTTGATTCCTGCAAGCTGTGACTTAAGGACTAGGTCGTACATCTCGCGCATTTCGTCGGTTGCGTGACCGACTGCAACGGTGCGAGTCATATCGGAGTGATAGCCCTCATATGTAGCGCCGAAATCAAAAAGCACAAAGTCGCCCTCTTTGATTTTTGCGTCGCCCGGAACTCCGTGCGGCATAGAGGTGTGAGCGCCTGTAAGCAGAATTGTGTCAAAAGACAAGCCGTGCGAGCCGTTCTTTGCCATAAGATAGTCGAACTGCGCGGCAAGCTCCTTTTCACTTTTGCCGACCTCAACAAAGTTGAGAAGCTCAACAAACGACTTTTCGGCGATGGCGTTAGCCTTTTTCATCAGGACAATTTCCTCCGCCTCTTTGCGTCCGCGCTCGAGCATAAGCCTGTTTTCAAGTGGTATGAACTCTACTCCGTTCATTTCGGCATTAAGGGCGTTAAAGCGCTTGAGCGAGATAGTTTCGCTCTCGTAAACGCAAGACTTTACGCCGCATTTTCCCGCAAGGGCTGCAAGCTCCTTTTCAAACGCGTGGTTGATTTCGATAACCGAAAGCCCCGTATCCGCCGAGTGATTCTGTGCCGTTTCGGTATAACGCGAGTCAACAAGGTGAAACGCGTCGTTTTTAGTTACAAGCACTATTCCCTCGCTTGGTGAAAAGCCGCAGAGATAGTGCATATTTGCCTCGTCACAAAGGACGAGAGCGTCGGCTGAAAGCTCATTAATAATTTTTTGACATTTGCTGATATTGTTCATTTGTGCCTCGTGGTAATAGTTTATTCTGTAACCTCTTCGGTTTCATTTTCATTCTGACGCGCCTCTTCCTGTGCCTTTGCGCTTTCGTAAAGCGCCTCAATCTCGTCAAAATGGCTGTAGTTTTCGTACTGTGTCAGGAATTTCTTTGCGTCGTTGTACGGCTTTGCTGCGCGGTTAAAGCGTGCAAACTCATCCATAAGAGCCTTTGCTTCCTTCTGAACTGCCTTTTTCTCTGCAGTCAGCGCCTTTGCGCCTGCCTTGTCCCTGTTTTTAGCAAGCTCAAAAATCTGTTTGTCGAGCTCATCCTCTTTGTCAAACAGTGCGATGAGAGCGTCCATACTCGGCTCATTGAACTCGTTTACCGTGCCGTAGAACTTGTCAAACGCTTTTCTCGCAGAGCGCTTATCCTTGGCAAGCGAAATGCGGAATTTGCGGAATTCATTTTGCTCGGGTGTGTCCTTTGGCAGAGCCTTTGCCTGTGCAATTTCAGTCTTGACAGCGCCGAGGTCAATGCTCTTTACAAATTCGTAGCCCTTATTCTTAATTTCGGTATAAACCTCGATTTTGTGTTTGCCGAGGTCGTTTTCAAATTTGTCGAGCTCGTCGCAGACAAATTTTGAAATCTCAATTTCCTCATTGAATTCTACGTCTTTTTTATACTGCTTTTTAGCCTCTCTTCTGGCGCTTCCGTTAAGCGACTTATACTCAAGCTTGTTTAGCTTTTTAGGCGTTTCGAGAGCCATTTTCCGAGCGTTGTCCACAAGCTCGATTGCCTCGACAATCTGCGCGTTATCAAGGGCGTTGTTTGAGTAGTCCTCAAAAAGTGAACGGACGGTCAAAACGCGGATAACGCTCTTTTGCTTTTTCTCGTTAAAGTCATAGAAAAAGTACGGTACAACATTAAGAAACGCGCCGACAGCACACATAATTATAAGCGCCGGCAGGAATTTCCAAAGCAGTCCCGGCTCGCCTGTATCGACGAAAAGAATATCAAAGGACTTTTTGTAGCCGTTGCCCTCGTAAATGCCGAATTTTTCCTGCATTGCAGGCAGAACGGCAGAGGTTGCAAGCGTTACAAGGTTGCCGATTGTGGCGACGGCGGCAAACATTCCGTCAATTCGCTCGCCCGAGCGATACTGCTGATAGTCGCGTATATCCGCCTGAATTGCAGGTGTAGTAATCTGCTCAAAAGCGCTGAAAAGGTAATTGAGCCAGATACAAAATACAAGCCACCAAAAGCTTTTTACATTAATAAGCATCAGCAGAATGCAAAATACATTCATCATATTTACTGTGACGAGCACTGCTTTTTTGCCGAAACGCTTTACAAAAAACGGTGCGGCAATCATACCCCAGAACGACGCGTTGCCGATAATCAGCCACGCTGTTCCATACGTTGCAGGGCTTGCGGTTTTGCCGTAGTTCTGGTTGTAATAAAGAATGTTAAGATATGCAAGCTCAAGGAATCCGAGCCAGCCTGCAAGTGAGATAATCCAGAAATACTTATTTTTTGCAACCTCTTTAAGAGCGTCCATAAAGCGAATCTGAATTGTGTGAGTTTTCGCCTGGACAATCTTTTCCTGCGTGTTGGCGTAAACTACGATAGTGAGCGCAATACCGATAACCGCGTAAATGGGATACGCAATTCTGTAAACAAGAATGTTGGACTGGTCAGTCTTGGCAATCTGCGCAATAAGCGGATTTACAAAATTCATAATCGACGGAGCAAGCGAGTAGACAATCGCTTTTACTGCAAGAACGTCCGTGCGCTCCTGTGTGTTGGGTGACAGCACGTGGATAAGATTTTCGTAAGCATCTCTGAAGAAATTAAAGAAGAAATGCAGCGCAAGGTTGCAGATGAATACCACAATGAGCTTTATCCAGTAGCCGTTTTCGTAGTCGAGTGTTTTGCCCGGGAACATTGTGTACATAAGCTCATACGGGAACCACACGTAAATAAGCGCAATTATCGCTGTCGGTATACCCATCGACAGCAGGTACGGTCTGTATTTACCGCCCTTGCCTCGCGTATTGTCGACCATATTCGCTCTGACGGCTGTCAGCGGAACGTTGAGAATTGTTGCGATAAGGTAAATTATGTACGAATGTGCAGGACTTACGCCTATCGCAGTGCTGACAATGATGTTAGTGGTGCTTACAATCAGCGTTGAGCCGAGCTGAATAATAAAGTACGCACCGATTCCGCCAAACGCGTATGCGCCGATTTCCTTGAAGGTCATAAATCTGCCCTTGGGCGGAGTAGACCAGTAAGACTTAACATCGGACACAGCCTTGACGGCTTTCGCCTTGTAGTCCTTCATAAAATTTCACTCCCCTGATATTACTAACTTTTATTATACTTTTGTTTAGTAGTTCAGTCAATATAAAAATGAAAAAAACAGGAGCAAAAAGCTTGCTCCTGCCTTAAAAATCAGTTATTCTTCGCCGTCCGTATCCTTCGGCTTGTCGCCGCTTAAGATAGCCTCTGCCTCGGCGAGCTTTTCCGCCTTTTTATCCTGACGTTTTGACCAGTTGAGATACCAGAGGTAAATCAGATATGCCACGCACGCAACTGCAAAAATTGCGACAATTACTCTGACAACAGTTCGCACCTTGTTTGCCTTTTCCTGTGCGGAAATCAAAAATCCGACTGTTACCATCTGTCCCTGACCTATATTGCTTTTTACGCCATCACTGGATTTGTTATTTTCCTTGAGGTCGCTGCGCTTTGACTCGGCATACTCCTTGTCGGTCATATAGATTCCGTCCTTGAGGTAAACCTTTTCCTTCTTGTCCTTATCCTTGTAGTAATAAGTTTTGTAGGCTTCAATAGGGTCGTCCTTCTCTTTGTCGAAATCCTTGTTTTCCTCAATGTAGAAGGTAATATCCTCGCCGTCCGAATTTTCGTACTCAAGGGTTTCGGGCATAAGGGCGATTGAAAGCTTTGTATAAAGCGGCTGATTTGTTCTGAGAAGGAATGTAAATACTATTCCGAGTACAAGCAGCACTCCCAGAACTGCACCGATAATAATTGCTCTTTTTTTCTGTTTTCTATAAATTTGTCCGTCTATTTCAAGTCGTTCAATTTCTGCTTTTTGTCTGCCTTTTTCAAATTTGTAGCCTGCTTCATCAGCATTATCATAAACGATGTGTTTTGCTTCATCGTCAACTATAAACTCTGTATTACAGTATTCACAAGTTATATTTTTTAATTTCGAATCGGCTTTCATTTTAGAGCCACAATTTGGACATTTGAGTTCGACAAGTTTCAATTTAAATACATCCTCGCTGTTATTTTTTGTTTTTCTTTTCTTTGCGGGCTGCGAGCTTTGCCTTTGCCTCGGCTACGATTCGCTCCTGCTCCTCTTTTGCCTTTTCTTCAGCTTCCTTCTGTGCCTTTTCACGCTCGATACGCTTTTGCTCTTCCTTGGCTTCCTTTTCAGCCTTGCGTGCAAGGCGTTCCTCTTCAAGCTGCTCGTGAGATTTTGCAGGTGCGCGCATTACAAGGAAATTGAACACGCACGCTACGCAAAGCAGTGCAAGCGCAACAAAGTAGCCCCACATTACGCCGCCGCTGATGTTATAAAGCGGAATGTCGCCGAAATTGACTGCAGTTTCTGCCGCTGCGCCCTTTACGCCGAGAGAGAACATAATTCCCGAAACGACTGCGCACGCAATTGAAAGCACGTCAAAGATTACCATAAGCTTTGACTTGGGGTGCTTGTTTGTGAACAGAATCATAAAAAATGCGATTACGATGAACAGCGCGCACAAAAGCATAAACAGCACTGAAAGCATTGTATACGACAAAACGCCGCTGCCGCCCTCGTATCCCATATTGGTGAAATAAAGGCTCATATTGCCGAAAAACGAGCCGAACACATCAATGAGCGACTTGCCGTCGGTGAAAATGCCGAGCATATCAATACCGATGCTTTCGGCGTCACTCGTGATTTTGTACCACGGGAGAATAAAGCCGATTGCAGGTAAAAACGACATAATGATTCGTACTATACGCAGCTTTGTGCCCCAGATTGAATACGCAAACATATTCATAGTTCTGTGGAATGAGAGTGATTTCTGCTCCGCCCTTTCGGCGTCCTCCTCAAGTCGTGCCTCCCAGTTAAAGTTGGGAATTGAAACTCCGCACTCCTTGCACTCTGCTTTTACATCATACCAACGCAGGCGTCTGCCGCAATTGGGACAGGTACTTGCCATAACGACACCCCTTTTACAGTTATTCGCATATTATTTTAGCCTCTTTTGAGGAGAATGTCAACAATTTATGCAACATAATTTAATTATTTGCTTTGGTGCAAAAAAGTGTTGATTTAATCCCTCTCTTATGATAATATATTAGTGTTATTATTCGGATTATTTTATATCCGATTCAGAAATGAGGGAATAGTTTTGGCGGAAGCAGTAGTTAATGACGAAATTACTACCGAAGAAATGGACGCTCTCGATAAGCTTGCGTATACCAAAAAGAATTATCTCACACCAAAAGAGATAGCAGCTTATGTACTCGTCAATTTCGGACAGAAAAACCTTGGTCAGTTTGTAAGTGCCTTCAAAGAGTTCTTTATGATTCAGTTTCTTAAGCTGGACACAACGGCATATGCAAACATAAACCTTTTTGCATCTATTTACGACGCTGTCGACGACACGATTTCGGGTCTTATCATCGACAGAACGCGAACAAGATGGGGTCGTGTAAGACCGTTCTTTATTGTTCCGCTGCCGCTCTGGCTTATCGGCGGATATATGATGTTCACCGTTCCCGGCGGTCATATCGGCTCGGGGGCAAAGATTGCGTGGGCAACAATCGCAATCATTATTTACGGACTCGGTATGAGCTACTTCGGCGCGTGGGGACTGATGATTTACAACATCACGCCCAACACTAACGAGCGTAACAATCTTATTACAATCACAAAGTTCTTTGAGCTTTTCGGAACCTGGCTTCCTTCGCTTGTTCCCGTGCTTGTAACTCTCCTTCCGAAGCTCAGCCCGAAGTTTACAATGATTGGCATTTACAGCGGATTCGCTTACTTTATGCTGATACTCGCTGCGGTTTTTGCAGTCTTTGGCTTCTTCAATATGCGCGAAAGAGTTCCGCTTATGAGCCGTGAGGAAATGAACGAAACCTCGGTGCTTGAATCTATTAAAAACATCTTTTCAAACAAGCCGCTGCTCGTTACTATCCTTGCAGAGTTCTTCAACAACTTCAAGGCTGTCGGCGGTTCTTCAGAACAGTATTTCTGGCTGAACAACACCGGTTCGCTGATGAATCAGACAATATGCGGTCTGTTTACAGGTATTCCGAACTACGTTATGGTTCCGATTGCAGCAAAGATGGTTAAAAAGCTCGGCGCAAGAATGACTGCAGTTATTGCAGGCGTGTTCGGCTTTGTGGCTTATATGGGTCTGTACATAGTCGGCTATCACCCGTTCGGTCAGACATTTGAGCAGAACAAAATTGCAAACCTTGTTTTTGTAATCGTGGGTCTGACTGTCTGCGGTTTGCCGAACAAAATCATTCAGGTTGCAAACCCGATTCTTACAGCCGAGGCTCTCGACTGGATGGAGTGGAAGCACGGTATGAGAAACGAGGCGCTCGTTAC
>CAMPBI010000019.1 GCA_946637545.1 uncultured Clostridia bacterium | reverse complement strand
GCGGCGTTTGAGTGGTTGGCAAACGGCGGGCGGGGAACCGTCGACAAACGCAGGGTAGCGTATGCTGTCGGCTGCAATGTCAGCGGCAAAAACGGCGTTGTGCTGGGTATTTCGGACAAATGCAAAAAATTCAATATTAATGAGACAGAGCCGCTGTCGGTGGCTCTGCTCAAGTGCGCTGATTTGGCTGTTGAGGAGATTGATGTCGATATATTAAAGTCAAAATCGGCTGAATTTCTTGAGCTTTGCTCGCAGTTTGGAGAAACGACGGCTCTGTCGTTTGACGAGTGCGTTGTTGAAAGCGAGAATAGTATTGACGACATCAAAGCTGCCGTTTCTTCGCTCGGAGTTGATTTTGAAATTACAGAATGTGACGGCGACGAGGATTTTGACAAATTGAAATTCAATATCGCTTTTGACGAATTATACAGTCCGAATTACGCCGCGGCGTATCTTGGCTCAATGCTTTCTGCCACGCTTAAACTGACTGACAGAGCAGCAATGAGTATTCGTCTTACTGTTAATTTTTCAGACGGTAGTGTTCAGAGTCGGGATAAGTCGCTGTCGGTTGAAACCGACGATGCGGACATACTTATAATGGTGATTCAGAGTTTGCTTGACTTTATGCCTTCGGGCGATTTTGTATCTGCCGAGCTTATGCTTACTGATTACTGCAGCCGCTCACAGTCGTATTCTCCGCAGGTCGTTCAAAAAGCCACCGTGCGTGAAAAATACCGCAAAAGGAAGACGTCATCATACGCAAAAGAGCAGAAAGCATATTCGGATATAATCAGCGAAAATGCCCTTTGCGACTTTATGTCACTGTCGTGCTTTGTTGAAGAAAATCCGCTTTGCCTTTCGCTTTATCAACTGACTGCAATTTGCGAAAAGGTCATCAACAAGCTATGCGGCAGGGGAGAGTTTTATACAGAGCTTGACTCAATGTCGCTGCTCGTAAGTGAACTGCCTGATTTCGGCAGCGAAATACATTTTCTTGTTGACGGGTACGCCTCAATCAGCGCAATCTTTCTTTTGATTGAACGCTACGAGGGCAGAGAAAAGCACTTCGATTTTGTCGGCGTGAGCACGCCCGTAAAGCATATTCTGAATCTTCTCCGACGTCACTCGCTGTATAATAATTACAAATTCCGCTTCGGTGATTTGGCGGACAAATACGATATTGTGCTGACTGACGACTTTGACAAGAACCACCGCAGCGATTACACGCTTGTGATGTGTGAAAAGCGCTTTTTCAGCGAGCCGGCGTACAAAGCGGTGCGTGAAAAGTTATCGCAAAAGGCAGTAAAAAAGATTATCGACCACGGCAAAAACGGCATTATCGGACTTTCGCATCAATATGCGTCAGTGCTTGTTGACAACAACGCTCAGCCCGACATTACCGAAATTATATCGAGCGACAACAAAGCTGTACAAAAGCAGGATTACATAACTGACGGTGCGCTGCCGTACTGGGTGCTGTGGCGAAATGATGCGTTTGATATGATGTACAGCAGGCTGACATTTGATGTGTTCGATATTTTCTGCGACAATCAGATTAAGCAGCGTGATATTTTTGGCAGCGGCGACTTGAGAGTTATTAAGCTTCGCGATGTTTCAGAAGACGGCACCGTGATGGAAAGAGGCAATGCGCAATATGTAAGGCTAAAAGATGTAAGCCATTACGATGTTGTAAGATATGCCGACGGCGAAAACTTGTATATTATCCCACGCACGAGCGATCTGATGCGCCTCGCAAAAAAGCCGAAGGGCACTGTTACAAACGGCTCGATGGCTATACTGATTCCAAAATCTGACTTTACTTTGACCGACGAGCAGACAAAGTTTTATTCATCAGTAGAGTTTCGAGAATTTTACTATACAGCTCTGAACAGGCAAAGCCTTTCGCTTGCAAGCGATTTTGGCGCGCTGTACTTTATCGGAATATATAGTAACTAAAGACTGTTTTAATCGTATTAAACGGTCTTTTTTATTTTGCTATGTTCTAAAATCTCTCTTGCCACGGAGTGTGTTATATGATATAATATTAAAGATTATTTAATATGGAGTAGTGTACATATGTCAAAAAATGAGCATATGAGGATTGTCGTAAAGGTTGGTACCTCGACTTTAACTCACAAAACAGGCAAAACTAATATTGCGCGTATGGCAAAGCTGGTGTCAGTTCTTGCGGATTTGCACAATATGGGGCACGAAATTGTCCTTGTATCGTCGGGCGCAATTTCAATCGGTATGGGCAGGCTCAATATGCCCAAAAAGCCCACTGAAATTCCTGAAATCCAGGCGCTTGCGGCTATCGGGCAGGGCGAGCTTATGTTTATGTACGACAAGCTTTTCGGCGAATATGATGTGGTCGTTTCACAGCTTCTTTTTACAACCGATTTGCTTGAAAGGGAACAGGACAGAAAGCATTTCCTTGACACCTTCAATCAGCTTCTTGTTTATGGAGCTGTGCCGATTGTCAACGAAAATGACTGTATTTCTGTTGACGAGCTTATCAACGGCGACAACGACTGCCTTTCAGCTACGGTTTCGGCAATGATTAACGCTGATTTGCTCGTTATGTTTACCGACACCGATGGACTTTATGACAAAAATCCAAGCGAACACGACGATGCAAAGCTCATTGAGTGCGTTGAAGAAATCACGCCTGAAATTGAGTCGCTCGCAGGCGGCGCAGGCTCACGCGGCACAGGTGGCTTTGCCACAAAAATCAAGGCTGCAAAAATTGCGACAGACGCAGGCGTGCCTGTAGTTGTTGCAAACGGCAGCAAACCGACAAAGCTTTATAAAATACTAGAGGGCAAGAGCGTTGGCACACGCTTTCTGCCAAAGGAGTAAAAAATGAACGTTACGGATTTAGGCAAAAAGGCAAGGGGTATTCAGACCTTTCTTGCCCAGGTTAGCACAGAGGATAAGAACAGAGCGCTTCTTGCAATTGCTGACGCGCTTTCTGAAAATAAAAACCAGATTATTTTTGCAAATGAAATTGACCTTGAAACAGGCAGGCTCGAAGGCTTGAATTCCGGCTTGCTCGACAGGCTGATGCTTGACTCTGACCGCATCGACGGTATTGCAAACGGCGTCCGCGAGGTTGCCGCGCTGCCCGACGCTTGCGGCAAGGTTATTTACGAATATCAAAAGGAAAACGGACTAAAAATCAAAAAAATCACCGTTCCAATCGGCGTTATCGGAATTATTTACGAGGCGCGCCCGAATGTTACTGCCGATGCGGCTGCACTCTGCCTTAAGAGCGGCAACGCCGTTATTCTTCGCGGCGGCAAAGAGGCGATAAACTCAAACAAAGAGATTGTCAGAATTATGCAGGACGCACTCCAAAGCGTTGGCTTTCCGCGGGAAACGGTGCAACTTGTTGAGGACACCTCGCGCAATTCGGCAAAGCTTATGATGGTGATGAACGATTACCTTGACTGTCTGATTCCGCGCGGCGGCAAAGGGCTCATCAAGGCTGTGGTTGAAAACTCAACCGTTCCCGTTATCGAAACAGGCTCGGGCAACTGCCACATCTATGTTGACGAAAGCGCCGATATTGATATGGCTGCCGAGATTATATTCAACGCCAAAACGCAGCGCATCAGCGTTTGTAACGCGTGCGAAAGCCTTGTTATCCATTCGGGAATTATTGACAGAGCGCTTCCGAAAATTAAGGAACGCCTTGACGAAAAGAATGTTGAAATCCGCGGAGATGACAGAGCGCGAGCAGCGTGCGAAGGTCTGACAATTGCCGACGAGGAGGATTTTTACACCGAGTATCTCGATTATATTATCAGCGTAAAAACAGTTGATTCGCTTGATGAGGCAATCGACCACATCAACGAGCATTCAACAGGTCACAGTGAGGCAATCATTACAAAGAGCGACGAAAATGCTGCAAAGTTTATGCAGTGCATCGATTCGTCGTCTGTATATGTCAATGCGTCAACAAGATTTACTGACGGCGGCGAGTTCGGTCTCGGTGCGGAAATCGGTATAAGCACGCAGAAGCTCCACGCACGCGGACCGATGGGAATCGAAGGACTTACCTCTACAAAGTATCTGATTTATGGAGAGGGACAAGTTAGATAGAATTGCAAATCAAGAATTTACAAGAAAAATATGAAACACGATTATTTTGAAAATGACGGTGCGGATGAAAAGCGCACCAAACGCAAAAAGAAAAAATCAAGCCGCAAGGCGCTTAAAGGCTTTCTCATTTTTGTAGCGCTTGTTGTTGTGGCGCTCGCGGTGTTTGTCACAACCGTCAAGGTTCTTGCACCCGACTTTGATTTCAAATCAATTGTTCCCAAATCGGCGTACACTTTTTTTGACGAAAGAATTCTGGGCAACACCACTACCACAGAGCCGACCCAAACCACTACAACAAAGCCGACAACTACCGAGGCGCCGACTGAAAAGTTTCTTGATTACCTTGAGTCAGCAGAATTCAAAATGAATTCCGACAAGGCGGGTAATTCAATGGGCAATTTGCTCAACGGCGGCAAGGTTGGAACGGATAACGTGAATATTTATCATATTACAAAGGACGGCATTTATCGTCTGAACGCCGAAAGCGAAAGTTTTTCCCGTGTTTACAGCACGAGCCACAAGCTGTCGTCGCTAAATCTTCGCGGCGACTATCTGTACTTTGTAGACGAGGACGAAAATGTGCTTTACAAGCTGCAAAAGGGCAAGTCAAAGCCTGAAAGCATTGCACAAAACGCTACCTTTGCCTATGTTTACGACAACACGGTTTACTTTACCACCGTGTCAAATGAAATTCGCACAATGGGTGTGAAGAAACACGACAGCGAGGTGGTTTATTCTGCCGGCGCAAACGAAATTCGCCTTGTGGGAATTTCAACGAAGCGCATATTCTTTGCCGAAAAAGACAGCACGCAAAAGGTAAATTATCTTTCGGTTGAGCTTGACGGAGAGGGCGCCCCCGCACCGTTTTTTGAAAGCGACGGCGGCGACAGCAAACTCGTTATGGAAAACGGCTTTATGTATTACTATAATGTATTAAGTAATAATAAGTGCGAGGTTATCCGCCGCAAGTTCGGCAGCGACAAAACTGTTACACTTGCAAAGGACAGCGACGGCTCAAACTATATTGCTGTCAACAACAACCGACTGTACTACCCTGAATTTGAAAACGGCAAATTTCATCTTACCGAGGTTAATATGAACAGCGGCAGCAGCCGTTATCTGATGACAGTTGACGGCGCTTCTGCCGACCATCAGCTCAAGATATTCCACAGTTACGACTACGATTTTGTTATCGGCAAAGTGGCTTCGGGCGGCAAAAAAGTTTACCGCGCGGGCTGTGTGTACACCGGCTCAACTAACTATATGAGATTCAGCGACGGGGCGTGGAAGTATTAATTATTCGCTTCTGATTCGGAGATAAAATGGACAAATACAAAAAACTGGCGACCAACACTTTAATATTTGCGATAGGCACTTTCTCATCAAAGGCGCTTGCATTTTTGCTGATGCCGTTTGTCACCCGTATGCTCACAACTGCGCAGTACGGCGACGCGGACCTTATTCAGCAGACTGCAAACGTTCTTATTCCGATTGTTTTTCTTCAGATAAACAGTGCGGCGCTGCGTTTTTCGCTTGATAAAAGCAGCGACAAGGGTGAGGTTTTCACAGTCGGACTGCGCACCACGTTTGCAGGTATGGCGGTGTTCCTTTTGCTTTGGTATCCGTTCAGCCGGATTCAGATTAAGGACTTTCGCATAGGCGATTATATCGTTCTGTTATATGTGTTCGTTCTCGTTTCGGGTATCCGCCAGCTTTGTCAGCAGTTTGTGCGCGGCTCGGGCTATGTCAAAACATACGCCATCGACGGCATAATCGCAACTGTCACAACACTTGCGTTCAATCTTCTTTTCCTCGGTGTTTTTCACTGGGGCGTTGAGGGCTACATTCTCGCAGTTATTGCGTCAGACGCTTGCTCGGTGCTTTTCCTTTTTGCAACCTGCAAGCTGTGGCGCTTCGTAAAATTCAAGGGCATAAGGCGCGGCACAGCGTTTGATATGCTCAAATATTCCGTACCGATGATGCCCACAATTATTCTGTGGTGGATTATCAATGTGTCGGACAGATATATGGTAACGGGCTTTATCGGCTCGCAGGCGAACGGACTCTATACCGCCGCATCTAAAATTCCTAATTTTGTTATTATATTCTCTACTATATTTATTGACGCTTGGCAGCTTTCGGCGGTTGACGAGTACGACAACGACGACACCGCCGACTTTTTCACAAAGGTATTTCGCGTTTATTCGGGCGGTACGTTTGCAGTCGCGTCGGCGCTCGTTATAGCGTGCCAGCTGCTGACAAAAATCCTTGTTGCGCCGAGCTACTACGAATCGTGGAAATTCGTCCCCGTGCTTATTATGGCAACAGCGATGTCCTGCCATGTAAACTTTCTCGCCTCGGTCTATATGGCGGAGAAAAAGAATATTATGTCAATGGTGACTGCCTTCGCAGGCGCAATAACAAATATTTTGCTCAACCTGCTGCTCATCCCGAAAATGGGGGCAAACGGCGCTGCAGTCGCAACCTTTGCGGCGTTCATCGTTGTGTTTGTTGCAAGGGCGTTTGACACAAAACGATTTATCAAAATCAAATTCAATCCGCTTGTAATTTTTGCGGAGCTGGTAATTCTCGCGCTCCAGGCAGTTGTTATGCTGGCTATGGAGTCGGGAATGCTGATGTATGCAATCGAGGCGGCGCTTGTTATTGCAATGCTTGCACTCAACTTTAAACCGATTATGGAGCTGTATCATCTGCTTGCGGATAAGTTCCTGAAAAAACGCAAAAACTAATATAATACCGCCCAATTCCATATTGTGCTTGCAATAGGGGCGATATTAGTGTATAATAGCCAAAACAAATGAATATTATTTAAATTTAGCAAATAAATTTTGGAGGATTTGTATGAAAACTACACTTTCCGCGACACAAGCAAAAAAACTTATTACAGACAGGCTTTCGCACTTTTTCGGCGTAACGCCTGAAGTGGCAACGGATGAGCAGTTTTACAAGGCAGTCTCGATGATTGTCAGAGATAAACTGATTGAACAGAATTCAAAATTCCGCGAGGAAGCTTCCGAAAGCGATTCAAAGCAAATCTACTATCTTTGTATGGAATTCCTTATGGGTCGCTCGCTCAAAAATAACCTTTACAATCTCGGTATGACAAAGGTTTTTGACGAAGCGCTTGATTCTCTCGGCGTTAAACTTGAAAACATTTACGAGCTCGAGCCGGACGCAGGTCTCGGCAACGGCGGTCTCGGCAGACTTGCCGCGTGCTATCTTGACGGACTTGCAACAGACGGTTTTCGCTCAATGGGTTATTCAATCCGCTATGAGGCAGGTATCTTCAAGCAAAAGCTTGTTGACGGCTGGCAGACAGAGCTTCCCGATTTCTGGCTTCCGGGCGGTGACGTATGGCTTGTTCCGCGTGAGGAGCGTGCCTGCGAGGTTAAGTTCGAGGGTAAGATTGTTGACTCGTGGGACGGCGACTATCACCACGTTGACCATGTTGACGCAAACGTTGTAACCGCCATTCCTTACGATATGTACGTTTCAGGCGCAGGCGAGGGCGTTTCAAGACTTCGTCTGTGGGCGTCCAAAAAGCCCGAACTCGATATGGCGCTCTTCAACCAGGGCTCATATGTAAAGGCTATGGAGCAGTCGGCTATGGCAGAGGCAATCTCAAAGATTCTTTATCCTGCCGATAATTCACCCGAGGGTAAGGCGCTGCGCCTTCGTCAGCAGTACTTCCTCGTTTCTGCGTCGATTCAGGATATTATTCAGCGCCACCTCACAAAGTACGGCACACTTGACAACCTTCCGGAAAAGGTTGCAATTCATATTAACGATACGCATCCGACAATGGCAATCCCCGAGCTTATGCGCATTATGCTCGACGAGTGCGGTTACGGCTGGGACGAGGCTTGGTCAATCGTAACAAGAACCGTTGCTTACACCAATCACACTGTTATGAAAGAGGCGCTCGAGTGCTGGACAGAGGAGCTCTATTCAAGACTCCTTCCGCGTATCTACCAGATTACAAAGGAAATTGACAACCGTTTCCGCGCTTATGTCTGGTCGGCTACACAGGACGCAGACCGCGTTGAAAGAATGGCTATCATTTCGGGCGGCGCAGTTCGTATGGCAAACCTTTGCGTTGCAGGCTCTCACAGTGTAAACGGCGTATCTGCACTTCACAGCGAGATTCTCAAGGACACTGTATTCAGCGATTTCTATTCACTTACTCCCGACAAGTTCACAAACGTTACAAACGGTATTGCATTCAGACGCTGGCTCTGCCAGGCTAACCCTGCTCTTACCGATTATATCACCTCGCTTATCGGCGATAAGTTCATCACAAAGGCAGACGAGCTTATCAGGCTCCGCGACTTCAGGGACGACAAAAAGGTTCTTGACAAGCTTGCCGAAATCAAGTACGAAAACAAGGTTCGCTTTGCAAAATATATCAAGCGCAAGCAGGGCGTAGAAATTGACCCGAACTCAATTTTTGATGTTCAGGTTAAGCGCCTTCACGAGTATAAGCGCCAGCAGCTTAATATTCTCAATATTATTGCAGAGTATCAGATGCTCAAGGCAAACCCGAACGCAGAGTATTATCCAAAGACATATATCTTTGCATCAAAGGCTGCACCGGGCTACTTTATGGCAAAGAAGCTCATCGAGCTTATCGATGCGCTTTCAAAGGTTATCAACAACGACCCCGATGTAAACGGCAAAATCAAGGTTGTATTTGTTGAGGACTATAATGTGTCTGTTGCAGAGGTTCTTATGCCTGCGGCTGACGTGTCCGAGCAGATTTCGCTCGCAGGCACAGAGGCATCGGGCACAGGCAATATGAAGCTTATGCTCAACGGAGCAATCACTCTCGGCACGCTTGACGGCGCTAATGTAGAGATTTACGACGCAGTCGGTGCTGACAACATCGTAATCTTCGGTATGAAAACTCCCGAGGTTGAGGACCTCAAGCGCTCGGGCTACTATCCGATGAATTACATCAACAACAACGAGGTGCTCAAAAACGCAATCGACTTTATCAGTGCAGGCGTTAACGGCAAGCGTTTTGACGAGGTAACCTCCTCTCTTATGAACGTTGACCCGTATATGGCGCTCGCTGACTTTGCCGACTATCAGAAGGCACATCAGCAGATTCAGAAGCTTTATTCCGACAAGGCTAAATACGCACAGATGTCGCTTATGAACATCAGCGGTGCGGGCGTGTTCAGCGCAGACCGTTCGATTATGGATTATGCTAACCGTATCTGGCACACCGCTCCTGTTCAGAAAAAGGCAGCTCCTGCACCGAAAACCTCAAAGAAACCCACTCCGGAAAAGAAACCTGCAAAAAAGAGAACAAAGAAAACCAAATAAAATATGACAATCTTTAATTCACGCAAAACTGAATATAAAGATAAAATCAGAGCCATTGCCACCGACGAGGAGGTAAGGCTCTGTATTGTCGTACCCCGCAGTATGTCCTGCTCGGGCGCACAGCTATGCGTGCATAAGGAAAACGAGAGTAATGTTTACTATTCAATGTACTGGGCAGGTATGTGCGGCGACGAATTTGAGTACTGGGATATTCATTTTTCTGCGACCACGCCGGGACTCTACTGGTATCATTTTGAACTCGACACACCGTGGGGCAGAAATTTTGTGTACAACACCGCAGGCGGCGTTGGCGAAATCGCGCCCGAGGGCGCTGACTTTCAGCAAACGGTTTACGACAAGAATTTCACCACGCCAAAGTGGCTTCGCGGCGGTCTGATTTATCAGATTTTCCCCGACAGATTTTACAACAGCGGCACAGAAAAGCAAGGCTACCGAAAGTCGCGCGTGATTCGCAAATGGGGCGACGAGCCGTTCTGGAAAGAAGAGCAGATGAACGGCGTGTGGAACAACGATTATTTTTGCGGCGACCTCAAGGGAATTGAGGAAAAACTGCCGTACCTTGCCGATTTGTGCGTAAGCTGTATTTACCTCAACCCGATTTTTGAGGCAAACTCCAATCACCGCTACGACACCGCGGATTATGAAAAAATTGATCCGCTTCTCGGTACGGAGGACGACCTCAAATCACTCTGCCAAAAGGCAAAGGACGAGTACGGAATCAGTATAATCCTCGACGGCGTATTCAGCCACACAGGCTGCGACAGTAAGTATTTTAACATATATAATAACTACGACAGCGTCGGAGCGTTCAACAGCAAGGAAAGCCCGTACTTCTCGTGGTATAAATTCATCGACTATCCAAACGACTATCACTCGTGGTGGGGCATCAAGCTTCTGCCCGAGGTAAATGAAGAGGACGAAGGCTACCGCAATTACATATGCGGCAAGGACGGTATTCTTCGCAAATGGCTGCGCTGCGGAATCAGCGGCTGGCGGCTTGATGTTGCTGACGAACTGCCTGACATTTTCCTCGACGATTTGCGAGCAGCAGTCAAGGAGGAAAACGAAAACGCCGTAATTATCGGCGAGGTGTGGGAGGACGCGACCACAAAATTTGCCTACGGCGAGCGCAGAAGATACCTTCTCGGCGAGCAGCTCGATTCTGTTATGAATTATCCTTTTGCCGACGCGGTGCTCAACTTTGTGCGTTTTCAGAACGCCGACGCGTTTTTTGACAGCATTCTCAGTATTATTGAAAAATATCCGCCGCAGGTTACAAATGTGCTGATGAATCACATAGGCACTCACGACACCGAGCGTGCGATTAACCGTCTTGCAGGCGAGGACTGCGAAGGACACGGAAGGGAGTGGCAGCACGAGCATAACAAGCTGTCGCACTATGATTACCTGAACGGCGTGTCAATGATGAAGCTCGCGTCACTTTTGCAGTACACTCTTCCCGGTGTGCCGTCACTTTATTACGGCGACGAAATCGGTATGCAGGGCTACAAGGACCCGTTCAACCGCGGCTGTATGCAGTGGGATAATATGAATACCGAGCTTTTGCGCTGGTACAAGCGCCTTGGCGAAATCCGCCGTGGCTGTAAGGTTTTCAGGGAGGGTGAATTTGTGCCTGTGTTCTGCTCGCACAAAACTATTGCCTACAAGCGCGCAGACAGCGACAGCGAGGTGCTCGTTGCAATGAATCTTGACGATGACCCCGTTGATATTCATATCGGCGCAGAGTGGTGCAACTCCTATACTCTCCTTGGCGACACTGACGGTGCGGAGATAATCACACTCCAGCCTTATCGCTGGGCAGTGATAACAAGAGTTAAATATTAAGTAGTAAGCAGTAAGCAGTAAGCAGTAAGCAGCCTGATTCTTTCAGGCTGCCTTTTTTATTAAAAATTTCTGAAAAATGGTAAAAAATTATTGACAAACAATAATTTTAGTGGTATAACAATGGTGAAATTTACCTGTGGAGGTACTTTATGAAATACAGTATTAAAAGCGCAGGACTGACTCAGATAGTTGTCAGAATCAGTTATGTCCTGCTTGCAGTATCAGTTATACTTTTTCCCGTTCTTATGCAGCAGGAGGACGGCGATACATTCTATTTTGTGATGATTGCCGAGCACGGAAAGTATCTTATATTCCCGTTTTATGCCGTAGTTCCCGCAGGATATGCCGTTCTTGCTTGTCTTGACAAGCTGCTTTCAAACATAAAGCACGACATAGTTTTTGACAGGCGTAACGTCGTTATTCTCAACACAATAACGCTTTGCTGCCTTTACGCCGCGTTAGTCGGACTTGTGGGTTATATTGTAATTGCCCTTTGCTACAATTCTATAGAAACAGTTATTCTTTTATCCTTAGGCGAGGCGTTTATGGCGCTTGTCGTGCGCGTAGTGCGCGATATAATGAACAAAGCAATTGAGATAAAAGAGGACAACGATTTGGTTGTGTAATTCGGAGATTTATATATGATTGTAATTAATTTAGACGTAATGCTTGCAAAACGCAAAATGAGTTCTCTCGAGCTTGCAAATAAGGTCGGAATAACGCAGGCGAATTTGTCCATACTCAAAACGGGCAAGGCGCGCGCAATCCGTTTTTCAACGCTTGACGCAATCTGCAAGGAGCTCGACTGCCAGCCCGCCGACATTCTCGAATATCGGGAGACCACAAACGAATAAATTGCTCTGAAAGGAGAATTATTATGAATAATAAAAATAATCAAAATAGTGTTTATTTCACACCGCAGCAGAGCGTGGCGCAAAGCGCACCGCCTGCACAACCGCAGTACACGCAGCAGCCACAACAGCAGTATCAGCCGCAGCAGCAATATTATTATCAGCCGTATATGCCGGTGAAAAAGCTTCACAAGCCATTTGACAAAAAAGACAACGTGTTCTTTTTCCTCACGCTTCTTTCGGCGTTTCTGATGGTCGATTTTGCGTTTTTCAAGGGCATCAAGCTCGGCTTTACAATCGCTTACTTTGTGCTGTTTGCAGTAACAAGCGTATATCTCTGGAAGAAAACGGACAAAAAGTCGGTGTTTTCACTTTGCTGCGGAGCGCTATCGCTCGCCGGCGCAGTAACGTTTTCACTCTATGAAAATCTGCTTGTCAACACGATTATGTTCTTCCTCGTGTTCGGACTGTACGGAATATACACACTTGGAATCAGCGCAGCGTTCACGCGTAAGCAGGGCAATTTCAAAATGCTGTTTGACCTCGCATATTCCGTATTTATTCAGTCGTTTTCCGGACTTGAAAATGTAATCGGCTCGGCTCGTGCGACTACCAAAAAAAGCAAGCGCTTTTTGTATTCACTAATCGGCGTTGCAATTTCACTGCCGGTGCTGGGCGTTGTAATTCCGCTGCTCGTTCAGAGTGACGCAGCGTTTGAAGCGCTTATCGGAAAAATTGTCAAAAACCTCGGAATATATATCGTTGAATTTCTGATTGCGGCGTTTGCCACACCGTTTTTATTCAGCTATTTTTACAGCAAACGATGCAAAAAAGAGAACAAGACTGTCGTTAGCGGTAACAAGTTCAGATTTGTTGTTTCGCCCATCAGCGTGTCATTTTTAAGCGTGATTTCAATTACTTATGCAGTCTATCTTTTCTCGCAGCTTGCATACTTTTTCTCGGCGTTTGAGGGAATTCTCCCAAGCGATTATGAGTACACTGCAAGTGCGTTTGCACGCCGCGGATTTTACGAAATGTTCGCAGTTTGCGCTATCAATATTGTGATTATCACACTCGTAAACGCATTTACAAAACGCGAAAACGGCAAACCGTCAGTTGCGGTAAAAATTCTGTCCTGCTTTATTTCGCTGTTTTCGGTGCTGCTTATTGTAATTTCAATGCAGAAAATGCGCCTGAACATCAGCATTTACGGACTGTCGGCAAACAGAGTTCTTGTGTCGGCATTGATGGTGATGATTCTTATTATGATTGCGTTTTTCATCCTGCACATCTTTGCACCGAAAATCAGTTATATGCAGCCGATTATACTCATTTGCAGCGCACTTTTCATTGCGCTTTCGTTCGCGAATGTCGACGCGCGTTGTGCCGAATACAACATCAAAGCGTATCAAAGCGGCAAGATTGAAAGCCTTGATTTGCTCAATATCCGCAGGTCGTCGGACAGCGCCGTACCGTACCTGCTCGACCTCGCAAAAGGCGACGACAAGGTGCTTTCGAACGCGGCAAAATGTCAGCTTGCGGCATATGTTGACAACAGCGAAGATGTTAATTTTACAGACAATGACAAAACCATCAAGGTTGCCCGCAGCGCATATGATTTCAGAGCATACAACCGCGCTCGGATAACGGCGTATAACGGAATAAAGGATTATTACAATAATCTGTCTGACAAGGACAAAAAGGTAATTCTCGATTTCAACGATATGCTCGAAAATTTCTACTACGATGAGGAAGAGGACGCCTTTTACGACTACTCAAACGATTCCTATTCACTCGTTCACAAATACAATCCCAAAACGGGCTTGTACGACAAAACCGAAAAAGAGAATTACGACGAATAACTCAAGCCCCCGAGGTTGACCTCGGGGGTATTATTCTATATAATGAACATATGGAAATTACAAACGAATTAATCACCGAGCTGGAAGCTCTTGCAAAAATCAGACTCACCGAAGCTGAAAAAGAAAAAGTCAAAACGCAGCTTGCGGAAATCCTCGATTATGCCGATATTCTGTGCGAACTCGACACAAGCGGTGTTGTGCCCTCAAGCCATCCTTTTGAGAGCGCAAACGCTCTTCGCGAAGATGCCGCGGGTCTTTCGCTGACTGCTGATGAAGTCACTGCCTCTGCGCCTGAAACGCAGGACGGTTATTTTGCCGTGCCACGCGCATTTTCGGAGGTGTAGTATGGACATTACAAAGCTCACTGCACTCGAAATTGCCGAAAAAATACAGCAGAGAACAATCACGCCGACTGACGCAGTGATGGCAGTTGCAACCGCAAAAAAAGAAAAAGATGAACGCTATAACTGCTATGCTTCATTTGATGTTGATGACGCGCTCAAAGCGGCTGAAGATGTTGAAAAGCGCCTTGCATCAGGCGAAAAACTGTCGCCGCTTGCAGGTGTTCCCATTGCTGTAAAGGATAATATATGCGAAAAGGGCAAGCCCTCAACCTGCGCGTCTAAAATGCTCGAGGGCTTTGCACCGCCCTACGACGCCACTGTTATAAAACGGCTGAAAAGCGCAGGTGTGATACCGCTTGGAAGAACTAATATGGACGAGTTCGCTATGGGCTCAACCACTGAAAATTCTGCTTTTGGCATAACTAAAAATCCGTGGAACACCGACTGCGTTGCAGGCGGCTCGTCGGGAGGCTCTGCCGCGGCAGTTGCGGCAGACGAGGGAATAATTGCGCTTGGCACTGATACGGGCGGCTCCGTCCGTCAGCCGTGCGCATTTTGCGGAGTAACGGGACTGAAACCAACCTATGGCGCCGTTTCACGCTACGGGCTTATTGCCTTTGCGTCGTCGCTCGACACCGTTGGAGTTATCGGCAAAAATGTTCCGGACGCTGCGGCGCTTTTTGATATTATTCGCGGCAAAGACGAACGGGATATGACCTCTGCAGTCACATCGGATTTTAACCTCCAAAGCGACATCAGCGGCAAAAAAATCGGCGTGGTAAAAGAGCTTGCCGCCCTTCTCCCAAACGACATAAATAATTGCATTGAAAACGCCAAAGCACAGCTTGAAAAACTTGGTGCACAGGTGCACGAAATATCTCTGCCCGTTCTTAAATATGCCGTTCCTGCTTATTATATTATCGCCTGCGCCGAGGCAAGCTCAAACCTTGCGCGTTATGACGGTGTTAAATACGGATACAGAAGTGCGAATGTAAAAACTCTTGACGAGCTATATGTTAATTCTCGCAGCGAGGGCTTTGGAGAAGAGGTAAAAAAACGCATTATGCTTGGCAGCTTTGTGCTGTCAGCAGGATATTTTGACGAGTATTACCTCAAAGCGCAAAGGGTAAGAACTCTTGTGAGCGATGCATTTAAGTCTGCGCTTGCCTCCTGCGACTTTTTACTTTTGCCGACTTCAGCAGGTACAGCGTACAAAATCGGAGAGTATCAAAGCGACGCCCTTCGCATTTATCGCGACGATATTTTTACGGCTCCCGTCAATCTTGCAGGGTTGCCGTCGCTCGCACTGCCCTGCGGCTTTTACAAGAATATGCCCGTGGGTATGCAGCTTGTAGGCAGGGCGTTTGATGAAAAAACAATTCTTTCGGCAGGCGCGGCGTTTCAAAGCGTCACTGACTTTCACAAAAGAAGGGCAGGTGACAGCAAGTGAATTATGATATTGTATGCGGTCTTGAAATCCACACCGAGCTTATGACCGACACCAAGATTTTTTGCTCCTGCAGTACAAGGTTTGGCGGCGCTGTCAATACGCAGTGCTGCGAAATATGCACGGGAATGCCCGGCGCGATGCCGAGTCTCAACAAAAAGGTCGTTGAATTCGCCGTTCGCACGGGACTTGCGCTTAATTGCGACATTAACCTTTTAACCAAGTTTGACCGAAAAAACTATTTTTATCCCGATTTGCCAAAGGCGTATCAGATTTCACAACTGTATTTGCCGATTTGTCAAAACGGATATATCGAGATTAACGATAGTATACACGGTGGCAAAAAGCGCGTAAGAATCCACGAGCTTCATATGGAGGAGGACGCAGGCAAGCTTCTGCACGACGGCGAAAAAACGCTCATTAACTACAATCGCTGCGGTGTTCCGTTGCTTGAAATAGTGTCAGAGCCCGATATAAATTCGCCCGAAGAGGCGGCTGAATTTGCCGAAAAGCTGCGTGATATTTTGCGCTTTTGCGGCGTGTCGGACTGCAAGATGCAGGAGGGCTCGCTTCGCGCCGATGTAAATGTTTCAGTCAAGCCACACGGCGCTGAAGCACTCGGCACAAGAACGGAAATGAAGAATATTAACTCGTTCAAGGCGATTAAAAACGCCGTTTTGCACGAGGCAAAGCGGCAGGCAGCGCTTATCGAAAGCGGCGGCACTGTTGTTCAGCAGACGCGCCGATGGGATGACCGCGAAAATACATCTTATGAAATGCGAGTTAAGGAAAACGCCGAGCATTACAGATATTTTCCCGAGCCTGACATTCCGCCTCTGGTGATTTCGCAAGAGTATATTGACTTGATTAAGTCAACAATGCCCGAGCTGCCCGACGAAAAAAAGTCACGGTATGTAAACGAGCTCGGCGTCACGCAGTATGACGCGGAGGTGCTTTGCTCCGACCTTGCGCTTGTCCGACTTTTTGAAAAAACGGCGGCGCTGACAAATTCTCCAAAGGACAGCGCAAATTGGATTCTCGGCGAGGTTATGCGTCTTTTGTCCGCAACGGCAACGCTGCCCGAGGATATGAGCTTTCGTGCAGAATCGCTTGCCGAGGTTATTAATCTGCTGAATGAAAAGCGCATCACGCGCGAAACAGCAAAGGCGGTTTTTGAAAAGGCGTTTCTTAATGGCGTTATCCCGTCGGAGTATATAAAGCAAAATCATCTTGAACTGCAAAACGATGCCGGCGAAATTGCAAGGGTTGCAGCCGAGGTTGTTGAAAACAACCCCAAAGCAGTCGGCGAATATCTTGCCGGCAAGGAAAAGGCAATAGGCTTTTTAATCGGGCAGGCTATGAAACGCCTTGGCGGAAAAGCTTCGCCAAACGACGTTGCAGAATATATTCGAAAGAAGCTGTCCGAAATTGATTCGTAATTCAAAATGCATCTCACTGCTGTGAGATGCATTTTTTACGGCTTGCAGTTTCCGCAGGGGGAGTAGCCTTTGCTGATTAGCTCGCTGCGGCTGCCTTTGTAATTCTTTTTGTTCTCTTTTTTGATGCTGCCTGCAAGCTGACAGTCTGCTTTGTGAAATTTCTTTGTGTTCGTGTTCAGTATATATGTGCCGCTTGCAGTGCTGTTTGAAGCTGATGTCTTTGCACGCTTGCTGTCGCCCGTTTTGTAGTCGATTTCAATCCCGGGCTGCACATTGTAGCAAAACACATTAAAGCTAACGCCCCGTCCGTCGTCCTCAACGCTGTACGCCTCCATTTTAACGCCGCGAGCCACAAGCTCGTCATCCTTAAAAACAGGAGTAACGCGGTACATAACGTGATTATTTGTAGCTCGCACATACTCTGCAACCTCGTTTTCAAACGGCAGCATACCCTGCGTGTTCATATAACGCGTGCCCGTAATCAGATTGCGCGTGTTAGCGTTTTCTGCCGTAAGCTGATAGCCTATCAGGTGGCAACGGTTATACAGATAGTTTCCGTCAATTCCGTCGTACTTTACAGTGTGCCAGCCGGTTGGCTTTACCATACCGATTGCGCCTCGCTTCTCTGTCGGCATCAGGTCTTTGCCCACACAAGCGGTGCACGCCGTGCATCTGCCCAGATAGTCCAGCCGTCCGTATTCCTCAAATGAATCTGTTGTTATTTCGCTGTCGCTGAATTCGGGAACATTGCCGTTTAACTCCTCGTAAGCCTCGCTGTCAAAAGCAGAAACGGTGTTGACAATTTCATCGGCGTTCACCGTCGGCGCAAGATTTGTTTCAATAGTAAAACTGCACGCTGAAAGCAAAATGCAAATTGCAAAAATCAGCGACAGTAACCCTGTGTATTTCCTCATTTTATTCACCCGAAAATATTATAACATCCCTCGGTGAATATCACAACTTAATTTTTCGGTTTTCAATGTCGAGCACTATTGCAGCGCAGCCGAGCATTGTTATTATTCCAAGCGCGCTGTTGACTTCGGTGAACTGATACGGCAGCTGCACTGCGCTGTCGGCAAATACTGTTGCACTCTGCGGAAAAACAAGTGTGTAAATTTTACACAACGCAAAAGATATTACAGCACCGAGCAGACGAAAGATAAAGAATTCGCTGTATTTGACTCCCATTTCGCCCAGCATTCCGAGTATCTGCAGATGTATGCACAGTCCGCCGAATGACAGAAAAAATGCGCAGTATGGAAGCGGCAGGGGAGGAACGGAAGTAAAAATACCGTTAGTGATTTCAATTATCGGTGTGAGAAACTGCGGCAGCTTTGCAACTCCGGTAACGGCGCCGAAGAGAATTATATAAGCGCTCATAAGAATAACGCTTTTGCTGCTGATTTCGGCAGCGTCAGTCAGCGCAGATGACAAGGGAAGGGGCGTTCTTTTTGAATTTGCGCCGCTTGTATCTCTTTCAAAAGCTGTGCCGATTACGGCAATAATAAGGGACGATAAAATGTTTATAATATAAAGAGTCGCGCCGATTTTTGCACTGCCGTAGAACGAGCCGACGGAGCTTATTATAAACGCCACACCTCCGCAGAGGTTAAAGCGCATAATCCTTGCAGCAGTTTTACTGTCAATCACGCCTGCCCTGTACTGCCCGAGCGTCAGCACTGCCCCTGTGGGATAGCCGCCGATAAGTCCAAAAAACACGGGCGTCACAGCACTTTCGGGCAACCTGAATACGCGGCGAAAAAAGCCTCCGAGCGCTCGCTCAAAGAAACTTGACGCGCGTGACAGCAGCATTAAATTTGTCAGCAGCAATATCGGCAGAAGCGACGGAACAATCACACCCGCACAAAGCTTTATTGCATTTTCGGCGCCGGATTTTGCCTCGGCAGAAAAATATGTAAGACAGAATATTATTCCTGTAATAAAAAAGGCAAGCGCCGTGTCGTTATGTTTTTTCATTTGCATTCACTACCCTCTTAAATAATATGTTACAAACCTTGTAACAATACTTTACAATGCTGTAATTCTTATTGATATAAATAATTGTTTTTGATATTATTGTAAGGATAAAAAATATGTCAAAGGAGACAGTAATATGGACAGAAAAGTCGTAATCTTTGATCATCCGCTTATTCAGCATAAGCTCAGCATTCTTCGTAACAAGGAAACAAGAACTATGGATTTCCGTGCCCTTGTTGATGAGATTGCAAGCCTTATGATGTTTGAAGCAACTCGCGATCTTCCCACCGAGAATATTAAGGTTGAAACACCTTGCGGTATTGCTGACTGCAAGCAGATTGCCGGCAGCAAGCTTGCTTTTGTTCCGATTCTTCGCGCAGGTCTGGGTATGGTTGACGGCTGTATTAAGATGGTTCCTGCTGCTCGTATTGGTCATATCGGACTTTACAGAGATGAAGAAACTCTTCAACCGGTTGAATACTATTGTAAATTACCAAAAGATATTGAAAGAAGAGACGTTTTTGTCGTTGACCCTATGCTCGCAACAGGCGGCTCGGCAATCGACGCTATCGGTCAGATTAAAAAGAGAAATCCCAGAAAAATCATCTTTATGTGCATAATTGCTGCACCTGAAGGTCTTGAGGCGCTTCAGAAGGCTCATCCTGATGTAGATATTTACTGCGCAGGTCTTGATGACCACCTCAATGAAAACGGTTACATCGTTCCCGGTCTCGGCGACGCGGGCGACAGAATATTCGGTACAAAATAAATGCGAGAACAGAGAATGGGGGCATCCCCATTCTCCGTTCCCCGTTTTTTTATGTAATATAATTTATTGGAGGTAAAACAATGGCTAAAGAAAAAATCAAAATCGGCACCGAAGGCATTTACGATGCACGCAAGCTCGGCG
>CAMPBI010000018.1 GCA_946637545.1 uncultured Clostridia bacterium | reverse complement strand
TTAACATTATTTGTAACCGTTTCGGCTTGTTATTGTTGTATAGTGTGAGAACAAATAACATTTTATCGTGAGGAAATGCGATGGGAGTTAAAAAACAGAGCGGCAAATTGTCACAAAAGAATACGGGTGTTGAGCTGATGCGTTTTGTGTTTGCGGTGATTATATTACTTGGTCACGCGTTTACTGAATTTGCAACGGCAAAAACTCCTTTCGGCGTTGTCCGTCAAGGCGCAATCGGCGTCGAATTTTTCTTCGTCCTGAGTGGGATACTGATGGCAAAAACAGCATTTGAAAAACAGGCGTCGATTCCCAGAACAACGGAACAAATTGCAAAGGCAACGCCGCGTTTTATCGCAAAAAAATACCTTGCAATTTTTCCCACACATATTGTCACGTTTGTAATTATGTTCGGCGAGCTTATCTGGTTTCAGTCGCTTGACAGCACACAGGCGCTCAAAAAGCTTGTTTTCACCCTGCCCGAAATATTCCTTGTACATATGAGCGGAATCAAACTCGCCATAATTAATCAGAACGATTGGTACATCTCGGCAATGCTGTTTGCAATGCTGATAGTTTATCCGCTGCTTATGCGTTGGGGAAAGGTGTTTACAAGGGCCATTTCGCCCGTTTTATTTCTTTTGATTTTTGGTTATCTGTATCAGTCGACAGGCACAATGGCTCCGTCCTCCACGGTTGTAGCCGGCGGTCTGTTTCTGAAAGGTACGCTCCGCGGAATAGCGGAAATTTCGCTTGGAACTACGGTTTATGAGTTTATTGTTACACTTAACAAAACTCAACTCACTGCTTTCGGAAAAGCGGTAATAAAAATAATAGAGTTTTTGTGTTATTCGTTTACGGTATTTGTGAGCCTCACAAAGCTTAACCCAAAGTGGTATTTTTCTTTTGTGTTTATACTGTCAGTAGGACTGGCTATAACTTTCAGCAGATATTCAATTTCGGCGAATCTGCCGCCGTACAGGGTTATAACCTGGCTTGGAAGCATAAGTATGACTGTTTTCGTATGTCAGCGCGCGGTGCTTTATCCGCTGTCGCAGCTTATGCTGTTCAGGTCGTACAGATTTAACACGCTTGCATTCGCTATCGGCACGGCGATTCTGTCGGTGCTGATTAAAAAAACGGTTGACGCCACACGCAGTATGGCGCAGGGCAAGCCGATATTCGTGAAATCCGATACGGATTAAACTGCCGAAAGGGGACACCCTGCGGCAGTTTTTATTTTTTTAAAATTTACTATTGAATTTTTTTCCTTTATAATGTATATTATATAAATAAATAATATAAATGTGATTTATTTAAACAAATAAGGGCGCCTGTCCGAATAATAGCACTATTGTGTATGGGAGAAATCACTTGATGGAAAAAATTACAAGTAAAACCAACAGTTTGATTAAGGACACCAAAAAGCTGATGACCTCATCGTCTGCCCGCGGGCAGAGGGAACTTTTTGTTCTCGAGGGTGCAAGGCTTTGTTTTGATGTCCTTAATTCTGATTTTAAGGTAAAATATCTGCTCGTAACCGACAGAGTGCAGCAAAAGTACGGTGAAGAAGTCGCTGCTCTTGCCGCAGTCAGCGACGGCGCGTTTGTCATCACTGACGAAATCGCTGCAAAGCTTTCGGACACAACGTCGCCGCAGGGAATTTTTGCAGTTTGCAAAATGCAAACGGGCGAGCGCGGCTTCGGCGCCAAGGTGCTTGCGCTTGACAATGTGCAGGACCCGTCAAATGTCGGCGCGATTATCCGCACGGCAGAGGCACTCGGAATCGACACGGTGCTTGTCGGCGGCGGCTGCGATGTGTATAACCCCAAGGCGCTTCGCGCGTCGATGGGCTCGGTGCTTCGGCAGAATATTGTGACAACCGTCAACCTTGCCGAAACTCTGAACAGTATGAAAAACTCATTTTCCGTTTTTGCAACGGTGCCGAAAAGAGAGGCTGAAAAAATCACAGGAATTGATTTTTCTGCCCCGTGCATATGCGTAATCGGCAACGAGGCAAACGGCATCAGCGACGCAGTGCTTGATGTCGCTGACAAGCTTATTACAATTCCTATGCCCGGCAGGGCGGAGAGCCTCAACGCCTCGGTTGCGGCGTCAATCACAATGTGGGAGATGATGCGCTGATGACAGATTTACATTACTGGCTCTGGCTGCAACTCGGAATCGGCGCAGACGCTGATATAAAGAATATACTTGAGCATTTCGCCTCACCTAAAGAGGTTTACGATTCCTCGGTGCTGGACTGGGCTGTCTGCGATGCGCTGTCGCCTGCAAGAATTGACAGGCTCACACGCGTTTCGCTTGACGACGCTGACGAAATAATAAACGAATGTAATAAAAACGGATGGGACATCATAACCCTTGACGACGAAAGGTATCCTGATAATCTTAAGGATATTTCCCGTCCGCCCGCAGTGCTTTACGTCTGCGGCAATATTGAGTGCCTTCAGGACAGACTTGCAGTCGGAATGGTCGGCACCCGTAAGGCTGCCGAGTATTCGCAAAGGGCGGCGCAGTACCTTGCAAAAGGCATTGCCGAATGCGGCGCGGTTATTATAAGCGGCGGTGCGCTCGGGGTTGACAGTGCCTCGCACGAAGGGGCTCTCGAGGCAGGAGGTCTTACCGTCGCAGTTCTCGGCTGCGGACTCGGTTCTGACTATCTCAAATCAAATAAACAGCTCCGCAGTGATATTGTCGACAGCGGCGGCGCGCTCATCACCGAATATCCGCCGTATACCAAAGCGGACAAAACAACTTTTCCCACCCGCAACCGCATTATCAGCGGTCTGTCGCGCTGCGTGATTGTTGTTGAGGCTGCAAAAAAGAGCGGCTCGCTCATAACCGCCGATTTTGCTCACAGGCAGGGCAGGGATGTTTTTGCAGTTCCCGCGTCAATATTTGACCCTGCGTTTCAGGGCACAAATATGCTGATTGACGAGGGAGCGTATGTTGCAACAAGTCCGCTTGCCGTGCTTCGCAGATACGCCGACGAGTACTACACGCTCGACCTTTCAAAAGTCAGAACGATGTATAAAATCAGCGAAAACAAATACGGTGCAAACGCGCCTGAATCAAAGCAGATTGATTTTGATTCCGTCAGCCGCACTGAAGATAGCGAGCGGCAGGACAAAGCCGCGGCGCTTATCGGAGTCAACCGCACTGTTTACGATTCGCTTGGCGGCGACCTGCTTACGCCCGACGAAATCGAGGACAAAACAGGGCTGTCAAACATTCAGATTATTACTGCTCTCACTGTGCTTGAAGTACAGGGACTTGTTCGCAAGGCAGAGGGTGACCGCTATGCAAGAGCGTAGCAAAAAATGCAAATAACCGAAAGGATTTAACATATGTCAAAATTAGTAATCGTAGAGTCGCCTGCAAAGGCAAAAAATATCAAGGGTTACCTTGGCAAAGGCTATGACGTCGTAGCGTCTATGGGCCACGTGCGCGACCTTCCTGCCGCGAGGCTCAGCGTAGACGTTGAAAATAATTTCGAGCCGAAATACGCTGTCATCAAGGGCAAGGAAAACTTTGTAAAAGACCTTAAAAAGAAGGCGGAGGCTGCCGAGTATGTTTACCTCGCAACCGACCCTGACCGCGAGGGAGAGGCTATTTCATGGCATCTTGCGTATCTGCTCGGTCTTGACCTTAAAGACAAGAACCGCGTTACCTTTAACGAAATCACAAAGTCGGGCGTTCAGCGCGGAATGGCACAGCCCCGCGAGCTTGACATTGACCTTGTCAACGCACAGCAGGCTCGCCGTATTCTTGACAGACTTATCGGCTACAAGCTGTCACCGTTTGTCAGCCAGAAAATCCGCCGCGGACTTTCCGCAGGCCGTGTGCAGTCTGTTGCACTTCGCCTTGTTGTCGACAGAGAAAACGAAATCAGAGCTTTCGTTCCCGAAGAGTACTGGTCAATCGACGCCAAGTTCACCAACCCGCCCGAAAGAAAAACCTTCGGCGCGGTGCTTGTGTCCGACCCTGAAGGCAACAAGCTCAAGCTCGGCGAAAAGAATATTCAGAACAAGGAGCAGAGCGACAAAATACTTTCCGAGCTTGAGGGCGCGGAGTATGTTGTTAAATCTGTCAAAAAAGGTACGAGGAAGAAGAATCCGACTCCGCCGTTTATCACCTCCACTCTTCAGCAGGAGGCTTCGCGCCGTCTGTCCTTCCAGGCAAGACGCACAATGAAGGCGGCACAGGAGCTTTACGAGGGCGTTGATGTGCAGGGTATGGGCACAGTCGGTCTTATCACCTATATGAGAACTGACTCGCTGCGTATTTCCGAAGAGGCACGCTCGGCAGGTAATCAGTATATTCTTGACACCTACGGTGAAAAGTATCTTCCTGCAAAGCCCAGATATTTCAAAACACGCGGCAACGCGCAGGACGGTCACGAGGCTATCAGACCTTCAATGCCGACTGTCACACCCGACAGGGTAAAGGGCTCGCTCACCTCCGACCAGTACAAGATTTACAAGCTCATCTGGGAGCGCTTTATCGCCTCGCTTATGGAATCCTGCCACCAGGAAACTATGAAAATTGAAATTGAGGCAAACGGTTACATCTTCAACGCAACGGGCTATACCGTAAAATTTGACGGCTTTACAGCGCTTTACGAGGAAAAGACTGACGACGCGTCAAAGGCTGACGCCGAGGCACCGCTGCCAAAGGTTGCGACGGGCGACGTTCTGCGACTCAAGTCAATTCTCGGCAATCAGCATTTCACGCAGCCGCCCGCACGATATACCGAAGCGTCGCTCACAAAAGCGCTTGAGGAAAACGGCGTGGGCAGACCGTCAACATATGTGACAATCACCTCAACAATTCTGTCAAAGGAATATGTTGTGCGCGAGGGCAAACAGTTTGTGCCAACCGAGCTCGGCGAGGCTGTCACAAATCTGCTCAAGGACAAACTGCCGAATATCGTTAACGTAAAATACACCTCCAAGATGGAGGACGACCTTGATAAAATCGACTCGGGCGAAAAGGATTATATTGATATGATTCGCCTGTACTACGATGATTTTGAAGAGCCGCTCGAAAAAGCAAAGAAGGAAATGCAGGGCGTCAAAATCAAGCTCAAGGAAGAGGAGACCGACGTTGTCTGCGACAAATGCGGCAGAAATATGGTTGTCAAAGTCGGCAGATTCGGCAAATTCCTTGCGTGCCCCGGTTATCCCGAGTGCAAAAACACCAAGCCGCTTGTGTTCAAAACAAGCGCCAAGTGTCCCGAGTGCGGCGGCGATGTTATTGAAAAGAAAACAAAGCGCGGCACAAGCTTTTACGGCTGCTCAAATTATCCGAACTGTAACTTTATGACCTGGGATTTACCGAGCGACGAGGTATGCCCGAAATGCGGCAAATCACTCTTCCGCAAAAAAGGCAATGTGCTCTACTGTCCCGACACAGAAGGCTGCGGCTTCACCAAGCCGGTGCCGAGAAAAAAGTAAGATAAGCATAGTGCTGCTTGCTGTTTGATTTACTGACTATGAACAAGTTTACCGTAATCGGTGCAGGGCTTGCAGGGTGCGAGGCGGCGTGGCAGATTGCCGAAGCAGGGCACAAGGTCACGCTCGTTGAAATGAAACCCGTCAAGTTCACACCTGCTCACAAAAGTGAATACTTTGCCGAGCTTGTGTGCTCAAATTCGCTCAAGGCGTCGCGTATTGAAAGCGCTGCAGGACTTCTCAAGGAAGAGATGGCGCGCCTCGGCTCGCTGACAGTACCGATTGCACGCGGCTGTGCAGTTCCTGCAGGCGGAGCGCTCGCTGTTGACCGCGGCATCTTTTCGCAAGCTGTTACCGAAAGGATTTTGTCGCATCCGAACATCACTGTTGAGCATCGGGTTGTTGAAAAAATTGCCCCCTCTGACGACGAGATTATCATAATCGCCACAGGTCCGCTTACCGACGGTGCGCTTTCGTCAGAGATTGAGCGTATGTGCCGGGGTATGCTTTCGTTTTACGACGCGGCAGCACCTATTGTTACTGCAGAAAGCGTCGATATGACAAAGGCGTTCGGCGCGTCGCGATATGACCGCGGAGGCGAGAGCGATTACATAAATTGCCCGTTCAACAAGGCGCAATATGAAGAATTTATCAATGAGCTGATACAGGCAGAGGGCGCTGTGGTGCACGATTTTGATGTGTACGAGGGCTGTATGCCGATTGAAAAGCTTGCAAAGCGAGGGCTTGACGCACCGCGTTTCGGTCCTATGAAACCGGTAGGACTTGTTGACCCGTCAACGGGGCACAGACCGTGGGCTTGCGTTCAGCTTCGCCGCGAAAACGACAGGGGAACAATGTTTAACCTCGTCGGATTTCAGACAAATCTTAAGTTTGGCGAGCAAAAGCGAGTGTTCAGTATGATTCCCGGACTTGAAAATGCCGAGTTCGTGCGCTACGGCGTTATGCACCGCAACTCGTTTATTGATTCGCCCAGAGTTCTAAACGGCGACTTTTCGCTCAAAGAGAATAAAAACATCTTTTTCGCAGGTCAGATAACGGGCGTTGAGGGTTATATGGAATCAGCCGCCTCGGGTATTATGGCAGGCAAAAACGCTGTGCGCCGTGCCGAAGGCAGAGAAACGGTAATCCTCGGCGAAAACACAATGATTGGCGCGCTGTCGCGATATATCAGCGATGAAAGTGTAAAAAACTTTCAGCCGATGGGGGCAAATTTTGGAATCCTTCCTCCTATCGAGCCAAAAATCAGAGATAAAAAAGAACGCTACAAAGCACTCGCCATACGAGCGCTTTCAGAAATTATAAATGATAAATGATGAATTATGAATTAAGGGCGGGCGTTGCCCACACCCAAATTATATTCAAAGCGCAGCGATTCGAAATTCATAATTCATAATTAAAAACTCATAATTGAAAATATGAAAATTTTAGTAGATGCTATGGGCGGCGACAATGCACCGCTCGAAATAATCAAGGGCTGCCTTATGGCGCTCGATGAATTCAAAATTGAAAAGATTATCCTTGTCGGTGACGAAAACAGGATTAATTCCTGCGCAAAGGAAAACGGGCTTGAGCTCAAAAATATGACCGTTCACCACTGCACCGACACGATTGAAATGTGCGACGACGCAACGTCTGTCCTCAAGTCAAAGCCCGATTCGTCAATGGCGGTAGGCTTCAGACTGCTCAACGACGGCGAGGGCGACGCGTTTGTCAGCGCAGGCAACACCGGTGCAATCACTGTCGGCGCAACGCTTATTACAAAACGCATCAAGGGTGTAAAGCGCCCTGCAATCGCGTCGATTATGCCAAGTGCGAACAAGCCGTTTTTGCTTATGGACTGCGGCGCAAACGCCGAGTGCAGAGCAGAGTTCCTTTATCAGTTCGGACTGCTCGGCTCAATTTATATGCAAAATGTGATGCACTGCGAAAATCCCACGGTTGCGCTTGCCAACAACGGCAGCGAGGAAACAAAGGGCACTCCCGTTGTGCAGGAGGCTTATCAGCTTATGAAGGACGCGCCGTACAACTTTATCGGCAACATCGAGGGCAGGCAGATTCCTTTTGGCGACGCAGACGTTGTAGTCGCCGACGGCTTTACAGGCAATCTGATTCTCAAAACTTACGAGGGCGTTGCCAAGGTGCTGATGAACGGCATTAAAGAGGCGTTTTATAAAAATGCGGTTTCCAAGCTTTCGTATCTCGGCGTACGTTCCGGTATCAACGAAATGAAAACGCAGTTCGACTACAAGGAATACGGCGGCGCAGTAATGCTCGGAGTCAAAAAGCCCGTTATCAAGGCGCACGGCTCAGCAGACGCACGCACGTTTAAAAATGCAATCAAGCAGGCGGTTTGGTTCCTCGAAACCGACCTGATAAACAAAATAGAAACAGAACTCAACCCACAGGTGTAGTATGAAAAAACTCGAAACAAAAATTAAATACACCTTCAAAAATCACGACTATCTCGCAGAGGCGCTGACTCACTCGAGCTTTGCTAACGAAAATTCGGGCAGTCTGCCTTGTAACGAGCGAATGGAATTCCTCGGCGACGCGGTGCTGTCGATTATTTCGGCAGAGTACCTTTATAACAAATTCCCCAAAATGCCGGAGGGCAGGCTGACAAAGCTGCGTTCCTCGCTTGTTTGCACGCAGTCGCTTTCAGCCTTTGCAAAAGAAATTGAGCTTGGTAATTATCTCAAAATGGGCAAGGGCGAAACCGCAAGCGGCGGCGCAGACAGACCGTCAGTTCTCGAGGACGCTTTTGAGGCGCTGATTGCCGCAATCTACCTTGACGGCGGAATGGAAGAGGCAAAGCGTTTCGTTCTTCGATTCCTTTCGCGCGAGGTTGAAAATCACCATGTGAATTTCCGCGACTACAAGTCGCTTCTTCAGGAGATAATTCAACAGAATCCTGACGAAACGCTGACGTATACCGTTGTCGGCACAAGCGGTCCCGACCACGACAAGCGCTTTGATGTTGAACTCAAGCTCAATTCAAACATCATCGGCAAAGGACACGGCACAAGCAAAAAGAATGCCGAGCAGCTTGCCGCAAAAGAGGCGCTCGAGCTTATGGGTGTTGATGTATGAAAAAGGGCAATATAAGTATTTTTGTGCCGCATCTCGGCTGTCCGCAGCAGTGCTCGTTTTGTAATCAGAAAACGATTACAGGCAAGCAGTCGCAGCCGTCGGCGGAGGATGTAAAAAGCGCTGTTGCAACAGCGCTGAAACGCAAGGGGTATGAATACGAAATAGCATTTTTCGGCGGCTCCTTTACCGCGATTGACAGGAAATATATGCTCTCGCTCCTCACTGCAGCGGCAGAATGTGTTGACGGCGACAGGGTGAAGGGCATACGGATTTCTACCCGTCCCGATTTTATCGACGGCGAAATTCTTGATATACTCAAGAAGAATAAAGTCACGTCAATCGAGTTGGGCGCACAGAGTATGGACGATGAGGTGCTAAAGGCAAATCTTCGCGGACACACCTCGGCTGATGTTGAAAACGCGGCACGGCTTATCAAAGAGTACGGCTTTGAACTCGGGCTTCAGATGATGACGGGACTTTACCTCGACACAGACGAGAAGGCGCTCAAAACTGCAGAAAAACTTATTGCGCTTGAGCCTGACACGGTGCGGATTTATCCAACGGTTGTGCTGAAGGGTACATACCTTGCCGAGCTTTTCGACAAAGAAATCTACTCACCGCAGACTGTTGACGACGCGGCGGCGCTTTGCACAAAACTGCTGCCGATGTTTGAAGGTGCGGGAATTAAAGTAATACGCCTCGGGCTGCACGCGTCGGATGAAATCAAAAGGAATATGGTCGCAGGCGCATACCACGAAGCCTTTGGCGAAATTGTGCAGTCGCGCTTTATGCTTAACAGGGTGCTGGCTTATCCGCCCGGCAACTATGAGATTAAAGTAAACCCTAAAAGTATATCAAAGCTTAAGGGCAATCAAAAACGAAACGCCTATTTCCTTATGGAGCAGGGCTATAATATAAAATACACGGTTACGGACAAGGTTGCCGTTGATAAGATGAAAATAGTGAGAAGATAATATGTTATTACGCACACTTGAAATGCAGGGATTCAAGTCATTCCCTGACAAAACAGAACTGAATTTCGGAAAGGGCATTACCGCTGTTGTCGGACCTAACGGCTCGGGCAAGAGTAACATCTCGGACGCAGTGCGCTGGGTGCTTGGCGAAACAAGCACAAAATCACTGCGCGGCTCAAAGATGGAGGACGTTATTTTCGGAGGCACGTCGTCGCGTAAGGCGCTCGGCTTTGCGCAGGTAGTGCTCACGCTCGACAACTCTGACGGCTCGCTCAAGGACAAGGGCGAAATTGTAACAGTTTCACGCCGCTACTACCGTTCGGGCGAAAGTGAGTACAAAATCGACGGCGAGCAGGTGCGCCGCAAGGATATTCACGAGCTGTTTATGGACACGGGTCTTGGCGCTGACGGCTATTCTATGGTCGGACAGGGCAAGATTGACTCGATTATTTCTGCTAAAAATGAGGACAGGCGCGAGCTTTTTGAAGAGGCTGCAGGTATTTCGCGCTTTCGTCATAAAAGGCGCGACGCGGAGCGCAGACTTGAGCAGGCGCAGGAAAATTTAGTCAGACTGCTTGACATTCTTACCGAGCTTGAAAGCCGCGTGGGTCCGCTTAAAACACAGAGCGAAAAGGCGCAGAAATTCCTTGTTTTCAGCGAGGAAAAAAAGGAGCTCGAAATCGGAGTCTGGATGAACAAAATTAACGGCTTCACCAACGCCCTTCGCGAGCAGGAGCACAAGCTCGACGCCGCTAACGCGTCTTACGAAATCTGCGAAAACGAGCTTGACTCTATTGAAAAAGAGATGGACGAGCTTGCGCTCAAAACTGCCGAAATCAACACTCTTATCGAGCAGCACAGAGCAGGTGCGTCATCATTTGAGGAGGAGGCTGTACGCCGCGACGGCGAAGCAAATGTGCTTGAGGCAACAGCAAAGCACAACGAGGAAACAATTGAGCGACTTAAGGGCGAAATCAATTCAGCCGACAACTCAAGCGGCGCGATTGACGAGCAGATTGCCGAAAAAGAACAGTTCATTGCCGACAGCGAGGAAAAGGCTGCCGCAAAGCGCGACGAGCTTGAGGGAGTTGCAGACGAACTCAACAAGCTGCAGGGCGAGGGCGAAGAGATGGCAAATAAGAACGCCGACCTTTCGCAAAAGCTTGCAGAGCTCACTCTTGCACTTTCGGACTGCAAGGTTAACTCGTCAAAGGCGCAGTCCTCGATTGACGAAATAATTTCGCGAGAGGGAACTATTGACGAAAATATTGCCGAGTGCAGCAGGGAAATTGAACTTGCCGCTGCACAGAAGGCTGAATATAACGAAAATCTTGAATTTGTAAAAGCACAGATAAGCGAGGGTGAAAACTCGCTCGGCGGATACAGACTTAAACTTCAGTCAAAAACCGAAAAGGCTGAAAAGAAAAAGGAAGAGCTCGACAAAACCGAGCGCGCGCTTTCGGAAAAGCGTTCTCGCGCAAAGATGCTCTCTGACCTCGAAAAGAATATGGAGGGCTATTCGGGCGCCGTTAAGTCGGTTATCAGGCAGCGCGATGCAAAGGCGCTTTCGGGTATTCACGGCGTGCTTTCACAGCTTATCAGCACACCGAACGAATACTCAACCGCTGTTGAGGTTGCACTCGGAGCCGCTATGCAAAACATTGTTGTCGGAAGCGAGAGCGACGCAAAGCGCGCTATCAATTTCTTAAAGCAGAACAATCAGGGCAGGGCGACCTTCCTTCCTATTTCTGCTATCAGACCGCGTAATATGGATGAGCGCGACCTCGACGACAATTTCGGCTTTGTTGATATTGCCGCAAATCTCGTTGAGTGCGACGGCAAGTACAGCGACATCATTTCAAATCTTCTTGGCAGGGTAATTGTTGCCGAGGATATAGACTGCGCTATCGGAATTTCAAAGCGCTACAAAAACAGATACAAAATTGTTACCCTCGACGGACAGGTTATGAACCCGGGCGGCTCAATGACAGGCGGCAGCCGTTCAAAGGGCGCAGGCATTCTGTCGCGTGCAAATCTTATTGAAGAGCTCACGGAGGAAGCGGACAAGCTCGAGTCAAAGCTCGGCGAAATTTCTGCAGAATACAAGCGTCTTGTAGAGGACGCCAACAAGTCTGCCGCCGACCTTCAGGGCGCTGACGCAGACCTTCGCAACGCGCAGGAGGATTTAATCAGAGCCGAGGGCGACATCAAGCTTGTTGACGACAGAATTAACTCTCTCACCGAGCAGAAAAAGCTTATGGAGAGTGAAAAAGAGAATTCCAAGTCGCGAATTGAAGCTCTCAGGGCAGAGCTTGCAAAGGCGTCCGACGAGGAAAAAGATATTCAGTCAAGGATTGATTTCACCGAAAGCGAGCTTGCAAAGCTTTCTTCAGGCACTGACGAGCTGGCACAGTCGCGTGAGCAAATCAGAAAGCGCAGCGAGGAAATCAACCTTGAGCTTGTCACAATTGCCAAGGACAGCGAGGCTGCAAGGCTCGCCATTGAGGAGCTGAAGCTTCGTCAGTCCACGCAGTCCGACAGGGTGCGCAGCATCAGCGACGAAATCGCAGTTATTGAAGAGCGCAACAGCACTCTTATGCAGTCGATTGCCGATGTAAAGGCTGCCGCACAGGAGCTGCGCGACAAGGCAAAGGGCGTTGGCGACGAGATTTCAAAGAAAATTGAAGAGCGTAATCAGATTGAAAAGCGCACGGGCGAGCTTCGTGCCTCTGAAAAAGAAAAAACATCTGACAGAGAAAAACTCTCTGCCGAGATTGTCCGCATCGAAGAGCGCAAAAATAATATGAAAAAGGAATACGACAGCCTTAACGATATGCTCTTTGAGCAGTACGAGCTCACAAGAGTTGAGGCGCAGGCGCTCGGAATTGTTATTGAGGATATGACTGCCGCAAAGCGCAGACTCTCCGAAATCAAGGCTGAAATTAAAAAACTCGGTTCAATCAATGTCGGCGCAATTGAGGAGTACAAAGAGGTGTCTGAAAGATACGAATTCCTCAAGGAGCAGACTGACGACGTCGAGGCGTCAAAACGCGAGCTGCAGAATATCATTGAGGACCTCACCAAGTCGATGAGCGAAAAATTCCTCACGCAGTTCAACAGAATCAACGAGCAGTTCAAAATTTCCTTCTCCGATTTCTTCGGCGGCGGCAAGGGCGAGCTTCTGCTTGAAAACCCTGACGACTGCCTTGAAAGCCCGATTGAAATTAAAATTCAGCCACCCGGAAAATCGGTGCAGAACATCAACCTGTTTTCAGGCGGCGAAAAGTCGCTTGCGGCTATGGCGCTGTTGTTCTCGGTTCTCAAGGTTACGCCCGCACCGTTTTGTATTTACGACGAGGTAGAGGCTGCACTCGACGATGTTAACGTTGAACGCTTTGCAAAATATATGCGCAAAATGACTGACAAAACGCAGTTTATTTCAATCACTCACAGACGCGGAACTATGGAGGAGGCGGACGTCCTTTACGGCGTAACAATGCAGGAAAAGGGCGTGTCAAAGCTTCTTGAGCTCCAGAGCGCAGAGCTTGCAGAACAAATGGGACTTGAATAAAATATCAGGAGAAACTATGGCATTATTTGACAAATTTTTTAAAGGACTTAAAAAGACGCGCGACGAGGGTATCACGGCGCAGATGGACGAGGTTATCGAAACTTACGACGAAATCTGCGACGAGCTCTTTGACGAGCTTGAAGAAATTTTGATTATGGGCGACGTCGGTATGCCGACGGCAGAAAAAATCATTGCCGACCTTAAGGCAAAGATTGACAACGACGGAATCACCGAGGTTCGCGAGGTACGCGAAACAATGAAGGACATCGTTGCCGGTGTTGTATGGGGCGGCTCGTACCTTAAAATCAGAACAAAGCCGTCGATTATTCTTGTTATCGGTGTTAACGGCGTTGGCAAAACAACGACTATCGGCAAGCTTGCGCTTCGTCTTAAGGATATGGGCAGAACTGTTATTCTCGGCGCTGCCGACACCTTCCGCGCCGCTGCTATTGAGCAGCTCCAGGTTTGGGCTGACAGGGCAGATGTTGACCTCATCAAGCACGGCGAGGGTGCCGACCCTGCAGCGGTAGTTTACGACACCATTCAGGCAGGCAAGGCGAGAGGCGCAGACGTTATAATCATCGACACAGCCGGCAGACTGCACAACAAGAAAAATCTTATGGACGAGCTGAACAAAATCAGCCGTGTTATTGACCGCGAACTGCCCGACGCGTCGCGTGAAACGCTGCTTGTTCTGGACGCCACAACGGGTCAGAACGCCGTTAATCAGGCAAAGGATTTCAAGGACGCGGCAGGCATTACGGGAATTATTCTCACAAAGCTTGACGGCACGGCGCGCGGCGGCGTGGTTCTCGCAATCAACAACGAGCTTGACGTCCCCGTCAAATTCATCGGCGTGGGCGAGGGCATCGACGACCTTCAGCCGTTTGACGCAGACGCCTTCGCTTCGGCACTCTTTGATATGAAACCGAACCATGACGACGATGAAACGCTCACTGACTTTGTAACGGGAGCACAGGAATGACAAATTTTATACTTGCAACAAATAATATGAAAAAGCTTGCGGAGATGCAGAGGATTCTCTCTCCGCTCGGAATAAATGTGGTAACAGCAAAAATGCTCGGAATCGACCTTCCCGATGTTATTGAGGACGGCGAAACCTTTGAAGAAAACGCCGCAATCAAGGCTCACGCCGCCTGCGAGTTTACAAAAATGCCGTCAATCGCTGACGACAGCGGACTTTGCGTTGACTACCTTGACGGTGCGCCGGGTATCTATTCTGCCCGCTTTTCGGGCGGCCACGGCAATGACGAGGCAAATAACGACCTTCTTCTCGAAAAGCTTGATGGCGTGCCTATGGAAGAGCGCACGGCGTACTATGTTTGCGCTATCTGCTGTGTATTTCCCGACGGGCGTGAAATCACCGTAAGGGGCGAGTGTCACGGACATATCGGCTTTGAACGCGACGGACACGAGGGCTTCGGCTACGACCCGCTGTTCCTTGTTGACGGAAGGGCGTTCGGCAGATACACCGCCGAGGAAAAGGACAAGATTTCTCACCGCGGCAACGCATTAAGAATGTTAACTGATGAACTGAAAAAAATACTATAAATGGAGAAACTATGACATCTAAAGAAAGAGCTGCTTTAAGAGCAAAGGCAAATCCGCTTGAGCCGATAATTCAGATAGGTAAAGAGGGCGTCACCGACAATCTTATCGCACAGATTGACGACACACTTGATGTTCGCGAGCTCATCAAAATCCGCGTTCATCTCGAAACGAGTCCCAAAACACCGAAGGAGCTTGCAAACGAGCTTGCACCCGTACTCGGCGCAGAGGTTATTCAGGTAATCGGCGGCGTTATCGTGCTTTGGCGCGAGGCTGACGAGGAAAGAATAGCCGAGAAAAAGAAAAAGCGCGGAGCAGGCACCGCAAAGGCTAAAGCAAAGAAAAAGGTAAAAATCAAGGGCATGCGCGCCCGTCAGCGCGAAAAGGAGGCAAAGAATCCTTACGCTGTTTATGACCGTCCGCGCTACAAAAATGACCGCGACAAGAAGCAGGGCAGAAACAAATGAGAATAGGAATTTTCGGCGGGGCATTCAACCCCGTGCACAACGGACACCTGCATTTAATTGACAGCCTTTCGCGCTTTCCAATGTACCCTTCAATGCAGCCGGTTGATAAGATTTTAATTATACCTACCGCAAATCCGCCGCATCGAAGCAGTGACGGCTTCGCTGACGGGAATGACAGAATTAATATGCTGCGCCTTGCGCTTGAAGATAATACAAAAGCCGAGGTCAGCACGATTGAGTTTGAGCTGCGCGGAAAGAGTTATACTTTTAATACTCTCAAGGCGCTCAGAAAGCTTTATCCGAACGATGAGTTTTATCTGTTCATCGGCTCCGACCAGCTGCTTTATTTCACAAGCTGGTACAAGTTCCGCCGCATTGCAAAAATGGCGCAGGTTGTGGGCTTTTCGCGAAGCAAAGAGGATAACGAGGCTGTTCGTCAATTCCTTATTGAGAATGAAAATCTCGGTATTCAGACGTTTGTTGCTTCCCCTTATGAGATGTCCTCGACTAAAATTCGCGAGGCAGTCAAAAACGGTGAGAGCATTGCCGAATACGTACCCGTGGCGGTTGCGGATTATATAAAGGAGCACGGGCTCTATGTATGATTTTGAAAAATATGAAAAACTGATTGAAGAACGCCTGTCGCCATACAGATACCACCACAGTATGTGCGTGGCAAAAAAGGCAAGAGAGCTTGCCGAGAAGCACGGCGTTGACCCTGACAAAGCGTATCTTGCAGGCGTGCTGCACGACGTCACCAAGGAAACTGACTACGCCGTTCAGCAAAAGCTGATTGAGCAGTTTGAAACGATGACCGACCTTGAAAGAAACAACAAAAAGGTGTATCATCAGATGAGCGGCGCTGCATTTGTGCAGAGTGAACTCGGCATCACCGACAGCGATATTATCAACGGAGTACGCTATCACACTACGGGACACGCGGATATGACGCTGTTTGAAATGATAATCTATCTCGCTGATTTTACATCGGAGGACAGAGATTATCCCGACGTGGATATAATGAGGGAAAAAACGGACAATAATTTGCTTGACGGTATGCTTTACTCACTGTCGTACACAATAACAAGCATTGTAAAGCAGGGCAGGCAAATTCATCCCGATACGATAAATTGCTATAACGATTGTTTGAGCCGTCAGGCGAGAAACTGAATTGTCCCCCTTGCTAAAGGGGGAGAGACGAGTTGCGAAGCAACTCGTCAGGGGGATGGTCGCTTGGTTAAACATAGTTGTAAAGAAAACGACCATCCCTCCACCGCAAGCGGTCCCCCTCCCTTTGACAAGGGAGGCAATAAGGTTGAAAGGATTTTATATATGACTAATTATTTTGACATTGTTAAAACCGCTGTCAAAGCGATTGATTCAAAGCGCGGCAGCGATATTGAGGTAATCAGAGTCAACGATATCACCGTGCTCACCGATTACTTTGTAATTGCAACGGCAACCTCAAACACGCAGCTCAAGGCTATTGCCGACGAGGTTGAGTACAAGCTGTCTGAACAGGGAATTGAGCCGCATCACATCGAGGGCAAGGCGTCGGACTGGATTTGCCTTGACTATATCGGCGTGGTTGTGCATATTCTCTACAAGGAGCAGCGCAATTTTTATCAGATTGAGCGCCTCTGGGAAGACGGCGAAAAGGTTGATATTGAGGAGTTAATCGTTAAAGAATAAAATAAAATTGAGAATTGACAATTAATAATTCTGTCAGGAGGATATTATGGATTATAATTTTAAAGAGATTGAAAAAAAGTGGCAGGACATCTGGGACGAAAAAGGCACTTTTAATGCGGTTGACAATTCCGATAAGGAAAAGTTTTACGCGCTTGTTGAATTCCCTTATCCGTCCGGCGCGGGTATGCACGTAGGTCACATCAAGGCGTATTCGGGTCTTGAGGTCGTTTCGCGCAAGCGCAGACTCCAGGGCTACAATGTGCTGTTCCCGATAGGCTTTGACGCTTACGGTCTGCCGACTGAAAACTATGCTATCAAAACAGGCATCCACCCGCGTAAAGTAACCGATATGAACATCGAAAAGTTCACCTCGCAGCTCAAGCGCGTAGGCTTTTCGTTTGACTGGAACAGAGTTATCGACACCACCGACGAGAACTACTACAAGTGGACGCAGTGGATTTTCCTCAAGATGTTTGAACACGGGCTTGCCTTCCGTGACAAGACACTTGTTAACTACTGCCCGTCGTGCAAGGTTGTACTTTCAAACGAGGACTCGCAGGGCGGCAAGTGCGACATCTGCCACAGCGACGTTGTTCAGAAATCAAAGGATGTATGGTACCTTCGTATCACCGAGTATGCCGACAAGCTCCTTGAAGGACTCGAGGAGGTTGACTACCTTCCGAATGTAAAGCAGCAGCAGATTAACTGGATAGGCAAATCACGCGGCGCATTTGTTAATTTCAGCATCAACGAGGCGCCCGAGGAACTTAAAATTTACACCACGCGTCCTGACACGCTTTTCGGCGTAACGTTTATGGTAATCGCACCGGAGCATCCGCTTATTGACAAGTATAAGGACAGAATCGGCAATTTCGCAGAGATTGAGGATTACCGCAAGGAGTGCGCAAAGAAAACTGAATTTGAGCGCACACAGCTTGTCAAGGATAAGACGGGCGTTTGCATTGACGGTATCACTGCCAAAAATCCTGTTAACGGCAAGGATATTCCCGTTTACATTTCAGACTATGTAATGATGGGCTACGGTACGGGCGCAATTATGGCTGTACCTGCTCACGACCAGCGTGACTGGGAATTTGCAAAGAAATTCGGCATAGATATTATTGAGGTTATCAGGGGCGGCGACGTCACTGTCGAGGCTTACACAGGCGACGGCGAAATGGTCAACTCCGAGTTCCTCAACGGTATGGATAACAAAAAGGATTCAATCGCAAAGATGATTGAACACCTCAAGGCAAAGGGCATCGGCGAAGAGGGCGTGCAGTACAAGATGAAGGACTGGGCGTTCAACCGTCAGCGCTACTGGGGCGAGCCGATTCCGATTGTTCACTGCCCGAACTGCGGACTTGTTGCAGTGCCTTATGACGAGCTTCCGCTTCGTCTGCCCGAGGTAGAAAATTTTGAGCCGGGTCAGGACGGCGAAAGTCCGCTTGCAAAGATTGATTCGTTCGTTAACTGCAAGTGCCCGAAATGCGGCGGCGACGCAAAGCGCGAAACCGACACAATGCCGCAGTGGGCAGGCTCGTCGTGGTACTTCCTGCGTTATATCGACCCCAGGAACGATAAGGCGCTCGCAGATATTGATAAGCTGAATTACTGGGGACCTGTTGACTGGTACAACGGCGGTATGGAGCACGTTACACGCCATATGATTTATTCGCGTTTCTGGCACCGCTTCCTCTACGACATCGGCGCAGTTCCATTCAAGGAGCCGTATCTCAAGAGAACGGCGCAGGGTCTTATTCTCGGTCCCGATGGTGTAAAGATGAGTAAGTCGCGCGGCAATGTAATCGACCCCAACGAGGTTGTTGATGTTTACGGCGCGGATGTGCTGCGCACCTATGTTCTGTTTATGGGCGACTACGAGCAGGCTGCTCCGTGGAGCGAGTCAAGCGTTAAGGGCTGCAAGCGTTTTATCGACAGACTTTGGAAGCTTATGGATATGACAGTTGACGGAGACGAGTACTCCGCAGAGCTTTCAAGCGCAATGCACAAGACAATCAAAAAGGTCACCGAGGACATCGAGGCAATGAAGTTCAACACAGCAATTGCGGCTGTAATGACGCTTCTCAATCAGATTTACGAGGCCGGCAAAATCAACCGTGCCGAGCTTCGTGACCTCCTTCTTATCGTCAATCCGTTTGCACCGCACGTAACAGAGGAAATCTGGCAGCAGATGAACTTTGGCGGTATGCTCAACGAGGCGCAGTGGCCGGAGTTTGACGAGGCAAAGACTGTCGACGACACTGTTGAAATTGTTCTTCAGGTTATGGGCAAGGTGCGCTCACGCGTTACTATCCCTGTTGATATGCCGAAGGACGAGGTTATCGCTCTTGCAAAAGAGGATGCAAAGGTCAAGGAATTCATCGACGGCAAGACCGTCAAAAAGGAAATCTATGTTCCCGGTAAGCTTGTAAACATTGTTGCAGTATAATATAATGTTTAATTATTAATAATTAATAGGGTGATTTTATGAAAGTATTAATAATCAACGGTTCGCCAAGGGCAAAAAGCAACACAGGCATTGCCCTTGACGAAATGGTTAAGGTTTTTAACGAAAACGGCGTTGACACCGAGGTTGTTCAGATTGGCAACAAGGATGTTCGCGGCTGTATTGCCTGCGGCACCTGCGGCAAAAAGGGCAAATGCGTTTTCGACGATGTTGTAAACGAGCTCGCGCCGAAATTTGAAGAGGCTGACGGACTTGTTGTTGCATCGCCTGTATACTACGCGTCTGCAAACGCAACGCTGATTGCCTGCCTTGACCGACTGTTTTATTCAACGCATTTCAGCAAATGTATGAAGGTCGGCGCAAGCGTGGTATGCGCAAGAAGGGGAGGACTTTCCGCAACCTTTGACGAGCTTAACAAGTATTTCACAATCGCAGGAATGCCTGTTGCGTCAAGCGCTTACTGGAACAGCATTCACGGCGGCGCTCCCGGCGAGGCGCTTGAGGACGCCGAGGGCTTACATACAATGCGCCAGCTCGCACGCAATATGACTTTCCTTATGAAATCAATTGCGCTCGGCAAGGAAAAGTTCGGCGACCCCGAAATCGAACCAAAACAGTTTACGAATTTTATAAGATAATGTGTTATTAAAGCAGAGCGGCGGCTCTGCTTTTTTTAAACAAAAAATTAAATAAATAAAAAATGCGAGATTTTTTTCTTAAGCTGTGGTAAAATATGTAGCGTAGCAAATATAACGTAATAAGGCTTGGAACAAATATTTTAATTTGTCAATCCCTAATTTTTACTCATTTATGTCTTTTTTTGTCAATTTTTTGTACATTTTTGCAAATTCCGTTGACAAAATTACTTTGTTGATAATTAATAATATTATTGGAGTTGGAGCTAATGAAAAAAAGATGGATATTCATAGTCCTATTAATAATTGTGTTAGTTCTTTGCGGTTATAAGGTTTTGGATTTAACAAATTATAGATTTGTAAAAGCAAGAGCAGTTAATTATCTATGCGATAAATACGATGCCGGCAAGGACGAATTTGAGCTCGTTGATTATCTGCATTCCGGTTTTCATGAGGAACCTAAAGGAGAATGGGTTGATTTTATAAATTGGCATGATTTTTCATTTGAGTTCAAGTATAAAGATAGAGCTTTTTTTGTAAACAGATATGAAGGCAAATTTTATGACGATTATCAGATAGAAGATATTGAAAAGTGGTGTACTGAATGGCTGCAACAAAATGTTGATGAA
>CAMPBI010000017.1 GCA_946637545.1 uncultured Clostridia bacterium | reverse complement strand
AGGGACAAAAGGACAAAGTCAAAACCTATCCTTCGTTACCGCACCTCGCCTAAAAGCTTGACACTTTTTGGTAGTTTATACCGGATGAACCTTGTTGGTCATATCGTCGTGCTTTGAATCAAGACCGTACTTTTTGTCGCGGCGCTTTTCAAAGAACTTGACTGCAACGGCGCCGAACTGTGCGTATGAAAGAACATCCTCGTCGCTCTCGTAAAATTCAGAAATTTCACTCTTGAACTGCTCAATTGTATCGGTGAGCAAGTCGGCAGGACGGCAATCAATTATATCGTCGTCGCCGACAATCTTTTTGCGGAATTCGGGGTCGATGTCGCACGGTGTTTTACCGTACTTACCTGCCACCATATCCTTGAATTCCTTTGTCACCATCTTATAGCGCTCACCCATAATGATGTTGAACACTGCCTGTGTGCCGACAATCTGCGAAGTAGGGGTAACAAGAGGCGGATAACCTGCGTCCTTGCGTACACGCGGAACTTCGGCGAGAACCTCCTCGAGTTTGTCCTCTTTGCCTGCCTGCTTGAGCTGACTGTTGAGGTTTGAAAGCATACCGCCGGGCACCTGATAAAGCAGAGTGTTTGCATCTACGCCAAGCATCTTGGGGTCAAGCAGACCTTCTGCAAGGTATTTTTGACGAAGCGGCATAAAGAAATCACGGATTTCGGTGAGTGCTTTGATGTCAAGACCTGTGTCATACTCCGTTCCCTTGAGCGCAGCAACCATTGACTCGGTTGCAGGATGTGAGGTGCCCATTGCAAGAGGCGACATGGCGGTGTCAATAACATCGACGCCTGCCTCGATGCCCTTAAGGTGTACCATTGACGCAAGTCCCGAGGTATAGTGCGAGTGAAGCTGAATAGGAATACTCACAGTTTCCTTGAGGGCTTTTACAAGGTCGTATGTGCCGTAAGGAGTGAGCAGACCTGCCATATCCTTGATGCAGATTGACGCCGCTCCGGCATCTTCAAGCTGCTTTGCGTAGTTGCAATAATACTCGGTGTCAAAAACAGGACCCGTTGTGTATGAAATTGCAGCCTGAACATGACCGCCGTATTTATTTGCGGCGTTGATTGCAGTCTGAAGATTACGCACGTCGTTGAGAGCGTCAAATATTCTTAAAATATCAATACCGTTATCAATACTCTTTTTGACAAAATAGTCAACAACCTCGTCAGAATAGTGGCGGTAGCCAAGCATATTCTGTCCGCGGAAAAGCATCTGAAGCTTGGTGTTCGGGCACTTTTCACGGATAAGACGAAGTCTTTCCCACGGGTCCTCATCAAGAAAACGGAGGCACGCATCAAAAGTAGCTCCGCCCCAGCATTCAAGAGAATGGAAGCCGATTTTGTCCATTTTTTCAAGAATATCAACGAATTCATCCGTTCTCATTCGTGTGGCAATCAGCGACTGATGCGCATCACGGAGCACGGTTTCGGTAATTCCGATTTTAGCCATTTAAGTTACCTCTTATCAGTTCATAGTAATGAGGGTCTGACCTGCGTCAACCGTGTCGCCCTTTGCAACATTGATTGTTGCAATTGTGCCGTCCTGCGGTGCTACGATGTCATTTTCCATCTTCATAGCCTCAAGAATAATAAGAACATCGCCGGACTTAACTGCTGCGCCTGCGGCAACCTTTACCTCGATGATGTTACCGGGCATAGGTGCGTCAACAGCCACAGAGCCTGCTGCGCCCTGCGGTGCTGCAGGAGCAGGTGCGGGAGCTGCCTCGGGAGCAGGTGCTGCTGCAGGTGCCGGAGCAGGTGCTGCTGCCGGAGCAGGTGCTGCAACGGGTGCAGGTGCTGCGCCTGTGCCCTCTTCAACTGTTACATTATAAGGTGTGCCGTTTACTGTGATAGTATAGTTTTTCATATCTGAATCTCCTTTATTTAACAGAGTGTTTTCTGGGAATTGTTGTTTCGCGTTTGCTTATTAACATTTCAAGCGCGGAAATGAGTTTAGCTTTTGTCACATCAGGCGTGAATACGTCGTCAACTGCGCCGCAAGCCGCCGCTGTGTAGGCAGAACCGATTGTTTCTTTATACTCCTTTTCAAGAGCTGCCCTATCCTCGCCGTCAGCAAGACGGTCATTCCAGAGGAATGCAACCGCGCTGTCAACGTCAAGAGGTGAAGCAACCGCGCTGTCCCATGCAAGTGTAAGGTCTGCATTAGCGCCCTTACCTGCAAGAACTATATATGCACCGCCGACAGCCTGTTTTGTAATCAGACTGATTTTCGGACAGGTAGCCGATGCATAAGCCGATGTAAGCTTTGTGACTGCTGTGAGCATCTGCGCCTCGCAGTCCTTTTTGAAGCCGTCGGCATTTGCAACAGTGATAATCGGAAGGCTGAACGCGTCGCAGAGCTTAACCATAGCCTCTGCTTTATACGCACATTTGGGGCAAATCGCGTTACCGTCAAATGCGATTACGCCGACAGGCTCACCGCCGACTGACGCAAGCGAGGTAACAACATTTTTGCCGTAATCAGCCTTCAGCTCAACGCTGTACTGACAGTCTGCAATAGCATTGATTATCGCCTTTGCGTCCGCGTTTTCGTCAACTGCCGCTGCATCTGTGTCAATGTATGAAATAGGTGCGCTGAGGTTGTTTTCGGGAAGAAGCGGAAGAAGCTTCTTAACGCTTGCTGCAGCGCTTTCAAAATCGTCTGCAAGAATATCAACGATTCCGTTCTCTGCGCTGTACTCTGCCTTGACCTCGCTCGGTGCGGTTACATAAAAATCAGCGTCTTTGACGGCAACTATGATGTCGCCGAGGTTAGCCATAAGAGCCGACGTGCCGACGCAAGCGCCAGCGATGATGCTGATTTGAGGAACTACGCCCGAAACGCGGGCTGAAGCCTTGACAACCTCACCGTATGCCGAAAGCACCTCGAAGCCCTCTGTAAGCTTTACGCCGTTTGAGTCGTAAATACCGATTATCGGCTTGCCTGTTTTTTCAGCAAGGCCGTATACCTTTTTGATTTTGGCACACTGTGCAACTGTGACAGCACCGCCGCACACCTCGCTGTCCTGCGAAAAGGCGTATGCGCTCTGACCGCCGATACAGCCGTACCCTGCAACTACCTCAATCTCCCCCTCGGCAGATTTTGCAAAAGGCTCAATTTCAGTAAAATTGCCGTCGTCAAAAAGAGCAGTAAGTCTTTCGTAAGCTTTTGAATTATTGCTCATTTGTTATCCTCCTTTAGGATATATCCAAATTTACCTATTTTAGATTATAACAATATTTGATGTCAATATCAATATTTATTTTAAATAAAAATGAGAATTCTTGCGAATTCTCAAGGTTTTAATTATTTTGTTTCTGTATGACCTGCGGAGCGAAGGAGTTTTTTGATTTCCTGCTCGGAGAGCTCACGGTACTTGCCCTGCGGCAACATTCCGAGCTTGAGCGAGCCGATTGAAGTGCGCTTGAGTCGTGCGACTTCAAGTCCCTGCGACTCGCAGAGCTTGCGGATTTCGCGGTTTCTGCCCTCGTGGAGAATGAACTCGAGCACCACCCTGCCCTCCTGCGTTTCAAGAACAGTTATTTCGCACGGTGCAGTTTTTCTGCCGTCAATTTCAACGCCGTTTCGCATATTATAGAGCGCCTCATCGCTGACAGAGGGACGGACTGTAACGCGGTAAACCTTGGCAAAGTTGTGCGACGGGTGCGTCATTGCGTTTGTAAACGAGCCGTCGTTCGTCAAAATAAGCAGTCCTTCGCTGTCCTTGTCAAGTCTGCCGACGGGATAAATACGTTCGTCGATGTCGCTGACCAAATCCATAACCGTTTTTCTGCCGTGCTCGTCCGACACGGTTGTAACATATCCGCGCGGCTTATGAAGCATAATATACACCATTTTGCGATGCTTAACATTTGTTAGCTTTTGCCTGCCTACAGTGACTAAATCCTTGCGCGGATTTATTTTTTGTCCGATTTCGGCAGTATGTCCGTTAACCTTTACTTTGCCTGCCTTGATAAGCTCTTCGCTCTTTCTGCGCGAGGCAACGCCCTGCTCTGCCATAAATTTCTGAAGTCTTACTTCGTTATTTGCCATTTTGAGATACCTTCCGTTGCTTTGATTTCAACTGATTTTATAAAAGCTTTTCCTATGTAAATATCCGCTTTGCCGAGCACCTGCCCTGCTTTGACCGGTGCATAAACAAAAGGATAGTAATACTCTTTAACGGTTATATCGCCGACTGCTTTGCAGGTATATGAATACTGTGCTGAAACGTTCTGTTTTTCACTGCCGACGGTGTTGATTCTGAATGTCTGCGTTTTGCTTATACTTTTATAACATTTTTTTGCCAAAGATACAAGTGTTTTGTGGTCCTCCCAGTCATTTGGTGCTGAAAGTGTGACAGTAATAATAACGCTGCCGCCGTATCTGTAGGCGCTCACAAGACAGCGCCCCGCTTTTTTTGTAAAGCCTGTTTTAAGCCCGAAGAAACCTTTGTCAACCGACAAAAGCTTGTTGTGGTTATACACCGTCTGAGCCCTGCCGCTGACAGTAATTTCAGCCGCTGTCATTGAGGCTATGCTCATCAGCCGCCTGTTCTGTACTGCCTCTGCAGCGAGAAGCGCCATATCGTAGGCGGTGGACATATGCCTGCCCTTATCAAGCCCCGAGGGTGTGACAAAATGCGTTGAGGTCATTCCGATTTCCTTGGCGCGAGAGTTCATTTCGGCAACAAAATTCTGCACACTGCCCGACAAGAACACTGCAATTGCGTTTGCCGCGTCATTACCTGAGGCGAGCATCGCACCTTTAACAAGGTCAAAAAGCGAAATTCTGTCCCCTGTTTTAAGGTAAATCAGTGTGCCTTCAGTGCCGTAGAGCATTTCGTCAGTTACTGTAACATTTGATTTTAGTTTGCCGCTTTCACAGGCAAGAAGGCAGGTCATAATTTTTGTAGTGGACGCAATGGGGCGCTGTGTATAAATATCCTTTTGGTAAAATATTTTGCCCGAATACGCATCATAAGAAATTGCCGACGCCGCACTGACAGAATTATCCTCTGCAACCGCTGCAAAAGGAATCAGCAAAAATACACATAACAGAACGCAAAACCGCTTTAACAAAATAATCACCCGCTAATAATATGCAGGTGATTACAGTAATTATTCTGCTGTTTCTTCCTTGTCGGCGTTCTTTGCGTCGAGAAGTTCGGTAAGCTTGTCAAGAAGTTCCGGAATCATTGCGATTGCACGGTCTGCAGATGATGTGTAGTTGTTAATCTGCATCATTCTGCACTTGCCGTTCTGAATAACAATAAATGCAACGGGAGTGATGGAAATACCACCGCCGCCTGCGCCGCCGAACAGTTCCTTGTTCTGCTTTGACGGAAGGTCTGTGCCGCCCGATGTGAAGCCGTATGAAACCTTTGAAACAGGGATAAGAGTTGTGTCGCCTGTTACCATCGGCTCGCCGATAATAGTTGAAGTGTCAACCATTTCACGCATTTTTTCGAGTGTGCTCTCCATAATTCTGTTTACCGGTGTTTCTTTCATCTTGATGTCTCCTTATATAATGTTATTTAGATTTCTTATTTTTTAATAAATTAACTAAAAATACTCTGCCGGCGCGAAGAGCGACTTTGAGCAGCAGTGCAACATTAAGCCCTGCAATAATCTGAAATTCGTATTCGCTGCGCGGTGCAATGAAATCGGGCTCGATAAGGTCGTCGTATTGGTCGACTTTCATCTGATTGAGTATTATGCCCTTAAGCGGATAGTAATGCCCTGCGATTGAGCCGAATTTTTCGGCAATATCGGCTGCATCACCGCCACCGATTATCATTTTAACATAAAGTGAGTAAATATGCAAACCTTTAATTAAAGTTGTTATTGCGGAATTTGCAGTTTCAAGCAGATTTGTTGCAAATTCGAGCATTCCGACAATGCCGTCGTCCTGCCAAATTTTCATAATAAAGTTTGGCTTTGACTCTTTTGGCGGGTTGTTTTCAGGCTCGTCGGCATCTTCTTCAACCGCAAGCTGTGCAACAATTTGCTGAATCTCCTCATCAGAAAGGTGATTATTTTCGTCAGGCGGCGGAAACTCTGCTTTTGGGGTACTTTCGGGAGCTTTTGTTACGAATACTCCTGTCGGTCCGTCCTCGCCCTCAATTATAACACCAACACCGTCAATTTCCTCGGTATCGCTATCATTTTTTTCCTCCGTTTTTTCAGAGGATTCCTCGCTCACCTTTTCTGCAGCCTCCTCTGCCGCTTTTTCGGGAAAAAGAATAAAGTTGAGAAGTTTTGAAAGCTCAATGTCCTTTTCAATCCAGAGGACTCTTATTTTTGTTGACCAGCCGTTATCAAAAACGACCTCAAACTCTGCCGAAAGTGAAAGAATTATTGCAATAAGAACGACGAGGACTGCAAGAATAATCAGAAATACTTTCATTTAATCCTCCTTTTCGTCGTTTTCGTCATTAGTTTTAAGGATTTGCTCCTTTTCTTCGCTCTCTGCCGCATCGAAAAGTGAGGTCTGTGAAGAATCCTTTGAAATCTTCTCTATTTCCTCTGTTTTGGGAAGGTCGGGCAAATCCTCAAGCGAATTGAGCGAAAAGCAGCGAAGAAACCTGTCGGTAGTGCCGTATATAAGCGGTCTGCCGGGGAGGTCGAGTCTGCCCTTTTCTTCGATAAGACCTTTTTGAACCAGTGAGGAAATCGGTCCCGAGCAGTCAACACCTCTGACCTGCTCGATGAACGCTCTTGTTACAGTTTTATTATACGCCACAATTGCAAGCACCTCAAATGCTGCATTTGAAAGCGGTGTGTTCTTTTTTATCTCAAGAAGCCGACGCACCTCTTCGGAATACGCCTCGCGTGTGCAAAGCTGATACTTGTTGTCAACCTTGATAAGCATCAGTCCCGACTCGCGTTCGTCGTACATAGCCGAAAGATAGCCGAGCATTCGCGTGACTGTTTCAAGGTCGATGTCAAGCACCTCGGCAAGCTTTGTGCCCTCAACGGGGTCGCCTGCGGCAAAAAGCATTGCTTCAAGTTTTGATATGTAATCGTCTGTTTTATTCAACTTCTTCTACCTCGTTTACTATCTGTACTGACGGATTCTGCATACTGCCGTCGATTGTGATGCGCTTTGTTTTGGCAAGCTCAAGCACCGCAAGAAACGTTGCCACAAGGTCACTCTTTGACTGTGCTCCCTCGAAAAGTGACATAAACTCAACCTTTTTGCCGCTCCAGAGCTTTCGCATAACGGTGCGCACCTTTGACGCTACATTAACGAATTTTCGTGCAACGATAACCTTGAACGAATCCATAGGCGGCGGCAGGCGGCGCTGCGCCTTGCCTGCAACATTTATGTAGGCGTTCAAAAGCTCCTCGCCCTCGTGGAAACGCTCGTAATCGTAGTTTACCATTCCGCCCTGCGGCTCGCGGACATAACGGTTAAAGCCGTCTGTCTGATGCGACAGCTTTTCAGCCATCAATTTGCAGTCGCGGTATTCGATAAGCTCGCCGGTGAGTTCCCTTTTAAGCTCTTCCGCTTCCTCGTGGCGCGGAAGGAGCGACACGGTTTTAATATAAATAAGCCTTGCCGCCATTTCAAGAAAGTCGCCTGCGACCTCAAAGTCTGCCTCTTCCATCTGGCGAACATAGTCAAGATACTGATTGACGAGTTCAACAATCGGAATATCGTTGATATTCAGTTTGTGCTTGCTGATAAGGTGAAGGAGCAGGTCCATAGGACCTTCAAACACCTCAAGCTTGTAGGTTAAATCAGTCATATATAATAATGTCTCCGAAAATTAATCTTGGAATAATTGATACGACTCTGAACATAACGTCCGAAAGTCCCGAAATTATGCCGTCAAGAACGCCTGTAAAAAGCAGGAGCATAAGTGCAATCATCACATAACGCTCGTACATCATATACTTGTAATACACTCTGTCGGGCAGGACTGACGCAAGAATTTTTGAGCCGTCAAGCGGCGGAATAGGAATAAGATTGAACACGCCGAGTGAAATGTTGATAATAGTTGCATAGCTGAAAAACAGCATAATAATATTTGTAAAAGTATTTTCCGTCGCAATGCTTGCTGTAGCGTAAAGGAGCATACAGCTGATGAACGCCATAACGAGATTTGACGCAGGTCCTGCGAGTGACACAATCGCCATATCGCGCTTGGGATTTTTGAAATTACGCATATTGACGGGCACGGCTTTTGCGTAGCCGATACCGAAAAGCAGAATCATAATCATACCGATTAAATCAATGTGCTTAATCGGGTTGAAGGTAAGTCTGCCCTCATTTTTTGCAGTATTGTCGCCAAGCTTGTATGCGGTGAAGGCATGCGAAAGCTCGTGAATCGGTGAGCATACAAACACTACAAAGCAGCCTGTTAAAATGAATATGATTGCGCCGAGCGTGTCGCCGCTTCTGATAAGTTTGAATAAAGAAACCATAGCTCTCCTTAAAATGTTGCTTTTACAATACGGTCATTGCCGTAAATATCCCTGATAACCTCTGCCGTGCCGAGATTGGTCAGCACCTTCGGCACTTCGTCGCCCTGCTCGCTTCCTATTTCGAGAAGGAGCGTGCCGCTCTTTTTGAGATTAGTTTTTGCAATAATGTTAATCGCTCTGTAAAACACAAGTCCGTCCTCACCGCCGTCGAGCGCCATTTTGGGTTCAAACTGAACTTCACTCTGAAGTCCTGCAAGGTCGGCAGTTTTAATATACGGAGGATTTGAAACGATTATGTCCGCCTCGGGCAGTTCAATCGGATTCAAAATATCGCCGAGGATTACACGGACGTTGCCCACGCCCTTTGAATTATTATGAAGATACGCGAGAGCCTTTTTGCTCTTTTCCACGCAGTAAACTTTTGCAGAAGGCACAGCCTTTGCTATGCTGATACCTATGCAGCCGCTGCCGGCGCATAGGTCGTATATAACAGGGCTTTCGTACTGCTTTGCAGTTTTGATTGCTAAATCTACAAGCTCCTCTGTTTCGGGACGCGGGATAAGAACGCCATCGCCGACTTTGAATCGGCTGTCGTAAAAATCCCACTCGCCGAGAATATACTGCAAGGGCTCGCCGCCGAGAATGCGAATAAGCGGCTCAGTCAGCGTTACTTCGTCGAACTCATCGTTTTTATGAGCTTGAAATGCGCTGTTTTCAATTCCTGCAAGGGTGCAGACAAGGCAGAGTGATTTGAAATCAGCCTCGTCAACTCCGTTTTTTTCAAGGCAATTGAGCGCGTATTTATATGCTTCCCCGAGAGTCATCACTTAATCTCGTCATCTTCGGGGTTTTCGGTAATTACTGCCATTAGTGAGGCAATTCCTACCTCGATAATATCGTCCTCGGGCTCCTTCGTTGTGATGCGCTGCATCCAGAGTCCGGGTGCTGAAAGAATCCTGACAAGCAGATTGTCGTGCCTGCCGGCATAGCGGATGAACTCGTAGCCGATTCCCATAATAAGCGGAACAAACAGCAATCTGATAAACACCCACAAAATAGGAATATCCTTTTTTATCTCGGTTGGGACGAAGAACGACACTATTGTAATTACAACAATGCTTAAAATAAGCATTACAAACATAAACGAGGTGCCGCATCTCGGGTGAAAACGGCTTGATTTTTTTACATTTTCAACCGTGAGCTCCATTCCCGATTCGTAGCAGGCAATCGACTTATGCTCCGCGCCGTGATATTTAAAAACGCGTTTGATGTCCTTCATCTGCGACACGCCGAACATATAGAGCACAAAAATAATTATCTTGAGTATTCCCTCAAATGCGCCGCGAAACGGTTCAAGGTCTGCGACAGTGTGCTTGTCGATGAATCCGAAAAGTCTGGTCGGAAGATAAGCAAAGATATAAAATGCAAGCGCAAAGCCGAGCACTGTGGCGATGCCCATAATAATGCTCATAAGCTTGTCGCCGAGCTTGTCAGTGAGCCATTTTTCGAACTTGCTCATTTCAGCCTCCTCGATTTCCTCCATACCGGAAACCTCGGCTGAATACATAAGACATTTGTAGCCCGTAATCATCGACTCAACAAAGCCGACAATTCCGCGTACAATCGGAACTGCAAAAAATCTGTTTTTATCGCGCAGGTGCTTGATTTCGTGATATTCGGTCAGGATTTCGCCGTCGGGCTTGCGTACCGCGGTAGCCATACCCTTGGGACCCTGCATCATAACACCTTCAATTAGTGCCTGACCTCCGACAGAGGTTTTGTGACATTTTTTTGGCATAATCTTTTCTCTTTCTGTAATTATTGCGGTTTTGCGACCTCGTCAACGGGAAGCTGAATTGTGACAAGCGTGCCCTTATCCTTGACGCTGTCAATTTCAAGATAGCCGCCGTGGAGATTGACGATTTCGGTGGTAACGGCAAGTCCGATACCCGAGCCGCGAACGCTCATATTTGCTTTGTAAAACTTTTCTTTGACGTGCGGCAAGTCCTCCTCGGAAATTCCGCAGCCCTGGTCGGCAATCGCAACCTGCACAAAGTCCCTGTCGTCCTTTGTTATGAATTCAGCCTTGACAAAGATTTTGCTGCCGGGGCGTGAATACTTGAGCGCATTGTCGAGTATATTCATAAACACCTGCTTGAGACGGTTTGGGTCGGCGTTTGCAACCGAAGGAATTTCGGGTATGCTGCTCCTTACCTCGTATCCCTCGCGGACAGCGCGCTCACGGAAGGTGAACAGCGTTTCCTCAAGCTCGGCGAGAATGTCTGTTTTAGTAAGTCGAAGCTGCATTCGTCCGCTTTGAAGACGCGAAAAGTCCAGCAGCTCTTCAACAAATCCCTCAAGCCTGCCTGCCTCGCTTACGATAACCTGCAAGCCCTTTTGCGTAAGCTCGTCAACATTGTCCTTGTTGCCGAGAGTGAGCGTTTCGCCCCACCCCTTGATTGATGTCAGCGGAGTGCGAAGCTCGTGGGAAATTGTTGAAATAAAGTCATTTTTCATTTTGTCGGCGGCAGATATTTCAGTCGCCATAGTGTTAATACTGTCGGCGAGGTCGCCGATTTCGTCATCGTACTGCTTTTCAATTCTGACATCAAGATTGCCGTCGGCAATAAGCTTTGTAGCCCTTTGAAGCTCCTGCACGGGGATGATAATGGAACGAATAAAGAACTGGTTTGAAAAAACTATGATGCCCATTACGAATACGAGCAGCAAAAACATAATAAAACGAAGTGTGCGAATCTGTGTGTCGACGTCGTCGATATTTGTCATAACACGGATTGCGCCGACCTCCGCGCCGTCCTTGTCGGTAATAGCGCGGCAGACTGCCATAATCTTTTCGCCCGAGTCGATTTTGCCGATGTATTTTGCTGTGGACTGCGGGTTGAGAAGAGCCTCGTTAAAATCAGGCATTTCCTGCTTTTCGACGCTGAAGCCGTTTGACGAAAGCACAATATCGCCGCCGTCGTCGATAATCCAGATAGTTGTGCGGTTTTTGTAAGAATAAGAATTTACAAATTCAGCAGCAGAGGATTCAATCGAATTGCCGCTTGAAATATTGTTGGTAAAGTAATTTACTGCGCTGTCGGAGGCGCCTGCCTTGACAATGTCCTCAACGCTGTTATAGTAATAGGACTTAATGCCGAAGCAAGCAATAACGAAGGTTGCGATGAGTAAAAGAGCAATAACGCCGATAATATTGATTAACCAGCGCCGTGTAATGCCCTCTGTTTTGAGGCTTTTAAGTTTTTGCAAAAGGTTGTTAAAAGCTTCTTTGTTCATCGCAAGTATCCGTTAAATTTATTTTACGTCAGTAATCCATTTGTAGCCGAGTCCCCAGATTGTTACAAGTCTGGTCGGGCTTGAGGGATTGTCCTCAATTTTCATACGAAGGCGACGGATATTGACGTCAACAATCTTTTCATCGCCAAAATAATTGTCGCCCCACACCTGCTTGAGAATATCTGTACGAGACAGTGCGGCGTTCGGATTTTTGAAGAAGTATTCGATAATCTGAAATTCAACCTGGGTGAGTTCAATAAGCTGACCGTTTTTGGTAAGAGTTCTGTTACGCAGATTGAGTTCAAACTCGTCAAGAACGATGCTGTCGCCCGTTGTGTCGTTTTTTCTGAAGCCTCGCGTCATCTCCACACGACGATAAACAGCGTCAACGCGAGCCATAAGCTCTGACGGAGAAAACGGCTTTGTTACATAATCATCAGCGCCGAAAAGAAGTCCGGTAACCTTGTCCATCTCCTGTGTTTTGGCGCTGAGCATAATAATGCCGATGTCAGACGAGCATTTGCGCAGCTCCTTGCACACTGCAAGTCCGTCAACCTCGGGCATCATAATGTCCAGAATAGCAACATCAAATCCCGACTCGTCCTCGTGAAATTTTTGCAGTGCCACTGCGCCGTTTGGCGCCTGCTCTACGGTGTAGCCGCTGCGTGTGAGGTTTATTACAATAAACTCGCGGATTGATTCTTCATCTTCTGCTACAAGTACCTTTTTCATAATTTTTCCTCCCCGTTAACCGATTTGATCATCGTTTTAAGTTCGTTTGATGTGATTTTTATTTTGCCGCTGTCGCCTGTTTTTGCGAGGTAATAATAGCCCTTTTCTTCAAACATCACCTGATATTCGCTGAATTTTGATTTTGAATAAGTGGCTTTAAGGACAGGCAGAACAGAAAAAATTTCTTTTTTATCGCCTTTGCTGCGAACTGTCATAAGCTTTTGCTTTGAGTTATATTTGACAGTAATGTCGGATATTATGCTGTCGGGAATATTCACAAGGTAGCCGTCATTTTTCGGCACAAGGGAATATCCGACATGGAGCATAGGTCCGTCATCGTAAACACGCCAGTTGAGGCAAGCAACGTCTTTTGGCAGCTTTTTAACCGACTTGTCGTCAATCGGAACCTCAAGTCTGCCGTCGCCGTCAATGTCGCGGCTTGTAATCATAATGCTGCGCGTTGAGTCGCTTGTGAGCCCTGTCTGGTAATTATAATACGGAGAAATAATCGCGTCATATCCCGTTGACCATCGCAAAATCTCGGTGAGCATTGATGTGCCGTTACTGCCGATTGCGTCGGCGTAAACTCTGTTTTTACCGTCGACGGTTTCAATTGTAATATTGACATAAGACGTGATGTGCGAATCAAGTTTTGTTTCGCTGATAAACTTTGCCTTTTTGTTTTTGAAAGAGTAAAGCTCTGCCTTTGCGCTTGAATAATCGCCTGAATTCAGTTCAAACATCAAAAGCTCGGGGGTTTTGTCGCCGACCATATCTACTGCAATGTAGTTGTTGACAGTGAGGTCGTCATAAAAGCAGCGGAGCTTTCCGGCGCTGCCAAACTCATAAATCGCAAGCTCGTGATTTGTAGAGTTGCTGATTGTGTCCCAGCAGACAATAATTTCGCTTGCACCGTCGCCGTCAACATCTGCAAAGTTAAGCGAATAAACGTCAACGCCCATTCCCTGCGTGTTTTCAATTACCTTCCATTTTTTGTCAGAACGGCTGATTACTGCCATATTGACTGTGCCGAGATTGTCGTACGGCTCGTAAAAGGCAAGAGCCTCGTCAGTGCCGTCGCCGTCAAGGTCATAAAAGCTGTACGCCGCAATATAGTCGCCGTTGTGCGGCGTCTTGAGCGAATAGCCCTTTGCGGCAAACTCGTCCATAGCGTTTTTTATGTCAGCATTATCGCCGAAGGGTGAAATTGGCGAAATAAGTTCATCAACCGACGATGATATTCTGAAGCTGCAGCCGCAGAAAACAGTGGCGATTACTAAAATCAAAGCTACAATTTTTGTTGTTTTCAACGCTGCACCTCCTCTTTTTCGCAGATAAAGATATTTTAACATAAAAATAATATAAAATAAATAGAAATTTAAAAAAAATTACAGATAATTACAAAATTTAATATTTTTGTTAAACATTAACAAAAACGACCTGCGTTTTGCAGGTCGTTTTAAAAAATTTAGTTATTACCGAAATAATCGTACTCGTCGTCGTTATTAAGGTCGTTATCGTTATTTCCGGAGGGGTCTGATTCGGTGAAAACGCTATCGGTCAGACGATATTTTCTGATTTCGAGCTGTGGCTCTGTATAGTTTTTGCACATAGTAATCCCCCTTCCCCTCTACTTATATTCAATATATCAAATGAACTGGTGAAAATCAACAAATTTGTGATTTTGTTATTAATTTATTTACAATTGTGGCAATAGGCAGCAAAATGCACAAAAATTACCATTTTTTCAACTGTAAACATTCTGTAATTTATATAATTGTTCCGCCGCCGAGAACGTATTCGCCGTCATACAAAACAACCGCCTGTCCGCTTGTAACAGCACGCACCGGAGACGGAAAATCAACAATTACTTTGTCGCCCTCACAATGAGCTGTACACGGCACCTCTTTCATATTATAGCGGGTTTTTGCCTTGCAGGTAATTGTGTCCTGCGGTTTTTCTGCAATCCAGTTAAAGTCCTCCGCTTCAAGATGAGCGCACATAAGGTCCGACTCGTCACCGAGGATTACAGTGTTGTTTTCAAGGTCCTTTTTGCAGACGTAAACGGGTTTGCCGAGTGCGACGCCAAGTCCCTTTCGCTGACCGATGGTGTACTTGATAATGCCGCTGTGCTCACCCACAATATTGCCGCTGCAATCAACAAAATTCCCTTTTGGATACGCTTTGCCCGTATGCCCTTCAATAAAGGCGGAATAATTACCGTCGGGCACAAAACAGATGTCCTGCGAGTCGCGTTTTTTGGCGTTTACAAAGCCTTCGCGTTCTGCAATTTCGCGTATTTCCGATTTTGACATTCTGCCGAGCGGGAACAGAGTATGCGCAAGCTGCTCCTGCGTGAGCGAATACAGGACATAACTCTGGTCCTTGCTTTCGTCTGTGCCCTTTTTGAGCATATATCGCCCGTTTACAAGCTCAATATCTGCATAGTGACCTGTTACAACATAGTCATACTTAAGCTCATTCATACGCTGCATAAGCTTTTCAAACTTGAGATAGCGGTTGCAGTCAATACAGGGATTCGGTGTGCCGCCCTGCTCATAAGTTCTGATGAATTTATCAATGACCTTTTGCTCAAATTCGTCCTTGAAATTGAACACATAGTAAGGCATACCGAGCTTGCGTGCCACTGCGCGGGCATCGTCAATATCGTCAAGAGAGCAACAGGTCTTTTCCCTGCTGACGCCTATATCCTCATTATCATAAAGCTTCATAGTTGCGCCGATGCACTCAAAGCCTTTTTCCTTCATAAAATAAGCGGCGACACTCGAATCAACACCGCCGCTCATAGCAATAATTGCTTTTTTCATATTTAACCTAACTCAATCATTTTGTCTATACAGCGCTTTGCGCCAAGGCGTGTTTCCTCGTCGAGTTCAATTTCCTCACCGCCGATACCCTTGCAGCAATTGAGCACATCAACAAGAGTGGTTGCCTTCATATTGTGACATATGCAGTCCTTGGACAGCGGATAGAAAAGCTTGTCCGTACATTCAAGCTGAAGATGTGTAACGATGCTGTTTTCAGTACCGATAATAAACTCCTTTGCAGCGCTCTTTTTGGCGTAGTCCATAATGCCCGTAGTGGAGCCGACATAATCCGCAAGCTCAACAACCTCGGGGTCACACTCGGGGTGAACAAGAAGGAGTGCGTCAGGGTGTGCATTTTTAGCTTTTTTTACATCCTCGGCGGTCATTTTTGCGTGTGTCGGACAGCAGCCGTGAAGGAGTTTGAATTCCTTGTCGGGAAGCTGTTTTGCAATCCACGAGCCGAGGTTTTTGTCGGGGATAAACAGGATTTTGTCGCTGTCGAGCTGTGAACAGATTTTGAGCGCTGACGATGATGTAACACAAACATCGCACACTGTTTTAAGCTCGCTTGTGGTGTTTATGTAAGCGACAACAAGGTAATCGGGAAACTGCTCCCTGACCTGCGAAATCAGCTCTTTATCCATAAATTCAGCCATCGGACAGCCTGCGTCGGCATTTGAAAGAATAACCTTTTTGTCGGGTGAAAGAATCTTTACTGTTTCAGCCATAAAGCGAACTCCGCACATAATAACCGTTTTGTTCTTCACCTTTGATGCGGACACCGACAGACCAAAGCTATCGCCTGTAAAATCAGCGATTTCGAGAATTTCGGGCTCCTGATAGCAGTGAGCGAGAATACAGATGTCGTTTTCCTTTTTCAGTCTTAATATTTCCTGTTGAATATCCTTAATAGCCATAATTTTTCCCCTGTTAATATAAATGGGAGGCATTACCCTCCCATTTATAATATATTAAATTATATGATTAGTCAACTTCTTTTTCTTTGAACTGCTCGGGGTCGTAGTCAATGCCGTTTCTGTCGTAGTAATCCTTTACAGCGGCTTTGATTGCCTCTTCTGCAAGAACAGAACAGTGAATTTTGACCGGCGGCAGACCGTCGAGAGCCTCGACAACTGCCTTGTTTGACAGCTCGATAGCTTCGCTGATGGGCTTGCCCTTGATAAGACAGGTTGCCATTGAGCTTGAAGCGATTGCAGAAGCACATCCGAAGGTGTTGAACTTTACATCAGTAATAATCTGATTTTCGTCAACCTTAAGATATATTTTCATAATATCGCCGCACTTTGCGTTACCTACCTCGCCAACACCGTCAGCGTCGTCAATTTTGCCGACATTTCGCGGATTTGTGAAATGATCCATTACTTTTTCTGAATATAAAGCCATTATTCAACTACCTCGCCTTTTTGAATTTTTTCCCACACGGGTGAAATCGAGCGCAGATAAACTACGACCTCGTGAATTGTTTTAATAATCAAGTCGACCTCTTCGTCGGTGTTGTACTCGCTGAGCGAGATACGAAGTGAGCCGTGAGCGCTTTCAACCGGCACGCCCATTGCAAGCAGTACGTGCGACGGGTCAAGTGAGCCGCTTGTGCATGCCGAACCCGATGAAGAGCAGATTCCCTTCTGGTCGAGAAGGAGGATTAAACCTTCGCCCTCAATACCCTCAAAGCACATATTAACTGTGCCGGGAAGGCGTCTTTCAAGGTCGCCGTTTACAGTGCACATTTCAATGTCACTGACACCGTTAATAATTCTGTCGCGGAGTTTTGAAACCTTTTCGGCATTTTTGTCAAGATTGTTTACCGCCTCTTCAAGAGCCGCTGCAAGACCTACAATGCCAGCCATATTTTCTGTACCGGCGCGTCTGTTGCGCTCCTGCGCGCCGCCGTTCATAAACACTTGAAGCGGAACGCCCTTTTTGCAGTAAAGGAATCCGATTCCTTTCGGTCCGTGGAACTTGTGTCCCGAAACGGAGAGCATATCAACGCCGAGGTCCTTTACGTCAACCTTGATGTGACCTGCCGCCTGTACTGCGTCGGTGTGGAAGGTTACTCCCTTTTCCTTGCAGACTGCTGCAAGCTCCTTAATCGGCTGAATTGTGCCGACCTCGTTATTTGCCATCATAATTGTTACAAGCGCAGTGTCGTCGCGAAGAGCCGCCTTTAAATCCTCAACTCTGACAATACCCTCTTTGTAAACATCAAGGAGGGTGATTTCAAAGCCTTCCTTCTTGAGCTTTTCAAGAGTGTGGAGAACTGCGTGATGCTCAAATTTTGAAGATATAATATGCTTTTTGCCCTTCTTTGCGCCGTTATATGCGGCAGAAAGAATAGCCTGATTGTCAGCCTCGGTACCGCAGGAGGTAAAATAAATCTCGTTCGGTGCTGCATTAATGCACTTTGCTACGCGCTCTCTTGCGTCCTCGAGAACTTCCTTTGCAATCTGACCGATATGGTGAAGTGAAGAAGGGTTGCCATAGGTTTCTTTAAGAAGCGGCAGCATTGCGTTCAGCGCCGTTTCGCTGAGCTGCGTAGTCGCTGCGTTATCAACATAAACTGTGTTCATTTAATCACCTGATTTCTTTATTCCTACAATTATTATAGGTTTTTCGTCCTATAATATAACGCGTATTTCCTACTTTGTCAATAGGAAAATGAAAAAAGTCTCAAATATTGAGACCTTTTCGTTTATCTTCCGCGTGCATAGGAGCGTACAATGAACTTTGCGCCGAGCTCCTCGCAGATTTTGCGTGATTTTTCTATATTTTCGGGGCTGATTACATCAACCACAGTCATATGCACCTCGTTCCCCTGCTCTACGCACTCACGCGTGAATTTGAGCATGGCATCAAAAGCTTTTCCCGGGAAAATGTTTTTTGTGATTTTGTCGTACTGCTCGCTGTCGGGGTCGTTGAGCGACACTGAAATAATATCAATACACTCGCAGATTTCCTTTGCCGTGGGTCTGCCGTTAATAAGGTCGGACAGCCCGTTTGTATTAAGACGCAATTTGATTGACGGCTTGACGGTTTTGATATATTTTGCAGTTTTCAAAAGATTTTCAAGAGCATTTGTAGGCTCGCCGTAACCGCAAAAAACTGCACTGTCAACATCTGAAAAATCATAGCTGTCAATCGCCGCTTTGATTTCCTCAAAGGTAGGTTCTTTGTCAAACCAAAGACGCTTTGCGCTGCCGACTGCATCACCCTTTTTGCGAATACAAAAAGAGCACGAGCACGGGCACTTGTTAGTTATATTAAAATATGTTCCGCCTTCAAGCGTGTAAATTATATCTGCCATAATGTCCTCACAAATAATTACTGAATTCTTATTTTATCCTTTATTCTAATCTTGTCAAGTGCTGCTGCAAGAATTACAAAAATAACGGCGCTTCCGACAGCCTGAATAACATTGCCGGGAATGTCTGCTACTGCATATTCGCGGCTGATAATAAGGTCGGCGATAAAGTATCCGCCGACAGTCAGCAAGCCTGCGGGAACAGTCATAAAAGCAGAACGTTTGCAAAGCAGCTTTTCTCTTTTTGAAAGCGCAAACAGGAGTGAAACAAGAATCTTTATAATTATTGTTGCCGGAGCATAGACGCCAAACCCGCTTGCGAAATCGGCAAACCCTTCGCCCAGTGCGCCTGCAATAATTGCCCAGGGCATATCCAGAAGAAGTGCGCTGACATACAGCAGTGCGTCGCCAAAATGAACATAGCCGCTTGCAACAGGAACATGAAGTACTGCCGTCAATACAAAAATCATTGCACTGAAAACCGCCGTATAAATAACATTTCTGGTTTTATTAATCACAGCTTAATCCCTCCTATAAAATAATCTTGCAAATGCTTCATGGTCAGTATATAATAAAACTGACAATAATAAAATACACAATTTTAAAAAGTTTTTAGGGTACAGTATGAAAAAATATATTGATGTTTACAATCACTACAAGGAACTGATTGAAACGGGTCAGTACAAAAACGGAGACAAAATGCCGTCGGTGAGAAAATCGACAGAGATTCTGTCCGTCAGCAAAACCACGGTACAAAACGCATACTTTGAACTGCAGGCAGACGGATACATTATTTCGCAGCCGCAAAGCGGATACTATGTAACCTACTCCGCCAAAGCAGATTTGACAGACAGAAAACATAAAAACGAGAAAGCGAAAATTAAATACGACCTCAAAAGCGGCGACGCGGACAGTGAGAGTTTTGATTTGTCGCTGTGGCAAAGGTACATAAAAAGCGCACTGCGTCAAAAGGAGCGCCTGCTGTCTTACGGTGACGCTATGGGTGAAAAGGATTTGCGTGAGGCGCTGTCGGTATACATACGCGAAAAAAGAAATGTTGTTGCTTCGCCTGACAGAATAGTTGTCGGCGCAGGCGTACAGGCGCTGCTGTCAATTTTATGCCGGCTTACAAAGGACAGAAAAACGGTATCCTTCCCCACCGATAATTTTGTTCAGGGCATTTCGCTGTTTGAAAGTAACGGCTACGAGGTACATACAAGGTACAAGGATGCTGAAATTGTATATGTTTCGCCGTCGCATATGACGTCGTACGGCGATGTTATGCCTATAAAGCGTCGACTTGAGCTTATTGAGTACAGCAAGAAAAACCGCAGTATGATTATCGAGGATGACTTTGACAGCGATTTTTTGTATCAGTCAAAGCCCACTCCGGCACTGTACGCCCTTTCTGACGGCGGAAACGTGGTGTATATGGGTTCGTTTTCTAATGTGCTGATTCCCGGTATCAGAATCAGTTTTATGGTGCTTACGGAGGAACTGGCGCGCCGTTTTGCAATGACGAAGGACTGTTTTGCGCAAACGGCAAGCAAGACGGAACAAATTGCGCTGTGCGGCTACATACGCGACGGTCACATTGCCAGACAGACGCGCAAAATAAGGCGACATTATACTGCTAAAACTAAAATTATGTTTGATGAAATTAAACGGCAGATTCCTGACGCGAAGGCTGGTATTTCAGAAAACGGACTTGCAATCAAGCTGACTGCGCAATACTTTGGCGCTGCCGAGGATTTTGAAAAACACGGAGTGCTTGTCTACATTTACAGCATTGATAATAATACAATTAATATGGCGCTTATCCCGTCAGCGATTGAAGCTGAAGATATTTCGATGGCGGTAAATGAGATAAAACAAATTTTGAGTACCAAAAAACGGACTATGGTCTGATGAGGTATTGAACGGATGTTCCCTTTGAGTTAAACTGTAACTGTAAGATAAAAACACAAATTCAAGGAGGACATCATTATGAAAAAGATTGTTAAAGCATTTGTTATTTCTGTATTATCACTCGCTGTGGGATATATGGCAATCTCACTCCCGTTTCGTTTATTTGATTCACTGGGCGGCGATATGATGCACAAGGTATTCATCGGCGAGCTGCTGATTTATTTAGCGATAGGTATGGTGTTTCTGGCTGTGCAGCAAAAAAAGAGCGAGCAGCAGAAAAAATCAAAGGAGCGCCACATCGCAAGACGCGAAAAAATAGCGCGAGTACAAACTGAATGGTATGACCTGGCGGCATAAAAACACCCCCTTAC
>CAMPBI010000016.1 GCA_946637545.1 uncultured Clostridia bacterium | reverse complement strand
CGCTATTCGTTTGTTACACAGATTATTACCAAGCACAAAAAATAAAAATACTCACGCCACAAAAAGTGGTGTGAGTATTTTGGCGCAGAAGGAGAGATTCGAACTCTCGCGGCGGTTACCCACCCTACGCCCTTAGCAGGGGCGCCTCGTCACCAGCTTGAGTACTTCTGCGTGTAACTTGCGTTATTCCTGTCAAGTTGTATGCACTTATCAGTGCTAAATTACTTTATCATAAACAGTTACAAAAGTCAAGTAGAAACTTATAAGTAGATTTAAATTTTTTCTTGACAACAAGTAAAACATATGTTAATATATCAAAGCATTAATGATATGCAGAGGTATCGAAGTGGTCATAACGAGGCGGTCTTGAAAACCGTTTGGGTTCACGCCCACGTGGGTTCGAATCCCACCCTCTGCGCCAAAGAAGTCGCTTATTACAGCGACTTCTTTTATTATGTACAAAGATTAAAGCCGCCTCGTTTGAGACGGCTTATATCAATACTTATTCTTCTGTTGAATCGTTTGTCTGTTCTGCTTGTTCAGCTTCCTGAATCTTTGCAAAACATTCACTACAGTAAACGGGTCGATCTTCTTTTGGCTCAAAAGGAACTTTGCATTCTTTTCCGCATTGAGCACATACAGCATCGTGCATTTCTCTGGGGGCTTTTGCAGCAGCTTTTCTCTTATCTCTGCAAGCCTTGCAACGCTGTGGTTCATTTACAAAGCCTTTTTCAGCGTAGAACTCCTGCTCACCTGCAGTGAAAACAAATTCATTGTTGCATTCTTTGCAAACTAAAACTTTGTCTTCGTACATTTTACATTTCTACCTCTCTAAAGATTTGCCTGGGGAAAAGGGTTTTGAGCAGATGAGCTTAATTTTCTGCCGCCAACCTAGATGCTGGGGAAATATTCAAAAAGTAACTCCATCGAGTTTCTTACGAATACGTTGAATAGCGTTATCAATCGCCTTGGGGTTTTTGCCGAGCTTGTCGGCAATTTCGGCGTAGGAACAACCTACTATGTAAAGCCTCAAAACCTCGTTTTCAAAGCGTGATAGCCCTTCGTACAAAACTTCTGTCAAAGTTGAAACGCTTTCTTTTGCAAGATATTCGTCTTCAGCACTTAAACCAACCTGGCCCTCAAAATAATCCTCCTCAAGAGTGACAAGATTAGACTGTGGAATGTCCTTCATTCTTGAAAATTTTCGCAGTGCTGTTTGAACAGAATTGTTGATGCACCGAGATGCATAAGTAACAAACTTTGCGCCTTTTTCGCTGTTGTAAGAATTGATTGCGGCAAGCAGACCAATCATACCCTCCTGGATTAAATCGTCCATTTCGAGCGGGGAATTGATGTATTTTGCAGCAATTGCCTCAACTGTGCTTCTGTATCTTACAATCAGCGCGTTCATTGCAAGCTTGTCGTTGTTTTTTATTTCGGAAAGAAGTTCATTATCTGTTTTTTCTGAATAACCAGACATAATTTCCTCCGAAGTATTTTTATTTATTTATATTACTTTAAATTTTCTGAATAGTCAATACTTTTTGTGAGAAATAGACAAAATTTGATTATTTGATTATAATAATGTATCAAATATTCAAAATTTCTACAAAAACCTGTTAAAAAGCGAAGACTTATACATTAAAGCGGAAAAGTACAATATCTCCGTCTTTCATAACATATTCCTTGCCTTCGCTGCGGACAAGACCTTTTTCCTTTGCGGCAGCCATACTTCCGCAAGCCATAAGGTCGTCAAAAGCGATAACCTCGGCACGGATGAAGCCGCGCTCAAAGTCGGTGTGAATTTTACCTGCAGCCTGCGGTGCTTTTGTACCGTTCTTGATTGTCCAGGCGCGAACCTCGGGCTTGCCTGCGGTAAGGTAGCTTATCAGACCGAGCAGAGCATAACTCTTTTTGATGAGTCTGTCAAGTCCGGATTTTTCAAGCCCCATATCTGCAAGAAACATCTCTTTTTCATCGGGCTCGAGTTCTGCAATCTGCGCCTCCATTTCGGCGCAAATCGGGAAGGTTTCTGCACCTTCCTCTGCCGCAATCTTCTTTACCTCATTATAGTATTTGTTGTTGTCAATGCCTTCATTAAAGTCATTTTCTCCCATATTGCAGGCATAAATAACAGGCTTGATAGTGAGCAGCGCAACCTCCTTGAGAAATTCAAGCTCGTCCTCATCCATTTCTACAGCGCGCGCTGTTTTGCCTGTCTCCATTTCGGCAACAAGACGCTCAAGGAACGCAACCTCCGTCGCAAGAGTTTTGTCGCCCTTCATAGCTTTTTTTCTGTTGTCAAGACGACGCGACAGAATGTCAAGGTCCGAAAGCACAAGCTCAAGGTTGATTGTTTCAATATCACGTTTGGGGTCAATGCTGCCGTCAACATGCGTGATGTCGTCGTTTTCAAAGCATCTGACCACGTGGATAATTGCGTCAACCTCGCGGATGTGTGACAGGAACTTATTTCCAAGACCTTCGCCCTTGCTTGCACCCTTTACGAGTCCTGCAATATCAACAAACTCAATTGTTGCAGGGGTGAATTTGTCGGGGTTGTACATTTCTGCAAGCTTGTCAAGTCGCTCGTCGGGAACGCTAACCATTCCGACATTCGGCTCAATAGTGCAAAAAGGATAATTCGCGCTCTGCGCGCCTGCATTTGTAATAGCGTTAAACAGTGTGCTCTTGCCGACATTCGGCAGACCAACCATACCTAATTTCATAATATTAAGTCTCCGTTTCAATTGTTGAGTACATTATAGTGCATAACAAAAGTTTTTGCAAGAGCAAATAAATCTTGACATCTGACATTAAATAATTTAAAATATTATGCAGTATTTTATTCTAATAGTAAAGGAGAGGATGATATGGAACTCAACGGTTCACAAATTGTTCTTGAAACGCTCAAAGAACAGGGCGTTGATACTATCTTCGGCTATCCGGGAGGTACAATTCTCAATATTTTTGACGAACTGTACAAATACGGCGATACCTTTAATCATATCCTCACGGCTCACGAGCAGGGCGCTGCTCACGCTGCGGACGGATATGCCCGTGCAACAGGTAAGGTCGGCGTTTGCTTCGCCACATCGGGACCCGGCGCCACAAATCTTGTAACGGGTATTGCAACGGCATATCTTGATTCAATTCCGATTGTTGCGATAACCTGCAATGTTGCAAATGCTCTTATAGGTCGTGACTCTTTTCAGGAAGTCGATGTTTGCGGTATTACTATGCCGATAACAAAGCATAATTTCTTTGTAAAGCATGTAGAGGACCTTGCACCTGCAATCCGCCGTGCGTTCAAAATCGCTATGAGCGGCAGACCGGGTCCTGTACTGATTGATATACCAAAGGATGTTACAGCAGCGGTCTGCGAATACACTGCGGAGCCTGCGCAGAAACCCGAAACTGCAAAGCGTCCGACAGGCGACACCTTTGAAAAAGCAGTTGAACTTATCAGGAGCGCTAAAAAGCCTCTTATCTATGCCGGCGGCGGCGCAATTCTGTCTGACGTAGGCGAGGACTTAATCACTTTTGCGGAAAAAATTGACGCTCCCGTTGTTTCGACTCTTATGGGACTCGGCGCGTTCCCGAACGGACATCCGCTTCACCTCGGACTTATCGGTATGCACGGTCACTTTGAGTGTAACAAAGCGGCTCACGACTGCGATGTTCTCATCACCTGCGGCGCCAGATTCTCTGACCGTGTTGCAGGTAACAGACGCAAGTTTGCACCGAATGCCGAAATTCTTCATATTGATGTTGACGCTGCCGAGATGGACAAGAACATTAACTCAAATTATCATCTTCGCGGCAATATAAAGGAACTCATCCCCGAGCTTACCAGGGCAATCGAACAGCTCGACCACAGCGAGTGGAAGGCGGAGATTGAAACCTTCCGCCGTCCGTTTGTTCAGACGCAGATAGGCGACTATGTAAATCCGCAGACTCTTATTGAAAAAATTGACGAGATTACTCCGGATGACACTATTGTTGTTACCGATGTAGGTCAGCATCAGCTCTGGGCAGCACAGTTTTATAAGTTCACGCAGCCCCGTACCTTCCTTTCATCGGGCGGACTCGGTACGATGGGCTATTCCATGGGCGCGTCAATCGGCGGTCAGATAGGAAAGCCGGACAGAACTGTCGTTATGTTCGCAGGCGACGGAGGCTTCCATATGAATCTTGCGGAGCTTGCAACAATGGCGTCGTATAATGTACCCGTAAAGGTGTTCATTCTTAACAACACAGTTCTCGGTATGGTGCGCCAGTGGCAAAAACTGTTTTACGACAACCGTTTTGCCGACACAGATCCGCACAGAAAAACAGACTTTGTAAAGCTTGCCGAGGCGTTCGGCGTTAAAGGTCTGCGTATAAATACTAATGATGATATTAATACCGTAGTAAAGGAAGCTATTGAATTTGACGGTCCTGTTGTAGTTGATTGCAGAATCAGCCCCGATTCAAACGTTCTTCCTATGATTCCGCCGGGAGGCGCTCATACGGATATTATCGAAGTATTTTAGGAGGTAGCATATGAAAGAAAAATTAGTTTTATCAGTTCTTGTAGATAACGAGAGCGGTGTTCTTCAGCGTGTTGCAAGCCTCTTTTCAAGACGTGGATATAACATTTCGTCACTCACCGTTAGCGAAACGGAGGACGAGGCGTTTTCCCGTATGACAATTGAAACTTATACAGAGCCGGAGAATTTCCGCCAGATTAAGCGTCAGCTTTCCAAGCTCGAAATTGTAAAAAAAGTTGCAGAGCTGAAGGATGAGGATTCTGTATCGTCCGAGCTGCTGCTTGTCAAGGTCAAGGCACAGGGCGTTGACAACAAAAACGCAATCCTTGCCTACAACCTCAAGTACGGTGCGCGTGTCCTTGACGTTTCACTCACCACAATCACGCTTGAGTTCACGGGAACGGGTGACACAATCGACGAGTTTGTTGAGTATCTTGACGATAATTTCGGTATCGTAGAGCTCGCGAGAACAGGTATTACCTCGCTTCAGCGCGGCGAAGGCTCGTTTACGGATGATGTTAATGCATAAAAAATGTTTGAGCCGAAGGCGAGTAACTGTTTTGCTCCCCTTGCTAAAGGGGAGATGTCGCGTAGCGACAGAGGGGATAGTCTATTGATTACCATATATTTGTAAAAACGACGACCATCCCTCCGGCTGCTTCGCAGCCACCTCCCTTTGACAAGGGAGGCAAACAAGATAAAATTTTAGAGGTTTTATTATTATGGGAATGACAATGACACAAAAAATCCTTGCCGCTCACGCAGGTCTTGACAGCGTAGAGGCAGGGCAGCTCATTGAGGCAAAGCTCGATATGGTGCTCGGAAACGACGTAACTTCGCCCGTTGCAATCAATGAGATGAATAAATTCGGCAAAAACACAGTTTTTGACAAGACAAGAATATCACTTGTTATGGACCACTTTACTCCTAACAAGGACATTCAGTCTGCCGAAAACTGCAAGCAGGTTCGCACCTTTGCCAAACAGCACGGTATCACACATTACTTTGATGTCGGCAATATGGGTATTGAGCACGCACTCCTTCCCGAGCAGGGAATCGTTACCTGCGGCGACTGCATTATCGGCGCAGACTCCCACACCTGTACATACGGCGCGCTCGGCGCGTTTTCAACAGGCGTAGGCTCCACTGATATGGCGTCGGGAATGGTAACAGGCAAGGCGTGGTTCAAGGTGCCGTCTGCAATCAAGGTTGTTGTTACGGGCAAAAAGAACAAATATATTTCGGGCAAGGATGTTATCCTTCATATCATCGGCGAAATCGGTGTTGACGGCGCGCTTTACAAGTCGCTTGAATTCACGGGCGACGGTATCAAAGAGCTTTCGATGGATGACAGACTCTGCATTGCAAATATGGCAATCGAGTGCGGCGCGAAGAACGGTATTTTCCCGGTTGACGATGTTACTCTTGAATATGTGAAGGGCAGAAGTGAGCGCGAGTACAAGGTTTACGAGGCTGACCCGGACGCTGAATACGACAGCGTTATCACCGTTGACCTTGGTAACCTCAAGTCGACTGTTGCTTTTCCGCACCTTCCCGAAAATACAAAGACGATTGACGAAATTGCACCTGAAAGCATTAAAATTGACCAGGTAGTAATCGGCTCCTGCACCAACGGCAGAATGGAGGATATGCGCACTGCAGCTGAAATTCTCAAGGGCAAAAAGGTTGCCGACGGCGTTCGCGTTATTGTAATTCCTGCAACACAGCAGATATATCTTAACTGTATCAAAGAAGGACTTGCAGAAATTTTTGTAAACGCAGGCGCAATCGTTTCAACACCTACCTGCGGTCCGTGTCTTGGCGGACATATGGGTATTCTTGCAGCAGGCGAGCGTGCTGTTTCGACCTCAAACCGTAACTTTGTCGGCAGAATGGGTCATATTGATTCCGAAATCTATCTGGCGTCACCCGCAGTAGCGGCAGCATCTGCTGTTAAGGGCTATATCGCAAATCCACAGGAGGTGTAATTATGATTGCTAAAGGTAAAGTTCACAAATTCGGCGACAACGTCGACACCGATGTTATAATCCCTGCGCGTTACCTCAACCGCAGCGATGAGGAGTGGCTTGCTTCTCACTGTATGGAGGATATTGACGCGGATTTTGCAAAGAATGTAAAAAAAGGCGACATTATGGTTGCCGAGGCTAATTTCGGCTGCGGCTCATCTCGTGAGCACGCCCCGATTGCCATTAAAGCGTCGGGCATCAGCTGCGTGATTGCCTCAACCTTTGCACGTATTTTCTACAGAAACGCTATTAATATCGGTCTTGCAATCCTTGAATGCGACGAGGCTGCACGCGATATTAAGGCTGACGACGAGGTCGAGGTTGACTTTGACTCGGGCGTTATTACAAATCTTACAACAGGCAAAAAGTACCAGGCACAACCTTTCCCGCCGTTCATTCAGAACATCATCAAAAACGGTGGATTAATGAAATCAATCAAGGAGTAATCGTGATGGACACATTAGAATTAGACGAAGTCTCACTGCGTAAAGGCTGGGGCGGAGCAGGCGAATACTGGCTTTCGCTCCAGGATTATTCGGTTAAATCAGATGCGGAGCTTGCAGCTTATGAGCATCCTGAAAATGTTTCGCAAAGCGAATACCTTGTTTCCCTCGGCTATATTCCTTATTTTACCGTTAACAGCGAGGAGGTAATCCGCGCTTTTGTCCCGACTATCGAGCGCAAAAAGCTGCGCGATGTTCTCAGCGGTTATTCGGGAAGCGAGTATGTCGAAAATTTCTGGAAGTATTTTCATATCTATCCGGAAATCAGCGACGCTTATATTGAATTCGAGCACAGATATGTCAGAAATAAGGCTGCCAAATGGTGCGAAGAAAACGATATAAAATACAATTTTAAGTAATTACAGGAGGGTGCAAGCCCTCCTTTTTGGTGAAAAAGATGGAAAAATTACTGATTATAAACGCCTCGCCGCGTGACAACGGCGTTTGCGCAGAGGTTATAAAGCAGGTTAAGCCGTACTTTGCAGAGTGCGAAATCAAGCAGTACGATGTCTACAAGCTGTCGCCTGCGCCGTGCATCGCGTGCAACTACTGTGAGCAGCACGACGGCTGTTCAAACAAGGATTTGGATATCTTCTTTGAGGATTTTGAAGACGCGGATTATATCGCTTTTTTCACCCCTGTTTACAACAACTTTTTTCCTGCGCCGCTAAAAGCGGTAATTGACCGCTTTCAGCGTTACTATTCGGCTCGCTTCTGCAGGGGGGCAAAGCCTCCGATTGCAAAACCGAAAAAGGTCGGCGTTGTAATTGCAAGCGGCTCAAACGCAAGGCAAAACGCAGATTATATGACTGCCGCATTAAAGCAGTCGTTCACTGTTCTCAACGGCGAGGTAAGAGCAAGGTACTACATACCGAACACTGACTCAAACGCCTATACCTTCAATATAACCGAGCTTGAAAAATTCGTTCATCAGCTTAAAAGATAACCGGCAATCCTGCCGGTTTTTTATTATGGTAATAAATTCAGAAAGTCTTTAATTTATTATATTATAATATTGCAAATATAAATTATATGTGATATAATATATCGAATATATTATGGGGGAGTAGGCAAAATGGTTGTTCTCGGCATCGACCCCGGCTATGCAATAGTCGGATGGGGCGCAGTTGAATATAATCACGGCAGGTTTTGTGTACTCGGTTACGGCGCTATCACAACCGAGGCAGGCACGCCTTTTCCCGAAAGACTGCAGATTATTTACAACGATATGTGCTATCTTTTTGAAAAGTATAAGCCTGACGCAATGAGTATGGAAAAGCTTTTCTACAACTCCAACCAAAAGACTGTTATTGATGTAGCGCAGGCGAGGGGAGTTATTACTCTTGCGGCGCAGATGTATGGGCGCGATATTTATGAATACACGCCGCTTCAGGTCAAGCAGTCTGTAACGGGCTACGGCAGAGCAGAAAAAAAGCAGGTGCAGGAAATGACCAAAAGCATTCTGGGACTTGCTGCTGTACCCAAACCCGACGATACTGCCGACGCGCTTGCTATGGCGATTTGCCACGGACACGTCAGCGGCTCGTCAATCGGCAAACTAAATGAAATGATTAAAAAACAGACCGGTGAAAGCTTATGATTTACAATGTAAAAGGAACTCTTACATATACCGACCCCACCTTCGCCGTAATTGAATGCTCAGGCGTGGGCTTCAAGTGCTTTGTGAGTATGACTACTCTCAAGGAGCTGCCGTCAATCGGAAATGAGGTTAACCTGTACACTTATATGTCAGTCCGCGAGGATGCGCTTGATTTGTTCGGCTTTTTTGAAGTGGATGAGCTTGAGGCGTTCAAGCTGCTGATTTCAGTCAGCGGAATCGGACCGAAGGCGGCAATCGCAATATTGAGCGTGCTCACCCCGTCAAAGCTGTCAGTGGCAATATCAAGCGGCGACGTTCGCTCAATCCAGATGGCGCAGGGCGTCGGTAAAAAAACTGCCGAAAGAGTTGTTCTTGAGCTGAAGGACAAGATGGTCGGTATAGGCACGGCTGCCGTCGATGTTCAAAATGCGCAGTCAGTCGCATCGTCAAGCGATGCACAGGAGGCTGTCGAGGTGCTCGTATCGCTCGGATTTTCGCAGAGCGACGCTGCAACAGTAGTCGGCGCGATGGACAAATCACTTTCCGTCGATGATATGGTGCGCAAAGGACTGCGTCAGCTTTCATCGCAATTATAAACTGTAATTTTTCAACATAAGGTGAAAATATGATAGAAAACGAAATGGACTTTGAGGGCAGACTTGCTGCCCCCGAATACACACCCGAGGATACTGAAATTGAAAATTCACTCCGTCCGAAACAGCTTTCCGACTATATCGGACAGCAAAAGGCGAAGGAGAATCTTTCAATCTATATTGAGGCGGCAAAGCGTCGCGGTGAAGCGCTCGACCATGTTTTGCTCTACGGTCCTCCCGGCCTTGGCAAAACAACTCTTGCGGGCATCGTTGCAAATGAGCTTGGCGTAAACATCCGCATCACGTCAGGACCCGCTATTGAAAAGCAGGGCGACCTTGTTGCGATTCTCTCAAATCTCGAGAGCGGCGACGTTCTCTTTATTGACGAAATACATCGCCTTAACAGAACGGTTGAGGAAATACTCTATCCCGCGATGGAGGACGGCAAGATTGATATTATCATCGGCAAAGGACCGTCGGCTCGCAGCTTTCAGCTCTCACTGCCAAGGTTTACACTTATCGGTGCAACCACCCGGGCAGGTCAGATTTCAGCACCGCTTCGTGACCGTTTCGGCGTAATTTTAAGGCTTGAAATGTACACAAACGACGAGCTTGCGGAAATTGTCAACCGTTCGTCAAAAATTCTCAATATTCCGCTTGACAGCGAGGGGGCATATCAGATTGCAAGCCGTTCGCGCGGAACTCCGCGTATTGCGAACAGACTGCTCAAGCGCTCACGCGATTTTGCCGAGGTAAAGCACGAGGGTGTAATCACCAAAGCAGCGGCAGAGGAGGCGCTCACGAGTATGGATATTGACGAGCTCGGACTTGACGCTGTTGACCGCAGACTGCTGCAAACTATGATAAAGAATTATAACGGCGGACCCGTGGGACTTGAAACTATTTCAGCCGCTATCGGCGAGGAGAGCGTCACAATCGAGGACGTTTACGAGCCGTATCTTATGCAGATAGGCTTTCTTGCACGAACACCGCGCGGCAGAGTTGTCACTCCTGCAGGCTATTCACATCTTGGAATTGAGTTTAATCCAAATAACACAGCATCGGCTTCGTCACAGACAAGGCTTGATATATAAACAGAATTGAAAGGCTAACATTATGGGTAGATTATTCGGTACAGACGGCGTCAGAGGCATTGCAAACAAAGACCTCACCAACGAACTTGCAATGCAGATAGGCTCGGCAGCCGCAACTGTTTTATTAAAAGAGGCAAAAAGCAAAAAGCCGACGGTGCTTATCGGCAAGGACACAAGAGCGTCGGGCGATATGCTCGAGGCGGCGCTCACCGCAGGACTCTGTTCTGTCGGCTGCAACGTGCTTTCGGTAGGCGTTGTTCCGACTCCGGCAGTAGCGTATCTTGTCGGCGAGTACGAGTGTGAGGCGGGTATTATGATTTCTGCGTCGCACAACCCCTGCGAGTACAACGGAATCAAGATTTTCCAGAAAACCGGATACAAGCTCGATGACGCTATCGAGGAGGAAATCGAGGCTATTATTCTTGACAAAACTGAAAAGCCCGCACTCAAAATCGGCGGCGAGGTCGGCAACAGGCTTTCATCAAAAAAGGCTGTCAGCGACTATATCGACCATGTTGTAAACACTGCCGAGGTGCGTTTTGACGGTATGCGTATTGCGCTTGACTGCGCTAACGGCTCCGCTTCAGTTTGCGCTAAAGAGATTTTCACACGCCTCGGCGCAAAGTGCATTATGCTTTCAGACACACCTGACGGCACAAATATCAACGAGGACTGCGGCTCAACGCACCCCGAGGAGCTTATGAGCTTTGTTAAGGACGCAAACCTTGACCTCGGTCTTGCGTTTGACGGCGACGCCGACAGAATGCTTGCTGTTGACGAAAACGGCGAGCTTGTCGACGGTGACAAGGTTATTGCAATTTGCTCCAAGCGTATGAAGGAGGAGGGCAAGCTCAAGCAGGATACTGCTGTTGTTACTGTAATGAGTAATATGGGCTTTTTCAAATTCTGCGACGAGCACGGCATTAAATGCGCAAGAACGGCAGTCGGTGACCGCTATGTACTTGAAAGAATGCTCAAGGACGGTTATAACATCGGCGGCGAACAGTCGGGACACGTCATTTTCCTCGATTACGCAACCACAGGCGACGGCGAGCTTTCAGGTGTAAAGCTCGTTGAAACAGTTGTAAAAAGCGGCAAAAAGCTCTCTGAGCTCGCGTCTGTTATGGAGGTTTATCCGCAGGTGCTTATCAATGTAAAGGTTTCACCCGAGGGCAAGCAAAAATATAATAACGACGAATATATTATTGCAGCAACGCAGAAGGCGGAGATGGAGCTTATGGGCGACGGCAGAGTTCTCGTTCGTGTTTCCGGTACAGAGCCGCTTGTGCGCGTAATGCTTGAAGGTAAGGATATAGACCACATCACAGCGCTTGGTAACGACATAGCGGCAGTGGTTAAAGAAAGATTGTCATAATGAGATATACAACAGACTGGAAGGACTATGAATTAATCGACTGTTCCTCGGGCGAAAAGCTCGAAAGATGGAACAGGGAAATTCTTATTCGTCCCGACCCGCAGGTCATCTGGAAAAGTGAAAAGTCGCACAGAATGTGGGCGCAGCCCTCTGCACAGTACCTCCGTTCAAACAAGGGCGGCGGCAAGTGGAATGTGTTTAAGCGTATGCCTGCCGCGTGGCAGGTCAGATACAAGGACCTCACATTCAATGTCAAGACTATGGGCTTTAAGCACACGGGACTTTTTCCCGAGCAGGCAGTCAACTGGGACTTTGTGCGCGGTATAATCAAAAACAGCGGCAGAGAAGATGTTAAGGTACTCAATCTTTTTGCCTATACCGGTGCCGCAACTGTTGCCTGTCTTAAGGAAGGCGCAAGCGTCGTCCATGTTGACGCGTCAAAGGGTATGACGCTCTGGGCAAAGGAAAATGCCGAGGCAAGCGGTGTGTCCGAGGGCGATGTCCGCTGGATAGTTGACGATTGTATCAAATTTGTTCAGCGTGAAATCAGGCGTGAAAACAAGTACGACATTATTATTCTTGACCCGCCGTCATACGGCAGAGGTCCCCGCGGCGAAATATGGCACCTCGAGGACAGCATTTACGACTTTATGACAATCGTTGAGCAGGTGCTCTCGGACGAGCCGCTGTGCGTGATACTCAATTCTTACACAACCGGTCTTTCGGCATCGGTTATGAAATACATTCTCGACGATGTAATTGTTAAAAAACGAGGCGGCAGTTCTTCTGCCGATGAAATCGGACTACCCGTTACCGCAAGCGGCGGAGTGCTTCCGTGCGGAACAACCGCCATCTGGCTTGCAAAGTAGAGATTTATGAATTTGATTGAATTTAAAAATGTCGACTTCTCATATCTTGTTGACGACGAAAACAACCCTTCGTCGCAGCGAGAAGTCGAGGTTTTGAAAAACTTTAACCTTACAATTGAACAGGGCAGTTTTACTGCTGTTCTCGGGCACAACGGCTCGGGCAAATCCACTATTGCAAAGCTGACTAACGGAATTCTCTTCCCGAAAAACGGCACAGTTTCCGTCTGCGGACTTGAAACAAAGCCTGACGATTCGATTTACGAAATCAGACGGAATGTCGGTATGGTGTTTCAGAATCCGGACAATCAGATTGTTTCCTCAATTGTTGAAGAGGATGTTGCTTTCGGTGTGGAAAATCTCGGCGTACCCTCTGACGAGTGCAGACGGCGTGTTGACGAGGCACTCAAAACAGTCGGTATGTACGAATTCCGTGAAAAGTCGCCTAACCGCCTGTCAGGCGGACAAAAGCAGCGCATAGCAGTAGCAGGAATTATTGCGATGAAACCGAAGTGCATTGTGCTTGATGAGCCTACTGCAATGCTTGACCCGAGCGGACGCAAAGAGGTTGTAGATACCGTGCTGAAGCTCAATAAAGAGGAGGGTATAACAATCCTTCTTATCACTCACAATATGGACGAGGCTGTCCGTGCAGACCGCGTTGTTGTCATCGACAACGGAAAAATCAAGCTCGACGGCACGCCTCGCGAGGTCTTTGCTGACGTCGGCAAGGTTGAATCCCTTCAACTCGATGTTCCGCAGTCCACCAAGCTTGTCAGCGAGCTTAACCTTAAAACAGACCGGACTATTCTTAATTCAAAGGAGTGTGCGCAGGAGCTTTATAAAATCCTGACTGCATAATATGTGTTATGGCGTTACTTGGCTGTGACAAAATTACATATCTTTACTCAGTCGGCACACCCTATGAGGTGGCTGCTATTGAGGATGTTACTTTTTCAGCCGAGCAGGGCGAAATTATCGGCGTAATCGGGCATACAGGCTCGGGCAAGTCGACTTTTATTCAGCACCTCAACGGGCTTATTGAGCCGAGCAGCGGCACTGTAACACTCGACGGCAAAGACATCTGGGCAAAGGAAAACCGCAAACAGATTCAAAGCGTGCGTTTTGCAGTCGGTCTTTGCTTTCAGTATCCCGAATATCAGATTTTTGAAGAAACTGTTTTTAACGAAATCGCCTTCGGTCCTAAACAGATGGGACTGGATGAAAATGAAATCAGAAACCGCGTATATCAGAGCATGGACTATGTCGGCATTTCAAGGAAGATTGAAAACAGCTCTCCGTTTGACCTCTCGGGCGGACAGAAAAGGCGAGTGGCAATCGCGTCAATTATCGCGATGAAACCGAAGGTGCTGATTCTCGATGAGCCCTGTGCAGGTCTTGACCCAAAAGGCAGGGAGGTTATCCTCGATTTAATCAGGGATTATCAGCACGCCGAGGGCAATACCGTTATCTTTGTTTCGCACTCTATGGAGGATGTGGCAAAGGTTGCCCACAGAGTTTTTGTGATGAATCATGGCAGGGTCGCAATGTTCGGCGACGTCAAAAGTGTTTATTCGCGCGGCAGGGAGCTCAAGGAAATGGGGCTTAACGTTCCTGAAATCACCGATGTTTTCCTGCGCCTGTCGGATATGGGCATTCCCTGCAAAACCGACATCTTCACCGTTGAACAGGCAAAAGCCGAGTTAGCACGGTTAAAGGAGGTGGGCGTGTGATAGGTGATATCACAATCGGTCAGTATTTCCCGGGAAATTCTCTTATTCACAAGCTTGACCCCCGAATGAAAATGGTGCTCATTTTCATATTGATGGTTGCAGTTTTTCTGTGCAAAAACTATATTTCAATGGGCGTTATGACGCTTTTTACAATCGTTCTTGTGCTCATCTCGAAAATCAATATAAAAGTCATTCTCAAGGGCATCAAGCCAATACTTTTTGTGGTCCTTTTCACAACGCTGCTAAACCTGTTTTACGGCACGGGCGAGCCGCTTGTAAAAATCGGATTCATCAAGATTACAGAGTCGGGTATCAACAGCGCCGTATTTATGGCAATGCGAATACTGCTTCTTGTAATCATCGGACTTTTGCTGACTTACACCACAACTCCAAATCAGCTGACTGACGCTATCGAGTCGCTGCTCAAACCGCTAAAGGCGTTCAAAGTGGATATTCATTCGCTCGCGATGACTATGACTATCGCGCTGCGATTCATACCGATTCTTATTGAAGAAATTGACAAAATTATGGCGGCGCAAAAATCGCGCGGCGCAGACCTTGAGTCAGGCGGACTTATCAAGAGAGTAAAGGCGCTTGTGCCCATACTGATTCCGCTTTTTGTGTCGTCCTTCCGCAGAGCAAACGAGCTTGCGGACGCGATGGAGTGCAGGTGTTACCGCGGCGGCGCCGGCAGAACAAAAATGAATGTCAGTCACCTGCAGGGCAGGGATTACTTTGCTCTTTGCTTTGTGATTTTTTACTTTGCCGCAGTAATTTTGTTCAGAATATTTATCCAAAGTGTGATTTGATGGAAAGATTATTAATCACAATCAAATATGACGGCACGGCTTATCACGGCTGGCAGGTGCAGCAAAATGCGCTGTCGGTGCAGGAGGAGTTTCAAAACGCCGTCGAAAAGGTGTTTGGCTCGCGCCTTGATGTCAAAGGCTGTTCAAGAACGGACAGCGGCGTGCACGCAAATATGTATTGCCTCACGCTCGACACGGATATGAACATAACCGACGAGGGAGTTGTAATGGCGCTTAATACCAAACTCCCGCGCGATATATCAGCCGTTTCGTGCAAGAGGGTGGACAGTGACTTTCATCCGCGATATAACTGTACGTCAAAGGAATATGTCTACAAAATTTACAACGGCAAAATCCGCGACCCGTTCCTTGATAAATACACTTATCACTACAGATTTCCGCTTGATGCAGAGCATCTTGACCGCGAGGCAAAGCATTTTATCGGCACTCACGACTTTTCGGGCTTCTGCTCTGTCAAAAGTGATGTTGACGACACCGTGCGCACTATTACAAAAGCCGATGTAAAGCGCGAAAACGACCTTGTGACCTTTACTTTTGAGGGTGACGGCTTTCTTTACAATATGGTGAGAATTATGGTCGGCACTCTGCTTTTTGTAAACGAGGGCAAAATCAAGGACGGCGAACTCGCAAAAATCATTGCTTCGTGCGACAGACAGCGTGCCGGCAAAACGGCACCGCCTCAGGGCTTATTTTTAAACAAAGTTAATTATTAATATTAAATTACAGGAGCGTTATATGCCTTCAAATCAGCGTGAAAACGCCAGAAAAGAGAAACAACTGAAAAAAGAGCGCAAGATACGCCTTATCATATGGATTGTACTTATTGTTACGGTGGTAATTCTTGCCGTAATGCGTGTTGCCGAAATTGATTTTAACTCGGTTAAAAATAAAATCACGGGCGGCAAAATCTCTGTTTCGTCCGAGTCGGACGTTTATCCGTATTCGCTTGACAATTCATCGGGGGTTAAGCTTTCGTTTGTCAACGACAAGCTTGTCGTTCTTACAGACACCACCTGCAAGGTGCTCAACCCGGCAGATGCAAAGGAGCTTTATTCGTTTTCAAGCGGCTATGCAAATCCGATTATGACAACTGCAGGCAAGTACCTTTTTACCGTCGACCAGGGCGGCACGCGACTGCGCCTTGATAACACTGCCGAAAATGTATACGAGTCAACTCTTGACGATTCGGTGCTCTGCGGTGATGTTGCCAAAAACGGCAATGTTATTTACGCAACTCGCACCGGCAACAACAAAACTACCGTTGTTGTGATGAATAACTCGCTCAAAAAGCTATTGCAGTTTCGTGTTAAGGACGGCTATCTTGTAGCGGTAGCAATTGACGGCAGCGGCAAAAAATGCGCCTATGCAACCGTTACATCAAAGGACGCAAAGCCCGTCACCACGCTTCACACAATCAATGTCGGCGATGAAAAAATCAAGGCAAAGTTCAATTATAACGACAGCAACGTCCTCGACCTTCAGTATACAAGCTCGGGTGAGCTGTATTATGTTGCTGATGATTCGGTACATCTTATCAAGTCACAGAAAAAAGATGTCGAAACCTTCTCCCACGGTGATGTCAACACCGTTACATACAACTACACTCCTGACGGAGAGCTTGTGTATGTTTACTCAAAGTATTCCGACGCCAATGAGAATTTCATCACCTATGTAAACTCAAACGGCAAGGTTAAAACAAGCTTTGAAGTTTCGCAAAAGCCAAAGTTTGTGTCTGCAAACAACGACCTTTGCGTTCTGTTTTCTGACAAGGTTTCCGTCTATTCGCTCACACAGGGCACGGAAAAAGAAAGCTTTAGATGTGACGACAGCATCACGAGCGCGTCAAAGCTTTCGTCAAAAGTATTTATCACAAGGCATCAGCTCATTGATGTGCTTGAAAATAAAGAGTAATTATGACAATTTTTAACTATTCAGTAAACTATGTTGATTTAGCGTTTGTCGCAGTGCTGCTCCTTGCAGCGCTTGTCGGCTGCCGCAGGGGATTGCTGATTAATGTTCTGCGGTTTGTCAGATGGGCAGCCGGAATCTTTCTCTGCTTTTTTGTCAGCGACAATTACAGCGACGAGGTGTACAATTCTTTCGTAAAACCGAAAGCGCTTGACTATATCAGTCAGCAAATCGCCACCTCAAAAAATCTTGATGAGGTTATGGCAAATCTGAACACCGCCCAGACTAAACTGCCCAAGGCTTTTGTCGAAATGGCTGATTTTTCAAAAATCAGGCTTTCAGGCAGCGACATAGCAAGTTCAATACTTGAATCAGTGTTTGAGCCGGCGCTCCTGTTTTTGACAAAAGCAGGACTTTTTGTAGCCGTTTTTGTTGTGTTCTTTGCGCTTACAGGACTTTTGATTATTATTGTAAACCGCCACAACAGGAAAAAGGACAGGGAGGGCAAGTCGACCCTTCGCAAAGCTGACAAGGCGCTTGGACTTTTAATCGGCATAGTAAAAGGTGTTTTAATCGTTACTGCTGCCTCTGCAGTGCTTGGATTTGCTGCAGCTTCTGCCAAAAGCGGCGGCTTCAGCAATGAATTTATCAAAGCAGTAAACAACAGTTCACTTGTTGAACTGATAAATAATATTAATCCGTTAATGAATTCAGGAGGATAATCTGATGAGTGATATAATCAAAGACAATGTCGGCGACATTTTTGAAAACTGGAACACAATTCCGAACTGGCTGAGCTTTTTCAGAATTGCAATGATTCCCGTATTTTCAGTGCTATTCATCAAGGAGTATTACATAGCCGCTTTTATCGTAATGATTGTTGCAGCGGTAACCGACCTTCTTGACGGCAAAATTGCACGCAAATACAATATGGTGTCAAATCTCGGCAAAATGCTCGACCCGGTTGCTGATAAACTGTCACAGATGGCAATTGTAATTATTCTGATTGTCAAGTTCTGGAATGACGGCATCAAGTATGTTTTGTTCCTTTTCATCGCAAAAGAGCTTGTAATGATAATCGGCGGATTGTTACTGCTTTCAAAGGGACTTCGTCCCGGTGCGGCAGAAATCTGGGGCAAGGTTGCCACAACGGTGTTTTATATCTTTATGATTGCAATTATCGCAATCGGAGGACCCGAAAGCGCGCTTGCAGGAGTAAAGGCGTTTGAGCCTATAATCCTATCGCAGACGATTATTGATATTATGATTGTAATCTCGGCTATTCTCACCTTCGTTTCGCTTTTCAGCTATGTTCCCGGATTTTTCAGGCAGCTGAAGGAAAAGAAGCAAGCCGATAACAAATAACAGGAGTACACTTATTATATGAACAAAAATCTGTGTGCACGCTGTGGCAAAAGACCTGCAGTAGTGTTTATTCAAAAAATGGAGGGCGACGAGGTAAAGCCCGAAGGACTTTGCATCAACTGCGCCCGCGACCTTAACATCGGTCCGATAAGACAGATGATTGAAAAACTCGGAATCAGCGACGAGGACCTCGAGGCTGCGTCCGAGCAGATGAATATGTTTATGGAAAATATGGACGACTTTAATTTCGACGACCTTGGCGAGATGTTCAATCCTGATAACGCCGACGGCGCGCAGACAATGCCGTTTCAAAATCTTTTCGGCAGCGCAGGCAGCGTTGGCGGCAGTGATAATAAAGGCGACAAGGACACCAAACAAAAACGCGGCAAAAAGCGTCAGAACAAGACGTCAGAGGACTCAAGAAAGTTCCTCAATTCCTATTGCACAAACCTTACAGACAGGGCTAAAAAAGGCAAAATTGACAGCATTATCGGACGCGAAAACGAAATTTCGCGCACTATTCAGATTCTTTGCAGACGAACAAAGAACAACCCTGCACTTATCGGTGAGCCCGGTGTCGGTAAAACCGCAATCGCCGAAGGTCTTGCAATCCGTATTGCAAAGGGCGAGGTGCCCGCACGCCTTGCAGACAAGGAAATTTATCTTCTTGACCTCACTGCTCTTGTTGCAGGAACGCAGTTTCGCGGTCAGTTTGAGGGCAGAATCAAAGGACTTGTTGACGAGGTAAAGCACGAGGGTAATATCATTCTGTTTATTGACGAGGTGCACAACCTTGTCGGCACCGGCGACAGCGAAGGCACAATGAACGCTGCAAACATCCTCAAGCCTGCACTTTCCCGAGGTGAAATTCAGGTCATCGGCGCCACAACCTTTAACGAGTACAGAAAATATATTGAAAAGGATGCTGCTCTCGAGCGCCGTTTTCAGCCGGTTAAAATTGAGGAGCCGTCGCTTGATGACGCGTACAGAATGCTTCTTGGCATCAAGGGGTACTATGAGGATTATCACAAGGTGCAAATAAGCGATACACTTGTTTATAAGGCGGTCACAATGTCCGAACGCTTTGTTACAGACCGCTATCTTCCCGACAAGGCTATCGACCTGCTTGATGAGGCATGCACCGGCGCTAACCTGCGCAACCCCGCTATCAGCAAGTTTCAGATGCTCACCGAGGAAAAGGAAGAGCTAACCGAAAATATTGAAAGGCTTTCAAATCCCGACGAGGGCGAGGAGCCTGATTTCGAGCTGATTTCAAAACTCAAGTCAAAGCTCATCAATATTGAAAACGAGCTTCCCGAGTACGAGGAAAAGGCAAAGGACAATCAGGTTCTTGAAAGCGACCTTGCGCGCGTTATTTCTCTTTGGACGGGTATCCCTGCCGCCAAAATTGAACAGGGCGATGTTAAAAAGCTTGCTTCTCTTGACGATGAGCTCAAAGCACATATTATCGGACAGGATACCGCAATTGAAAAGGTTGCAAACGCTGTCCGCCGCGGCAGAATTCAGATAAGCCCCAAGAAAAGACCGCAGTCGTTTATTTTTGTAGGTCCTACGGGAGTCGGCAAAACCGAGCTTGTAAAACAGCTTGCAAACGCTCTTTTTGATTCGCCCGATAATCTTATCAGACTCGATATGAGCGAGTTTATGGAAAAATTCAGCGTGTCGCGCATTATCGGCTCGCCCCCCGGTTATGTCGGCTACGACGACGCAGGACAGCTCACCGAAAAGGTAAGACGCAAGCCGTACAGCGTAATCCTGTTTGACGAGATTGAAAAGGCTCACAAGGACGTGCTCAACATTCTGCTTCAGATTCTTGACGAGGGCAGAATCACCGACGCGCAGGGCAGGGTAGTCAATTTTGAAAACACTGTCATTATTATGACTTCAAACGCCGGCTCAACCGACCAGAACACAATGGGATTCGGCAAGAGCGCAAACGACATTACCGAAGAGGTAACAATGAAGGCGCTTGAGCGCTTTTTGCGTCCGGAATTTCTCGGCAGAGTTGACGAGATTGTAATTTTCAACAACCTCACCCGCGATGATTTTGAACAAATTGCAGGTCTTATGCTCGACGAGCTTGTCGAAAGCCTCAAGGATAAGGGAATTGCACTCACATACGACAAGAGCGTTAAAGCGTATCTCGCAAACAAAGCCTTTGGCTCAAAGAAGAATGCCCGCGGTCTGCGCGACGCTGTACGCCGAGAGGTTGAGGAGATTCTCGCCAACACAATTGTTTTCAATAACGACATTGAAATCAAAACTATATGTCTTTCGGCAAGTGACAAGATTGACATAAAATTAAATTAAAAAACTCTTGACATTTTGACGGACATTAGATATAATAATGTCCGTTGATATGCGGGTGTAGTTCAATGGTAGAATCTCAGCCTTCCAAGCTGATTGCGTGGGTTCGATTCCCATCACCCGCTCCATATGCGCTGTTAGCTCAGTTGGATAGAGCAACTGCCTTCTAAGCAGTAGGCCGGAGG
>CAMPBI010000015.1 GCA_946637545.1 uncultured Clostridia bacterium | reverse complement strand
GAATTTTTGTAATTTTTGGAGTTTTTGATTCATATGATTTACAAATTGCCTTATCGCAATTGACAAAAAACAGCAATTATTATATTATTATTTTACCTAATAATCTGGAGAGCAATATGAAAAATAAACTTACAAAATCAGTCGGCATAATTCTTTGTCTTGTAATGCTTTTTTGCTTTTCGTGCGGCAGCGCTGCTTTTGCAGAAGAGCCCGGCGATGAGCCCCAAACGCCGCAGGAAACCGAACTTAAAAACGGCTGGAGCGACGACAAAACAATGTACTTTGTTGACGATGTAGCCGTAACGGGCTTCAGAAATATCGACGGCAGGCGTTACTATTTTAATCCGAAAACCGCTGTGAAGGTTACAGGACTTAAAAAAATTGACAATTTCTATTATCTTTTCACCGACGGCGGAGCAATGCGCTACGGCTGGAAGAATTACAATAACGCAAGATATTACTTTAATCTGAAAAGCGGCAAGGGCGCAGTCGGACTTAAAAGGATTGACGACAATTATTACCTTTTCGGCACTAACGCCAAAATGAAAAAAGGCTGGCAGACTGTTGACGGCAAAAAATATTATTTCAGTCCGAAATCGGGTAAGGCGCCGAGCGGGCTCAAAAAAATCGGCAAATACTACTATTGCTTTTCGTCAAAAGGTATGATGCGCTACGGCTGGAAAAACCTGAACGACCATCGCTATTATTTTGACGGTAAAACCGGAAGGGCAGTCAGGGGACTTAAAAAGATTAAGGGCGGCTATTACTACTTTGATTCAAAATCAAGAATGCAATCAGGCTGGCAGAATGTAAAAGGAGCAACATATTATTTTCGCACCGGCGGCAAATACTACGGAAAGGCTGTGACGGGCAAGGTTTATATAGGCTACAGATATTACCATTTTGCAAAAAACGGCAAGCTAATCCCGGACCGTGAGCTTATGCGCAGAAAAGCGCAGAAATATTCGAGCGGAACAAATTATCTGATTCTTGTGAACAAAACCACGCACAAGGTCGGCGTGTTCAAAAAAAGCAAAAGCAAGTGGAAAATGCAAAAATACTACACCTGCACAATCGGCGCAGGCGACACTCCGACACCGTCGGGCACATTTACAATGGGACCCAACGGCAGCAAGCCGTTTCATCAGCGGTATTTTGATTCGGGCAAGGTGCGCTGCTGGTATGCCTCACGAATTACGGGCAACTACCATTTTCACTCGGTGCTTTACACCCAGACTCCCGCTCCGACCACAATTGCTTACGGTCAGCTCGGCGCAAATATGTCGCACGGGTGCATCAGACTTGAAATCGGCAACGCGCACTGGATTTACAATAATATCCCCGCAGGAACAAAGTGTGTAATATATTCATAGGATAAAAGGCTGTAAGAGGTATCTTATTTTCATAGGGTGCCCCGGGGCAGCCTTTTTGTTTTTTTTCGCAGTGCGGCACAAATAACAAAAATATTGCATTATGTGATAAAAAGTGATATTATATTAAATTTAGGAGGACTGGATTATGAAATATACTGAAATGAACAGAGAACAGCTCATTGCGGAAAAAGCTGAACTCGACAAAAGATTCAACGATTACAAGGCTATGGGGCTGAACCTCGATATGTCGCGAGGAAAGCCGTCAAAAGAGCAGCTTGATTTGTCAATGGATATGCTCAACGACACCGATTACACCGAAAGCGGCATTGACCTCAGAAACTACGGCATTATTGACGGTATTCCGAGCTGCAAAAAGCTTTTTGCAGACCTTCTCGGAGTTGAGCCGAAGAATATTCTTCTCGGTCCCAACGCAAGCCTTTCGCTTATGTTTGACTATATCGCGCAGGCGTATTCGCACGGCGTAATGGGCAGCACCCCGTGGAGCAAGCTCCCCGAGGTTAAGTTCCTTTGCCCCGTTCCCGGTTATGACAGACATTTTACAATTCTTGAGTATTTCGGAATAAAAATGATTAACGTTGATATGACACCCGACGGACCTGATATGGACGCCGTTGAAGCGCTTGTTAAGGACGAAAGCGTCAAGGGTATGTTCTGCGTTCCTAAATACTCAAATCCGCAGGGAATTACATATACCGACGAGGTTGTCAGACGCATTGCAGCGCTCAAGCCGGCGGCAGAGGATTTCAGAATTATCTGGGACAACGCGTATATTATTCACGAGATTTATGACGAGGGCGACGACCTTCTTAACATATTTGACGTTCTGCCCGAGTATAATAATGACGATATGGTTATCGAGGTTTGCTCGACCTCAAAAATGACTTTCCCGGGCGCAGGCATTTCGGCGCTCGCAGCAAGCGACGGCAATATTGCGGATATTCTTAAAAGACTGAACTGCCAGACAATCAGCTACGATAAGATGAATCAGCACCGCCATGTAAAATTTTTCGGTGATGTTGACGGAATAAAGGCTCATATGAAAAAGCATGCCGCAATAATGAAACCGAAATTTGAAATGGTGCTCCGCCATCTTGAAAACGAACTCGGCGGCAAGGGCATTGCCACCTGGATTGAGCCGCGCGGCGGATACTTTATCAGCCTTGATGTTATGGAAGGCTGTGCAAAGAGAGTGGGCGAGCTCTGCAAAGAGGCGGGCGTTGTGCTCACAAATGTCGGCGCAACTTATCCTTATGGCAACGACCCAAAAAACAGCAATATCCGTATTGCTCCTTCACTTCCGCCGGTTGATGAGCTCGACCTTGCGGCACAAATTCTTTGCGTGAGCGTCAGACTCGCGTGTGTTGAGGCGTTATTATAATGAAAATCGGTGCATCCACATCCTGCTTTTATCCGCTGCTTACGGAAAAGGCGCTTGACAAGGTAATCGACCTCGGTTTCAAGTCGTGCGAGATATTTTTTAATTCCTCGTGCGAGCTTGACGATGCCTTTACCACAGAGATGAAAAAGCGTGCTGACAGCGAAGACGTGAGCATTTTGTCGGTGCACCCGTTTTCGTCGTTTATTGAAAACACCTGCATTTTTGGTGAGTACGAAAGGCGCTATGACGATTTCATCGACCTGTACAAAAGGCAGTTTCACGCAGCTGCAGTGCTTGGCGCTGATATTGCCGTGATTCACGGTGCGCTCGCCGTACAGAAAAGGGATATTCCCGAAGAGCTGTACTTTGACCGCTTTGCAAAGCTGATTGAGTTCGGCAAGGCGGAGGGCGTGAGAGTCTGTCAGGAAAACGTCGTACGCTTCCGTTCGCAGTCGCTCGATTTTTTAAAGCGTATGCGCGGCGTTTTCGGCGACGATTTCAATATGGTTTTTGACATCAAGCAGGCAATCCGCTCGGGCTACGACCCGTTTGAAATTGTGGAGGAAATGAAGGACAGCATCGTTCACCTTCACTTGAGCGACAATACCTCAAAGTGCGACTGTATGCCGCCCGGACGGGGCAGCTTTGATTTTGCCCGCCTGTTTAAGACTATGGACTCCGTGGGATACAGCGGCGGTGCAGTAATTGAAATTTACTCAAAGGGCTACGATGTCGAAACCGAGCTTGAATTCAGTAAAAAGTATTTTGACAAACTGATATGAATAAATTAAGTAATAAAACAAAGGGAATAATCTGTATTCTTTTTTCCGCCTTTTGCTTCAGCGGGATGAGCTCGTTTATCAATCTTTCGGGCGACCTGCCGACTCCGCAAAAGGTTTTTTTCCGTAATCTTGTTGCGCTGTTTATCGCGTCAATCACATTGCTGAACAAGCACGAAAGCTTCAAACCGACAAAGGGCTGCCTGAAGTTTCACCTTTTGCGTTCGAGCGCAGGACTCCTCGGCGTGTTCGGAAACTTTTACGCAACTACTCATATGTCGCACACGGCAGACGCGGCAATGCTCAACAAGATGTCGCCGTTTTTTACGCTGATATTTTCTGCAATCTTTCTGCACGAAAAGGTGAAATTCAGGCAGGCGCTTGCGATTATGGGCGCTTTCATAGGCGCTATGTGCGTAATAAAGCCGACCTTTGACAATGTCGAGCTGATGCCGTCGCTCGCAGGATTTGTGGGAGGACTTTGCGCAGGCGCGGCGTACACCTGCGTGCGCCATATGGGCAACAAGGGCGAAAACGGACATTTTACAGTGTTCTTTTTCTCGGCGTTTTCGGTTGCGGTAACTGCGCCGTATCTGATTTTTAATTACCACCCGATGACTGCGCGGCAGCTGGTTTTTCTTATTCTTGTCGGCGTTTGCGCAGCGGGCGGACAGTATGGTATTACCGCGGCTTATACATTTGCGCCGAGCAGAGAAATTTCGGTTTATGATTACTCGAATATTATTTTTACCGCTATCGAGGGCTATCTCTTCCTCGGACATCAGATTCCCGATATGCTGTCAATTGTGGGTTACATTGTAATCTGTGCTATGGCGATTTGGATGTTTTTCTACAACAAAAAGGAGCATACGCTCAAAAACTCCTGATTATATCAATATATTGTTGTAAAGTAAAAATACTTGCATTTTTCTATATCTTGTGTTATAATGCAAAATGTAGTAACAAAAACGAGGAGGAATTATGTTATGAAATGTCCGTTTTGTTCATTCACTGACAGTAAAGTAATTGACTCTCGCCCGACAGATGAAAACGAGCGTATCCGCCGCCGCAGAGAGTGTCTGCAGTGCGGAAAAAGATTTACTACATACGAAATTATCGAGGACGTTCCGATTATTGTTATCAAAAAGGACAAGTCCCGCGAGGTTTTTGACCGCAACAAGATATTGAAGGGTATGCTTCGTGCGTGCGAAAAAAGGCATGTTACAATCAATGACCTTGAAGCAAAAATCAGCGAAATTGAAACCGCGCTTCAGTCGTCGGTTGACCGCGAGGTAACATCCGCCAGAATCGGCGAGCTCATTATGGAAAAGCTCAAGGATATTGACGAGGTTGCATATGTTCGCTTTGCATCGGTTTACAAGGAGTTTGACTCGGCAGAATCCTTCCGCGAGGAGCTTGCAAAACTTAACGACTAAATAAAAATGCTTTGGCAGTGACCGCATTATCGGCGGAATTTTGCCAAAGCTTTTTGTTTTGTATAGATTATTTCATTATAATATATAAAATAAAGGTTGAATTTGCACGGACATAGTGTTATAATGTACAGTGCAAAAAAATAATTAATAAGATTCGGGAGGAAAATCCAATGGCAAGAACAAAGAAAACCATGGACGGTAACAGCGCTGCGGCTCATGTAAGCTATGCTTTCACCGAAGTTGCTGCTATCTACCCAATCACTCCTTCATCACCGATGGCAGAGGAAACTGATGCCATGGCTGCAAAGGGAGTGAAAAACCTTTTCGGTCAGACCGTTAAGGTTGCCGAGCTTGAATCTGAAGCAGGTGCAGCAGGTGCTGTTCACGGCTCACTTTCAGCAGGTGCACTCACAACCACATACACAGCTTCACAGGGTCTTTTACTTATGATTCCGAATATGTACAAGATTGCCGGTGAGCTTATCCCGAGCGTAATTCATGTTTCTGCTCGTTGTGTATCCACTCACGCGCTTAACATCTTCGGTGACCATTCAGACGTTATGGCTTGCCGCCAGACAGGTTACGCAATGCTTTGCTCTGCAAATGTTCAGGAGGTTATGGACCTCGGTGCAGTGGCTCATCTTTCAACACTCAAGAGCCGTGTTCCGTTCCTTCACTTCTTTGACGGCTTCCGTACATCACACGAGGTACAGAAGATTGAAACATGGGATTACGAAGACCTTCGTGACCTCATTGATATGCAGGATGTAGCAGATTTCCGTAAGAGAGCTCTCAATCCGGAGCGTCCCGTTCTTCGCGGTTCTGCAGAAAACAGCGACATCTTCTTCCAGCACAGAGAGGCTTGTAACAAGTATTACAACGACGCTGTTGCTACAACACAGATGTACTTTGACAAGGTTAATGAGAAGATTGGCACAAACTATCAGCTCTTTAACTACTACGGTGCAAAGGACGCAGACAGAGTTATCATCGCTATGGGTTCTGTTTGCGATACTATCAAAGAGACAGTTGATTTCCTCAACGCACGCGGCGAAAAGGTTGGTATGATTTGCGTACACCTTTACAGACCGTTCTCTGTAGAGCACCTTGTAAACGCAATCCCCGAAACAGTAAAGAGCATTTCTGTTATTGACAGAACTAAAGAGCCGGGCTCACTTGGCGAGCCGCTTTACCTTGATGTAGTTGCTGCTCTCAAGGGCACAAAGTTTGACGCAGTTCCTGTATACGGCGGACGTTACGGTCTTGGTTCAAAGGATACTCTTCCTGCTCACGTTATTGCAGTATTCGCTAATATGAATGCTCCCGAGCCGAAGAAGGAATTTGTTCTTTCAATCGAGGACGACGTTACAAATCTTTCACTCCCGATTACCGAAACTCCTGACACAACACCTGCAGGCACAACTTCATGTAAATTCTGGGGTCTTGGTTCAGACGGTACAGTCGGCGCAAACAAAGACTCCATCAAGATTATCGGTGACCATACTGATATGTATGCACAGGGCTACTTCTTCTATGACTCAAAGAAGTCCGGCGGTATCACAGTATCTCACCTTCGTTTCGGTTCATCACCGATTACATCAACATATCTTATCAACAAGGCTAATTTCGTTGCCTGCCACAATCCTTCATATGTAACAAAGTATGATATGGTTCAGGACCTTGTACCGGGCGGTACATTCCTTCTCAACTGTATCTGGAGTCCGGAAGAGCTTGACGCTAACCTTCCCGCATCTATGAAGAGATACATTGCAGAAAACGACATCAACCTTTACACAATCAACGGTATCAAGATTGCCGAGGAGGTTGGACTCCCGGGCCGTGCATCAACAATCCTTCAGTCAGCATTCTTCACCATCAGCGGAATCCTTCCTGTTGACGAGGCTATCAAGTATATGAAGGAAAAGGTTGTTGCAAAGTTCTCAAAGAAGGGCGAAGCAATCGTAAACGCAAACTGCAACGGTATTGACCGCGGCTCACAGGAAGTTGTTAAGATTGACGTTCCTGCATCATGGAAGGACGCAACTGACGAAGCTCGCGAGCTCAATATTGCTACTGACAGACCTGAAATGAAGAAGTTTGTTAAGGACATTCTTGACCCGGTTGGCAGACTTCACGGTGACGACCTTCCCGTATCAGCATTCCTTGACACACCGGACGGTGTTTATCCGCAGGGCTCTGCTGCATTTGAGAAGAGAGGCGTTGCAATCAATGTTCCCGAATGGGATCCGACAAAGTGTGCACAGTGTAACCGCTGCGCAATGGTTTGTCCTCACGCTGTAATCCGTCCTGTTGCTCTCAACGCTGACGAGGCTGCTGCAGCTCCTGCAGAGACCAAGATGGTTGACCTCAAGGTGCCCAAGGACAGCGGACTCAAGTATGCACTTATCGTATCAACACTCGACTGCACAGGCTGCGGCTCTTGCGCACACGTATGTCCTACAAAGTCGCTCACTATGAAGCCAATCGCATCCCAGCTTGACGCACAGAAGGCTTACGACGCACTTGTTGATACTGAAATTAAAGACGAAGTTAACAAGCCAACAATCATCGGCGTTCAGTACAGAAAGCCTTATCTTGAGTTCTCAGGCGCATGCGCAGGCTGCGGCGAAACACCTTACGCAAAGCTCATCACACAGCTTTACGGTGACAAGATGTACATCGCAAACGCAACAGGCTGTTCGTCAATCTGGGGCGGCTCTGCTCCTTCAACTCCTTACACCGTAGACAAGAACGGTCACGGTCCTGCTTGGTCAAACTCACTCTTTGAGGATAACGCAGAGTTCGGTTACGGTATGTACCTTGCTCAAAAGCAGATTCGTGAAAGACTTGCTATGGATGCAAAGACACTTTCAGAAAACGGCGTAGCAGAGGCTGACGCTTGGCTTGCAACTTATGAGGACGCTGCCAAGAACGAGGCTGACGCACAGGCTCTTATCGCTGCAATCAAGGCTGCTAATCTTTCGGGTGACGCTGCTGCGGCTGCCGAGGACTTCCTCAAGGACGCTGACTACGCTTCAAAGAAATATCAGTTCATCTTCGGCGGTGACGGCTGGGCTTACGATATCGGTTTCGGCGGTCTTGACCATGTAATCGCATCAAACGAGGATGTTAACATCGTAGTATTTGATACAGAGGTTTACTCCAACACAGGCGGACAGGCTTCAAAGGCTACTCCTACCGGTGCTGTTGCTAAATTTGCTGCATCAGGTAAGGTTGTAAAGAAGAAGGACCTTGCACAAATCGCAATGTCTTACGGTTATGTATATGTAGCACAGGTTGCTATGGGCGCTGACTACAATCAGTGTCTCAAGGCATTCCAGGAGGCTGCTGCTTACCACGGACCGTCAATCGTTATCTGCTATGCACCTTGTATCAACCACGGTATCAAGATGCCGTTCAATCAGACAGAGCAGAAGAAGGCAGTTGCTGCTGGTTACTGGAATCTCTTCAGATACAATCCTGCACTCATCGCACAGGGTAAGAATCCGTTCTCACTCGACAGCAAGGCTCCTTCAGCTGACTATATTGAGTTCATCGAAGGCGAAACAAGATATTCTGCACTCAAGCGCTCATTCCCGGGCAAGGCAGAACAGCTCTTCTCAATCGCTGCAGAAAACTCAATCGACAAGTACAACAAGCTCGCAAGACTTGTTGACTACTATGCTCCCGAAGCATAAAATAGTGTTAAAGGCAACCGCGAAAGCGGTTGCTTTTTTTACTTAATCGTGATATAATTGTATAAATTATTAATAAGGAGCAATATGATGAAAAAAAGAGTTTTTTGTTTTATAACAGCGATTGTAATGCTTGTTTCAATGCTTCCGACATACGCGTTTGCTGCAGATGGCTACAAGATTACCTGCAACGGCTGTGCAGCGTCGCTTGATATTTCAAATTTGGAAGATGTTACCACAATTGATTCGGCAGAGGCAGGCACAACGGTTTATCTTGTTCCGCAGATTGCCAAAACCTCGTATTTAATTGAGTTCACTGCTGATGAAAAAGATGTTGAGATTAACGGCGACTCCTTTGTTATGCCTGCTCATGATGTTACAATCAGAACACTAACAGGTGAAAAAAAGAATATAGAGTTTGACCTCACAAACGGTCAGTGCGCAGTTACGCCTGTTATGCTCGCAACGCTTATGGACTATTTGCCCAGAATTGAAAACAAGGATGAATTTGACCTTGACGAAAACGGCGTTGGCGATGTGAGCTATTCGGCTACTGAAAATAAGCTTTACGATATTCAGGACGAAAACAACAGAATGAAATCGTTTACAAAAACTCTCCCGGGTCCGTACGACGAGTTTGGTGAAATCAAGTTTGTTTTCACCAAAAGTTCTGAACAGCAGGAAACATATACTGTTATTTGGAAGCTTGACGACGGAAGGGAGCTCGCACGCGCTGAAGGCGTAACAAAGGGCAGTGTAGTGAATTATCCCGAAACGCCAAAAAAGCCGTCAACTCTTGAATATGACTACACCTTTATCGGCTGGTCGCCGCAGGAGGGCGAAATCAACGGCGATACTGTATACACTGCAAATTTTGAGGCAAAAGAAAGGTATCGCACAATTACCTGGCTGAATTATGACAAAACTGTTCTGCAAAGGGTGACTATTCGCACAACCGAAAGCGCCTCGTACACAGGCAAAACGCCCACAAGACCCAGCAACGGAAAGGTTACTTACACCTTTAACGGATGGCAGTCTGTAATCAATAACACAACGGGCGACACAGTCTATACCGCTATATACAAATCAAAGGCAATTCCTATTTCTCTTTCCGCAAAGAACAAGACGTTTAAATCAAAAACAAAAACAAAAAAATATTCGGTCACTCTTAAAATAGGCGGTAAAGCGGCTAAGCATAAAAAAATAACCCTGAAGGTCAATAATAAGACTTACACTGCAAAAACAAACGCAAAGGGCGTTGCCATTTTCAAGCTTAAAAAACTTACAAGGAAAGGCACATTCAAAGCCATTGTTTCATACAAGGGTAACCCGAAGAATATCAGCAAAAAGGTAAAAATTAAAGTTAAATAAAAATTTTAAAACACCGCAAGAATATTTCTTGCGGTGTTTTTGTGTATTTTGTGTTGACAAATGAATATAATATGATATAATGACATTAACAAATGAACAAATATTCATATGAATAAATAAGCATTATGGAGAAAAAGTATGAAAAAGGCATACAAAATTGATGTTGACTGCGCAAACTGCGCTGCGAAAATGGAGGCTGCTGCCAACAAGGTTGACGGCGTAAAAGAGGCAAGCGTCAACTTTATGGCACTCAAAATGAATGTTGAATTTGACGACGGCGCCGACGAGGCAGCCGTTATGAAGAAAGTCCGCAAAGTCTGCCGCAGGGTCGATGACGACGCGGAGGTATATATTTAGTGTTCAAGCGTAGCGAGTAACTGCATTGTCCCCCTTGCTAAAGGGGGATGTCACCGAAGGTGACAGGGGGATTGTCGATTGATTAAACATTATGTAACAGATAATGACAATCCCTCCGACTGCTTCGCAGCCACCTCCCTTTACACAAGGGAGGCAATAAGGATAGGTGATTTTATTGTCCAGAAAACAACGAAAAGTCTTAATCCGTATAATTGTTTCGGCAGTGCTGCTCATCGCGCTGCTGTTTGTTCCGTTCACAAATGAATATCTGCGCTTTGCGTGCTTTATGGTGCCTTATCTGATTATCGGCTACGATGTGCTGAAAAAAGCAATCAAAGGAATTTTCAGGGGTCAGGTGTTTGATGAAAACTTTCTTATGGCGATTGCAACAGTCGGCGCAGTTGTAATTGCGTTTACTCGGGGCGAAAGCTACACCGAAGCGGTTGCAGTTATGCTGTTTTATCAGACGGGCGAGCTTTTTCAAAGTGTTGCAGTCGGCAAGAGCCGCCGCAATATTGCCGCCCTTATGGACATTCGCCCCGACACCGCCCGGATTGAACGCGAAAACGGAATCGAAGAGGTGTCGCCCGACGAGGTGGAGGTCGGCAGCATTATCATAGTTGAGCCCGGAGAAAAGGTCCCGATTGACGGCGTTGTTATTGAAGGCACAAGTATGCTTAACACTGCTGCACTGACGGGTGAAAGCGTTCCGCGCAGCGTTGCTGCCGGCGACGAGGTCATCAGTGGCTGCGTAAATGAAAACGGACTTATACGCATAAAAACAACAAAGCCCTTCGGCGAGTCGACAGTTTCAAAAATTCTCGACCTGGTCGAAAACTCGGCGTCAAAAAAATCAAAGAGTGAAAAATTCATCACTAAATTTGCCCGTTACTACACACCTGCAGTTTGTGGCGGCGCGCTTGCGCTTGCGGTTATTCCGCCGCTTGTAACGATGCTGCTTGGCAAAGATGCAATGTGGGGTGAATGGATTTACAGAGCGCTCACATTTCTGGTAATCAGTTGCCCGTGCGCGCTCGTCATCAGTATTCCGCTGTCGTTTTTCGGCGGAATCGGCTGTGCGAGCAAAAACGGCATACTCGTCAAAGGCTCGGTGTATCTTGAAACCTTGTCAAAAACAAAGACAGTCGTTTTTGACAAGACGGGAACAATGACAAACGGCGTTTTTGAGGTGAGCGAAATCATCCCCTCGGGCGATTTTTCAGCCGATGAGATTATTGAATTCTGCGCACTTGCAGAAAGCCACTCGTCGCACCCCATCAGCAAAAGTCTTGTCGAAAAATACGGCGGCAAACTTGACCTCTCGCGAGTTAGCGATATAAGTGAAATAAGCGGAAACGGCGTAACTGCTGTTGTTGACGGCAAAGCCGTTGCAGTCGGCAACAAAAAACTATTCAACAAGCTCGGTATTGATTATCCGAAGACAGAAACTGTCGGCACACTTGTTTATCTTGCAGTTGACGGAAAATACGCAGGTGCGGTTATAATCAGCGACACTGTAAAAGAAGGCGCAGGCGAGGCAATCTCGCTCCTTCGCAGCTGCGGCATTGAAAAAACAGTTATGCTCACGGGCGACAGAAAAGCCGTTGCGCAAAGCGTTGCCAAAGAGCTTGGCATTGACGAGGTACACAGCGAGCTTCTTCCCTCCGATAAAGTTGAAGCGGTTGAAAAACTGCTTGACAACAGCGACGGAGTGCTTGCGTTTGTGGGCGACGGAATCAACGATGCGCCTGTGCTTTCGCGCGCCGATATAGGTATTGCAATGGGCGGACTTGGCTCTGACGCGGCAATCGAGGCTGCGGACATTGTGCTTATGGACGACGACCCACGCAGCATAGCAAAGGCAATTGCCATTTCGCGCAAATGTCTTAAAATCGTTAACGAAAACATCTGGTTTTCAATTGGCGTAAAGCTTGTTTGCCTTATTCTCGGCGCAATCGGAATTGCGAATATGTGGCTTGCAATTTTTGCCGATGTGGGCGTTATGATTATTGCAGTGCTTAATGCAGTGCGCTGTTTGAAAAATTAAATACATTGAGGGCGGGTCAGAATCCGCCCTCTTTTTATTGCATTTTGTTACATATATGTTATAATTGTACATATGGATATTAAAGAATTTTTTAGCGGACGTGATGTGGCGATTGCCTTTTCGGGCGGTGTTGACTCGGCGGTGCTTCTTTGCCTTGCAAAAAGGTATGCGAACCGAGTGAAAGCGTACTTTGCGAAATCGGCATTTCAGCCGCAGTTTGAACTTGACGACGCGTATCAGATTGCAAAGCAGCTTGGCGTAAAGCTCGAGGTAATACATCTTGACGTGCTTTGCGACGCGGACATCACAGCGAATCCCGAAAATCGCTGTTACTACTGCAAAAAGCGAATATTTTCAGCCATTTGCGGTGCGGCAGAGCGCGACGGCTTCAGCATTGTCTGCGACGGCACAAATGCCACCGACGATGTGTCGGACCGCCCCGGCTTCAAAGCACTCGGCGAGCTTGGCGTTTTGTCACCGCTTCGCACCTGCGGATATACAAAAGACAAAATCAGAACCGTGGCGCGGCAGAACAGTCTTCCCGTGGCTGACAAATGCTCCTACGCTTGTCTTGCCACCCGAATCCCGACGGGAACAGCGATTACCGGCGACATTCTTCTGCTCACCGAAAAAGCGGAGGACAAGCTCCGTGCAATCGGGTTCAGGAATTTTCGCGTGCGCTATCTGAACAGTGCGGCAAAACTCGAATTATCAAAGGACGATTTCAAACTTCTTTGCAGCAGGAAAGATGAAGTATATTCGCTCCTTTCTGCCGATTACAGCGGCGTATATCTTGACCTGAAGGAGAGAAACGATGAATAAAGACGAACTGAAAAATATGCTCACAATGGTCGCAAACGGCACGCTGTCAGTTGATGACGCAGTCACAAAAATAAAGCTGCAGCCGTACGACGACCTCGGCTTTGCAAAAATCGACACCCACCGCGGTGTACGCCAGGGCGCTGACGAGGTGATTTACGGCGAGGGTAAAACTGCCGAGCAAATCAGCAAAATCGTGAGCCATATACTTGAAAACTCCGCTAAAAGCGTACTGATTACGCGTATGTCCGAGGACAAGGCAGGCGAGGTTTCAAGGTGCGTGCCCTTGCACTACGACAGTGCTTCGCGCATCGGAATTGCAGGCGAAATACGAAAAAAGAAAGATACAGGAAATATAGTAATAGCAACGGGCGGCACGAGCGACATCCCCGTTGCCGAGGAGGCGGCGCAGACTGCCGAGTTTTACGGCAACAGAGTTACGCGGCTTTACGACGTGGGAGTGTCGGGCGTGCATCGGCTTATTGATAACGCCGAGGTGCTTTCAGGCGCAAAGGTGGTTATTGCCGTTGCGGGTATGGAAGGCGCGCTTGCAAGCGTTGTGGGCGGTATGGTCGACTGCCCTGTGATTGCCGTGCCCACAAGTGTTGGATACGGTGCAAGCTTCGGCGGCCTTTCGGCACTGCTTTCAATGCTCAATTCCTGCGCAAGCGGCGTAAGCGTTGTCAATATTGACAACGGTTTCGGCGCAGGCTATCTTGCAAATATGATTAACAAAATATAGGTGAAATATGAATCTGTTTTTTGAATGTAATATGGGAGCGGCAGGGGATATGATTGCCTCTGCGCTCGTCGATTTGTTCAGCGACAAAGAAGCTGTTGTGGACAATCTGAACACCCTTGGACTGCCCGACACACAGATAGTGTACGGCACAAAAACGCAGTGCGGCATTGAAGGCACACATCTTGAAATTATAATCGGCGGCGAGGTTGAAACTCCGCACCATCATTACCACCACCATCATCACGAGCACAGAAATCTGGCAGAGGTGCTGGAAATTGTGGATTCTCTCAATGTGTCCGACAAGGTTAAGGATGATGTGAAAAATATTTATTCCATTGTTGCACAGGCGGAGGCAAAGGCGCATAACGCCTCGCCCGGCGAGGTGCATTTTCACGAGCTGGGAATGCTTGACGCAATTGCCGACATCACAATCAGCGCATATCTTTTGAATGAACTGAAGCCTGAAAGAATCCTTTGTTCATCAATTAATGCAGGCGGCGGAACAGTTGAATGCGCACACGGCGTGCTGCCCGTTCCTGCTCCTGCGACTGCAAATATTCTTTGCGGCGTGCCGTACTATAAAAGCGATATTGAAACCGAGCTTTGCACCCCGACGGGCGCAGCGGTGCTGAAATATTTTGCCGATGAATTTACTGACATTCCCGAATTTAAAAATGTGCAGAAAACGGGCGTCGGCGCAGGCACGAAGGAGCTTGAAAGAGCAAATATTATCCGTGTATTTCAGTATGACGACAGTGTGATTGCTGAACTCTCCTGCAATATTGACGATATGACGGGTGAGGAAGCCGCTTTCGCCGCGGAAAGAATTATGGAGTCGGGGGCGCTGGACTGCTTTATTCAGCCGATTATTATGAAAAAGGGCAGACCTGCATATATGCTCACCGTACTCTGCAATACGGCGGACAGCGAAAAATTTGCGAGGCTGATTTTTAAGCACACAACAACAATCGGCATACGCAAGTATACACCGGGCAGATATACGCTCGACAGGCAGATTTCAGACGCCGGCGGAGTTCATATCAAGCGCTCCGAAGGTTACGGTCAGAGCAAATCAAAGCCCGAATTTGAGGACATAAAAAAACTCGCCGTCGAAAAGGACATTTCCATTTTCGAGGCGAGAGAGCTGATTCAGAAATAATAACTATAAAAAAACGCAGGGTGCCTCTTGGGGCACCCTGCGGCTCTTTCTTAATCGGGATATCCGTTTGGATTCTGTGACTGCCAGCGCCAGGAGTCCTCGCACATTTCGTCGAGTCCGCGTTCAGCCTTCCAGCCAAGCTCCTTAAGTGCTTTTGACGGGTCGCTGTAACAGGTAGCGATGTCGCCTGCACGGCGTGGCTTGATGGAATACGGAATCTTCACTCCGCTTGCTTTTTCAAAAGCGCTCACAACATCAAGCACGCTGTAACCAACGCCGGTGCCGAGGTTGTAAATGAAAAGTCCGCTTTCGCCGCGTACCTTTTCAACAGCCTTTACGTGACCAAGTGCAAGGTCAACAACGTGGATGTAATCGCGAACGCCTGTGCCGTCGTGTGTGTCGTAGTCGTTACCGAATACGCCGAGCTCCTTACGCTTGCCGATTGCAACCTGTGTGATATAAGGCATAAGGTTGTTAGGAATACCGTTCGGGTCCTCGCCCATTGTGCCGCTCTTGTGAGCGCCGATGGGGTTAAAGTAACGCAGCAGGCATACAGACCATTCGTTGTCGCTTGCGTAAAGGTCCTTGAGCATACACTCAATTATGTACTTTGTTCTGCCGTATGGGTTTGTAACACCGCCCACCTGCATATCCTCGGTGAGAGGTGAAATGTTGTTCATACCGTAAACGGTTGCAGAAGATGAAAATACAATCTTTTTGCAGCCGTTTTTGCGCATAACATCAAGCAGCACGAGCGTGCCTGTAACATTGTTGTCAAAATACTCAAGCGGCTTTTCGCAGCTTTCACCGACTGCCTTGAGTCCTGCAAAGTGAATGCACGAGTCAATGTCCTCGGCATCAAACACCTTCTGCAGACCCTCTGCATCTCTGATGTCGCACTCGTAAAACGGAAAATCCTTTCCTACAAGTGCCTTGATTCTGTCGTATGATGATTTTTTGCAGTTGTAAAGATTGTCTACCACAACAATATCTACACCGCTGTTAATAAGTTCAACGCATGTGTGCGAACCGATGTAACCAAGTCCGCCTGTAACTAATACTGACATAATATAATCCTTTCTAACCTTATTGCCTGTGGCACGGCAATTTAATACGCTTTACCCCAGTACACCATCTGCTTTGCGGGCTTGCCGCAGCATATGCAGGTGTCGCTGATGTTTTCCTGCTCAAACGGAATACAGCGTGAGCCGACGCCTGTGATTTCCTTAACCTTTTCCTCGCACTCTTCGCTTCCGCACCACATAGCCTTAACGAATCCGTCGCCGTTTTCATCAAGCGCCTTTGTGATTTCGTCAAGCGCCTTGACAGTGTATGTTCTGCGCTCTCTGTTTTCAAGCGCCTTGTCATAGATGCCCTGTCGTACTTCCTCAAGCTTCTGAAGAACTACGCTTTCAACATCGTCAAGCGATACAACAGTCTTTTCGCGGTTGTGACGCGTAACAACTACGCACTGATTGTTTTCAATATCCTTCGGTCCAAGCTCAACACGAACGGGAACGCCCTTCATCTCGTATTCTGCAAACTTCCATCCCGGAGAATTGTCGCTGTCGTCAATTTTTGCACGGCAAACCTTTGCAAGTCTGTCTTTGAGTTCGCTTGCCTTGTCAAGCACGCCTTCCTTGTGCTGTGCAATCGGAACAACTATTGCCTGAATCGGCGCAACTGCGGGCGGAAGAACAAGTCCGTTGTCGTCGCCGTGGGTCATAATGATTGCACCGATAAGGCGGGTTGTCATACCCCACGAGGTCTGATGAGGATAGGTAAGTTGATTTTCCTTATTTGAATACTGAATATCAAATGCTCTTGCAAAGCCGTCGCCAAAGTAGTGGCTTGTTCCTGCCTGGAGCGCCTTGCCGTCGTGCATAAGCGCCTCAATGCAGTATGTGCGCTCTGCGCCTGCGAACTTGTCGCTCTCGGTTTTCTGTCCCTTTATAACAGGGATTGCAAGGTACTGCTGGCAGAAATCCGCGTAAACATTGAGCATTCTTTCTGTTTCTTCAATTGCCTCCTCGGCAGTTGCGTGAAGGGTGTGACCCTCCTGCCATAAAAATTCACGCGAGCGAAGGAACGGACGCGTTGTCTTTTCCCATCTTACAACAGAAACCCACTGATTGTAGAGCTTTGGCAAGTCGCGATGCGAGTGAACAATGTTTTTGAAGTGTTCGCAGAAAAGAGTTTCCGACGTAGGTCTTACGCAGAGTCTTTCCTCAAGCTTTTCGCTGCCGCCGTAAGTTACCCAAGCGCACTCGGGAGCAAAGCCCTCAACGTGGTCCTTTTCCTTTTGCAGCAGTGATTCGGGAATGAACATCGGCATACACACGTTTTCGTGACCTGTCTCCTTGAACATTCCGTCAAGGATTCGCTGAATGTTTTCCCATATTGCGTAGCCGTAAGGACGGATTACCATACAGCCTTTAACGCTTGTGTATTCGATGAGCTCTGCCTTTTTGCACACGTCGGTGTACCATTTTGCAAAATCCTCATCCATTGATGTAATGGCGTCAACCATTTTTTGCTGTTTAGCCATAATTTTCTCCTTTATCTGATAATACAAATAAACATTATATACTATTTTTTTGCCGTTGTAAATGATTAAATAAAAATGTTTGAAAAAAGGTTCTTTTGTGCTATAATACATCTATTATATATGATTTTTGATTTTGGAGGAGATACGATGGAAAATAAAGATTGCGATAACACAGCGCGTCACGCGGAGTTATCCGAAAACGAACGCATCGCAATAAAGTATAAGTTTCTGCGCGAAAAAATACTTTTCCATTTTGAACGCGGCAGCAGATATTTAAGGATTTCAAAGATAGTCGCAACCGTGGTCTTTCTGGCTTACACTTTAATCGGAATTATTGTGAGTCACCGCACTTCGCACGAATTGCAGTGGTTGCAGATGTGGATTATTTTCATTTTTGTTAACATAACGGTTTTTATTATTGCAGACTACTCAAAATATCTGATTGAATCAAAGGTTATACCGTATCTTAAAAATGACGAACAGATTGAGTTTGGCGAGTACGACATTTTTCTTGAGGATATTGACGGCGAAGATGATGAGGACGGGGAGGATTGACAAATGAAAAATATTCTGAAGATATACAAACGCGACTTGAAAAAAATTTTTACAAATTCGATGGCAATAATCCTTGCTGTCGGTATTGCCGTTATTCCTTCGCTTTACGCATGGTTTAATATCTTTGCAAACTGGGACCCGTACGGCTCAACGGGCAATATGCAGATTGCGGTTGTTATCGAGGACGAAGGCTATATGTTCAAAGATATTGAAATCAATGTGGGCAAGCAAATCAAGTCTAATCTTGAAGCAAACGACCTTATTGACTGGCAGTTTGTCAGCAAAAAAGATGCCATCAGCGGCATTGAAGCGGGCAAATACTATGCGGGAATTGAAATACCGAAGGGCTTTTCAAAATCGCTGACAAGTATTGTTACGGATGATTTTAAACAGCCCGAAATCAAGTATTACGCCAACGAAAAGAAAAATGCAATTGCCACAAAGATTACCGACAAGGTAGTGCAGACAATTCAGCAAGAGGTTAATGAGTCGTTTGTAACAACTGTAATCAATGTTGTAAGCTCGCTTATCGACTTTGTTGCAGATGCGAGTCAGCACAGCACGATGGATTCCTTCGGTGATATGAGTTCGAAGCTTCGCAGGGCGAGCACATCTGTTACAGGCGTCAGAAAAACTGTTGAAAGCCTCGGCGCTGTTATTGATACGACAAAGGAGCTCGGTAAAACGATTGACAGCAAAAAGGTCAGCAAGCTTGTTGATTCGACAGGCAATGTTGTTGACAGCGGCGAAGAGCTTGCAAAACTTCTTCAGACAGGCGTTAACAACCTTACATCTTCAATTGATACATCGCTTGCGGATGTGTCCTCACAACTCGGAAGCTTGGCGTCAAAGATTGAGAGCGTTAAGGGTAAGTCGGACGCAGAGATAATTGAAATGCTTACAAAGTCACAGGCAATAATACTCAAGCTCAAAGCACAGCTTGAAACGGTGCTCGATGCACTTAAAGCAGTGCAGGAATCTCTGCCCGTCAAACTAACTGCACTGAACAAAATGATTAACAACACGCAGAGCAGAATTGATAAGCTTGACAAAATTGATTCACTTGTTTCAAAGGCAATTCAAAACCCCTCAAAGAGCAGAATCAACAGCATTGTCAGCGAGATTAATTCGCTTACGGGTGATGTTTCAGCCCTGCAGACAGGCTACAAAAAGAATGTAAAGCCGACTGTAGACAAAAATCTTAACTCCGTTATTGAGACTCTGCGCGTAACAGGCGATTTGATTGCAGATTTGAGCGGAGATTTGCCTATGCTGCAATCGCTTGCAAAAAGTCTTGATGCCGCAACAGACGGCTCTGCCGATATTGTTGCCGCTCTCAACAGCCTGCTCAACACCGTTGAGAAGGAAATTGACGAGCTTGCGGATAAAATTGAAGACTTCGGCGACAGCGAATTGATGAATACAATTAAAAATATGACCAGCAAGAATTCGGAACAGCTTGGCGAATTCCTTGCCTGTCCGGTAAACCTCGACACCGAAAAGATTTACGGTATCGAAAATTACGGTTCGGCGATGGCGCCGTTTTACAGCACGCTTGCAATCTGGGTTGGTTCAATGATTCTGATTGCCGTAGTAAAAACAAATGTAAAGCGCAAAAAGGAAATCGGAAACAATGTCCGTATGCACCACACATATTTCGGCAGAATGCTGACATTCCTGACATTTGCTTTAGCACAGTCGCTTATTATTTGCCTTGGCGATTTGTATTTCCTCAGAATACAGTGTTTCCATCCGGTCAAGTTTTTGATTGTCGGCGTTTTTGCAGGGCTTGTATTCTCAATGTTCATATATTCGCTGACCTATGCACTCGGCGATATTGGCAAGTCAGTCGGAATTATTTTGCTTGTAGTTCAGATAGGCGGCTCAGGCGGTACCTTCCCGATTGATGTTTGCCCGAGCTTTTTCAGGGCAATTCATCCGTTTCTGCCGTTCACATTTGTAGTCAATGCAATGCGCGAATGCGTGTGCGGAACTTACGCAGGCGACTACTGGATTGACCTGCTCAAACTGTCGGCTTACATAGCTGCAGCGCTCGTAATTGGACTGGGAGTAAAATTCCTTGTTAAAAAACCGATACGCCTGTTTGAAAAGCAGGTTGAAAAAACTGACTTATTTTAACTGAATTAGTATTGAAAAAATCTGAAATAGTGTTATAATAAACATTTGAAATATATTCAAAGGAGGTGTGCGTATATGACAGTTTCACCCGTCCTCGCCAAAATTGACCTTGGCGCGGAGCTTGCCCACGAGCTTGAAATTGAAGAGGCGTTCAGCTTTACGGTTGCAGGGCACACAATTTCCGTGGACGAAACGACTGTGGTATCATGGGTTGTTATTGTGATAATGACAATTCTTGCACTTATACTCACGCGCAACCTTAAAGTTGAAGGCGAAATCAGCAGACGCCAGGCTTTTCTTGAAATGGCGTATGAAAAGGGCGAGGATTTCTTCAAAAATCTTATGACCCCCAAAACATACAATTTCATACCGTGGCTTATGAGTATGACGCTGTTTATAGGTATTGCAAATATGATTGGCATTTTTGCACCGACATTTTTCGGACTGTTCCATTTTCAGAATGAAACAGCGCAGGGAATAATCGACGCAATATGTGCACTCAAGCCGCCGACAAAAAGTATGCAGGTTACTGCCGCGATGGCGATTACAAGCATCACTATTGTTGAATATGCAAATATTCGCGACAAGGGTATTTTCGGCAGAATCAAGGCGTTTGCAAAACCGATTTGGATTATCACTCCGATTAATCTGCTTGAGCTCATCACAAAACCGCTTTCACTTTGTATGCGACTTTTCGGTAATGTGCTCGCCGCGTTCACGATTATGGAGCTTATCAAAATCGTAACGCGCAACACGATTATTCCGATTGCATTCAGTTTGTACTTCGATTTGTTCGACGGACTGTTGCAGGCGTACATCTTTGTTTTCCTCACCTCGCTCTATCTTGCCGAGGCAACCGAGGAAGAGGAAGAGGAGCCAAAGGTTAAAAAAATGAAAAAACGCGCAAAAAAGAATCAAAAAGCGCTTGAAAACAATCAGTAATTATTTAAAAGGAGATAAATATTATGGGACTTATCGCAATTGGTGCAGGTATTGCAGTATTAGTAGGTATCGGTGCAGGTATCGGTATCGGTATGGCAACAAGCAAGGCTGTTGAAGGCATTGCTCGTCAGCCTGAGGCTTCGGGCAAAATTCAGACAGCCCTCATCCTCGGCGGTGCGCTTGCAGAGGCTACTGCTATTTACGGTCTTATCGTAAGTATTCTTATTATCTTTATGCTTAAATA
>CAMPBI010000014.1 GCA_946637545.1 uncultured Clostridia bacterium | reverse complement strand
GTCATCGGGGTTTATTTTGCCTTAACGTTTTAAAAAAATCAGACAGTAATTCTTCGCACTCTTTTTCCATAACGCCGCCGATTATTTCGGGCTTGTGGGGATAGTTCAGTCTGCTGAAATCCTCAACCGAGCCGAACGAGCCAGCCTTGCTGTCGTACGCGCCGAAATAAACGGTCTTTATTCTCGAATTAATTATCGCGCCGGCGCACATCGGGCAGGGCTCAAGTGTGACATAAAGGTCGCAGCCCGAAAGCCGCCAGCCGCCAAGCGTTTTGCACGCTCTGTCAATTGCCTCTATTTCGGCGTGGCAGAGCGCATTTTTGTTTGATTCACGCCTGTTTACACCTTCGGCGATTATTTCGCCGTTTTTTACGATTACTGCACCGACAGGCACTTCGCCCTCGTTTTTGCAGTTTTGTGCAAGGGTGAGAGCGCGGCGCATATATTTATTTTCCATAATTTATTTTGGCTGTATATACTGCATTGTATAGACTATCAAAACTACAAACGGAAGGAAGAGTCCCGGAATCAACAGTGCAAGCTTTGTGCCAAAACCGATGCGGTACGGCTTTTGCGCCTGCTCGGGGTCTTTTACAATAAACTTTTTCTTTACCGCAAGGCAAATGGCTGAAATCACGCCGAGCGCAAGGAAGGTCAGCAGCAATACATCGCTGACAGTTTCGCCCGTTTTACTGTTCACAGCAAGCGAAACAATGTCCTGCACTACGGAAAGTCCGTTGTTCATTCCGTGCACAATCATTGCGGGCACAATGCTGCCGGTCGCGAGTGTAACATACGCCAGCGCAAGTCCCACAAAGAACGCAAACACAAACTGAATCACATTGCCGTGCATCAGTCCGAAAACTATGCTGACAGCAACAACGGCAAACGCTTTTCCGTGACGGCGCAGTATGCCGAACGCCGAGCAGCGCATCGCGAATTCCTCGCAGACTGCGGGGGCAATAGCAGTTGAAATTGCGAGCATAACGCAGTCAAAAGGAGTTTTGGGGTCGAGCATTTCGGGCTGCGAAAGCTCATAGCCCATCATATCAAACAGAGAAATTACGCCGTTTGTGATAAAGTTTGCAAGCATTGCGATGCCAAGTCCGAAGAACACCCACAAAACGCCGTTTGCAAAGCCGAATTTTTTGTGCGGCACAATCGGGGTGACAAAGCGATTTTTCATCATCAGCGCTATCGCTCCGAACGGCAGCACAAGTCCGAACAAATCAACAACGATTATATTTGTGGCGTGCTGAACTACAAATGAACTGTTAAATGCGTCCATCAGACCGATTGCCTGCATTATCACCATAAGGATGATTTCTATTATAATTCCGCCTATCAGTGCTCCGCCGATTGCAAGCCCGGCAGTAAAAATCTGGCTTTTTTCCTTTGAGCGCGCCCTTTGAATCTGAAGCTGCTGCATCATTTGCTGCTGCATTTCAGTTTGAGGCGGCTGATAGGGTGCGTACGAATTGTACGGATTATACTGCGGATAAGGGTTGTACTGCGGCTGTTGCGGCGGCAGCTGCTGCGGCGGTGTGCCGGAATAATTATTATTTGGTGTGTAGTCGTATGGGGTCATTAATCGTTTTCCTCTTGTAAGAATAATTCCTTGAAATAAGGCAGCTCAAGAATCCAGTCACAGTATGTGTGCCATTCGTCAAGCTTGTGTGCGCGTCGCGCATAGTAAATGCTGCACAGCGTTTCGTAGTTCAGAGTGCAGGTTCTCATCTGATTGTATGAACTCGGGAGCAGCTGTATGATTGTGTACCAAAGTGTTTTGTCCTTGGTTTCAAGATAGCGCAGGCGCAAATCCTCAAGAGTTTTGATAACCTCCTCCATCGCCTTGATGCCCTCGTCGTTCATATGGTCAACCGAAAAATCGGAAAGCTCAAACGGCTTTGAGGTTATTTTGTGCATTGTTGAGGTTGAATTTGCAACGGTTGCTACCTTGTATGTATCGTATTCCTTCCACCAGTACATCGGTGCCGTAACGTCAACGCAGACCTGAATCATTCTCACGAATTTTCTGTGGTCTGTTCCTGCCTTGCACAGTCTTTTTGCAAGGCTCAAATCGTTTTCACCGAAAACGAAATTACCTTTTTCGTCAAAATATGAATCATATCTTCCCCAGGAATTGAGCGGGTTGCGCGCGCCGCGCATGGCGTTGTCAAAATTCATCACGCTTGTGCGTTCTATTTTAATCATAGCGTCCTCCTTATATATCCAGATTTTTCAAATACTCTTTAAGCTCATTTTTGATTTCGGGATGTTTCAGTCCGACCTCAATGTTAGCCTTGAGAATACCGAGCTTGTTGCCCATATCATAGCGCTTGCCCTCAAAATCAACGGCGATTACGCCGTCTGTTTTGGCAAGTTCCTTCATAGCGTCTGTAAGCTGAAGCTCGCCGCCTGCGCCCTTTTCGGTCTTTTCGAGAATACCAAAAATCTCGGGCGGCATAACAACTCTGCCGAGGATTGAAAAGTTGCTCATAATCTCTTCCTTTTTCGGCTTTTCAACCATATCGGTGCAGCTGTAGCAGTTACCGTCGAGGTGTTCAACCTCGAGCGAGCAGTATTTCATAATATCGTCACCGAGCACCTCTTTTACGCCGACGGCGCCTTTGCCGTACTTTTCGTACGCGTCAATGAGCTGCTTTGTTACAGGCGTTTCGGAAATGATAACATCGTCGCCGTAAAGCACTGCAAACGGCTCATTTCCGACAAAATTCTTTGCGCAAAGCACCGCGTGGCCCAGACCGCCCGTTTCCTTCTGGCGAAGGAAATAAACGTTGCCAAGCTTTGCGGGGGACTGAACGTCACGCAGAAGGTCTGCCTTTTCAGGATTCTGCGCAAGCTTTGTTTCAAGCTCAAAGGCGTGGTCAAAATGGTCCTCAATAGCGCCCTTGCCGCGGTTTGTAATAATTAAAACATCTTCAATTCCGCTTTTGAACGCCTCTTCAACAATGTACTGAATTGCGGGCTTGTCCACGATATTAAGCATTTCCTTCGGGACAGCCTTTGATGCAGGCAGAACTCTTGTGCCGAGCCCTGCTGCAGGGATTATAGCTTTTCTGATTTTCATATTTGTCACCTGTTATAATGTCATTATAATACTGAGCGCAAGATAGCCGATAAGCGCTGCAAACAGCGATGTTCCGCCCTTTGCGGACAGGTAGTAAAGCTTTGCCTTTTCGCCCGAAATGTCAACGGGTGCAGCGTTTATAAAAGCGGAAACGGATGCGCCCTCGTCAATTTTTTCGCTGACTGTTTTAATCAGATTTTTCACTCTTGAAAAGTAAATTTTGTCTGCAAGCGCGCCTGCAATAATACGAATCAAAAACAGCACTGCCACTAAAATAATTGAAATTGTTACAGCGGTCTGATAATCCGCCGCGCCGCGCACCGCGTTGATGTCCGCCTGTGTGATTCCGAGCGAACGGAAGGTGGTGTTTGCGCCTGCGGCAAAAATGTCCTGCGTCATTTTTGTGAATATCGGCGCCTTCACGCTCATAAAATAACTGCCGAGATAACTAACGAGCGTTTCGATTATCATAAGTCCGATTCCGTGCGAGTACATTTTTCTGAAAAGAAGGTAATACGGACCGAAAAAGAATGCGCCCCAGTTCCAGCTCGCCTTTTTGCCCGACGTGTCAAACTTCTTAAAAATGTTCATAAAACGAACGACGTTTGTACGCACCGCGGCAGCGTAGTAAGACGCTTTTTCGCCGTCAAGAGTTTCCTTTTCGTAATGCGAAACGAGGTCGTTCGTTCCGAGCGACGGTGCTGCAAAAATCGACGGTTGCGGCTTTTCGTCAGCTCCTTCGCTGCCTTTCGGAACATAAAACCCCTCGGCAGTTGTTTTGTTCTTTTCCTGCTTTGCAGGCTCTTTGACGGCTGAACCGTCATTAAAAATAAATCCCGTTCCGTGCAGGCGGGCGTTTACGCAGTGACCTGCCATATTGTAGCATGCTCTGTGGTGCGGCGTTCCGCAGTCGGGGCAGTACACAACATCGTCGCCCTCGGCGAATTCCACACCGCATACAGGACATTTGATTTCGTCAAGTGTTGGCATAGTATCCTCCTATATTATAGTACACTATTCTTATTATACTTATAATTAGTTTAAAAATCAACATTAATAACTTGAAAAATTTGAATAACTGCTATATAATCATAATATCAAAATTTTTGGAGAACGCTATGCTTGAATTTGAAGAATTAAAACAGAGGCTCGCCGAAAGCGAAAAGCCTATTCAGAATTTAAAAGAGGCGCTCAACATTGAATCCGTCAAGGACGAAATCGCCGTTCTTGAGGAGGAGAGCGCGAAGCCCGACTTTTGGGACGATATGCAAAACAGCCAGAAGGTTATGCAAAAAATCGGCTCGCTCAAGGCAAAGGTGCAGTCATACGAAGGACTGAAAAACGACTTTGACGACGCGATGGTTATGATTGAGCTTGCCGATGAAGAGGGCGACGCTGATTTGCTCGCCGACTGCACCTCGTCCGTTGAGGATATTGAAAAGCGTATTGAAAGCCTCACCCTTTCAACTCTGCTCAGCGGTGAGTTTGACGACAACAACGCAATTCTCACCTTCCACGCAGGTGCGGGCGGCACCGAGGCGCAGGACTGGGCGGAAATGCTGTTCAGAATGTATAACCGCTGGGGAGAGCGCCACGGCTACAAGGTGTCAACCCTTGACTATCTTGACGGCGACGTTGCGGGAATCAAGAGCGCAACAATACTTATTGAGGGCGAAAACGCCTACGGTTATCTTCACGGCGAAATGGGTATTCACCGCCTTGTGCGTGTGTCGCCGTTTGACTCGTCAGGCAGACGTCACACCTCGTTTGCATCGCTTGAGGTTATGCCCGAAATCGACGATGATGTTGATGTGGAAATACGCGAGGAAGACATCAAAATGGATGTTTACCGCGCTTCGGGCGCAGGCGGTCAGAAGGTCAACAAAACCTCGTCCGCAGTGCGACTTACACATATTCCGACGGGAATTGTTGTGTCGTGCCAGATTGAGCGCTCACAGCATCAGAACCGCGAGGTTGCCATGCGTATGCTCAAGTCAAAGCTTGTGGAAATCAAAGAGCGCGAAAACCTTGAAAAAATTGAAGACATCAAGGGCGACCAAAAGGAAATCGCCTGGGGCTCGCAGATTCGCTCTTATGTATTTATGCCATATACGATGGTCAAGGACCACCGCACAAATTTTGAAATGGGCAACATAAACGCTGTTATGGACGGCGACCTTGACGGCTTTATCAATGCGTATCTTAAAATGAAAAGTATTGAAAATAATTAAGCAAAATTAAAGCGTAATAAATACAGATTATAAAGGTCGAAATCAATTAAAACAAAATTTTACATCAATTTAAACCTCCTTTTTTATCACAATAGATAAGAGGAGGTTTTTATTTTGAAAAAAATTATTATTCCATTTTTATGCGTGTTGCTTCTTTGCGGATGTGCCGCAAAGGACGGCACAAATATTACAGAAAGTAATAATCAAGAGGACGTTTCGCTCGATGAAACAAGCACGGATCCAAGCACCGACCCGACTGTTGAACCGGTCGCAGCCGTTGATTCAATGTCGACAAAAAAGGTTGTATGGGGATTTGGTAATATCGAAAATCACGAGCAGCCCACAGAGCCTAAAGGACTGCAAAGCGAGTATGAAAAGCTTGGAGCAAGGTGGCTGCTTGATGGCGAAAAGACGATTTGTCTGACCTTTGATGAGGGATACGAAAACGGCTTTACTCCGCGGATTCTTGATGTGCTGAAGGAAAAGAAGGTCAAGGCGGTTTTCTTTGTGACATACGATTTTGCGAAGGATAACGGCGAGCTTATACAGCGTATGATTGACGAGGGGCACGTTGTGGGAAACCACTCGTATCACCACTATGCGATGGACGAGCTTGATGTGTCGACTGCAAAGGAGGAGGTGCGATTCCTTCACGACTATATCAAAGAAAACTACAATTATACAATGAGTTATTTCAGATTCCCGAAGGGCGAGTTCTCCGAGCAAAGCCTGGGTATAGTCAACGCTCTGGGCTACACAAGCGTTTTCTGGTCGTTTGCTTATGCCGACTGGGACACTGAAAGCCAGGGCGCCCCTGCCGACGCGCTGAAAAATATTGTTGACAGCACTCACCCGGGTGAAATTCTGCTGCTCCACGCCGTGAGCGAAACAAACGCTGAAATTCTCGGCGATGCAATCGACGGTATTCGCAAGCAGGGCTATGAATTCACAGTCAAACTCTAAATATGTATGGGAGGGCACGGCGCCCTCCCATATCTTGAAAAATAATTAATTTTTTTAATAATTTGAATTTTGTGTTGAGATTGAAATGCAGATATTATATAATATATACTCAAGAATTTTTAATACTACTTTACCACGAAAGTGAGAGATACATAATGCTTTTTTCAAGAGAAATAGGAATTGACCTCGGAACATCAAACACGATTGTGTCCGACAGAAAGGGACATATTATTATCCGCGAGCCCAGCGTCGTGGCGGTTGATGTCAAGTCAAAGCGCGTTCTTGCAACGGGCAACGAGGCAAAAAAGATGATTGGCAGAACTCCCGGCTCAATCGTTGCGGTAAGACCGATTACTGCAGGCGTTATTGCCGATTTCGATATGACTGCAGATATGCTCCACGACTTTATCAACCGTTCGAGCAAGCGCAGTATGTTCACCAAAACAAAGGTTGTTGTCAGCGTTCCCTCAAGCGTTACAGAGGTTGAGCGCCGCGCCGTTGAGGATGCAGTGCGTTCTGCAGGCGCGCAGGAGGTTGAGCTTGTCGAAGCGCCTATGGCAGCAGCTCTCGGTGCAGGGCTTCCTGTGTATGAGGCAACGGGCTCAATGATTGTCGACATCGGCGGCGGCACCTGCGATATTGCCGTTTTGTCACTCGGCGGAATTGCCGCAAGCAAAAGCATCAAAATGGGCGGCAACGCGTTTGACGAGGCCATTATCAATTACATAAAGCGCAATCACAATCTTCTTGTCGGCGAAAACACGGCGGAAGATGTCAAAATAAAAATCGGCTCTGCCAAGGAGTATGACGGCGAGGCTGCTATGGAGGTCCGCGGCAGAAATCTTACTGACGGTCTGCCGGGCAGTGTTGAACTCACCAGTGCCGATGTCAGAACAATTCTTGAGGACTGCGTTACCGCAATTGTTATTGCAATCAAGGAAACGCTTGAGGTTACTCTGCCCGAGCTTGCGTCTGACATTATTGACCGCGGCATTTATCTTACGGGCGGCGAAAGCAAGCTTCGCGGTCTGCGAGAGGTTATCGAGGAGGAAATCGGAATTCCCGTTATCTCTCCCGAAAATCCCGAGGATTGCGTTGCAAAGGGCACATCGGTAAAACTTAAAAGAGCAGCTAACGGAGCGAAATAATCAATGAAAAATCTTTTTAAAAACACACGCTTCAAGATTGTGACGGGCATTATTGCGCTGCTTCTTGTCGGTGCGCTTCTTGCGACTATTGCAGGTCGCGGCGAAACAGTTCAGTCCGCAGTTGTGGGCACTGTTTTTGCACCGTGCCACTATGTTGCGCAAAAGGTTGCAAACGGTATTGACAGCCTGTTTGGCACAGTTAAGGGCGACGCGCAGTACGAAAAGAAAATCGACGAGCTCAACGAGGAAATCGGCGATTTGCGCTCGCAGCTTGTGGACTATGAAAATCTGAAAAATCAAAATGCGCTTTACAAGGAATTTCTCGAACTCAAGGAGGAGAATCCCGAATTTAAATTTGCCGAGGCGTCAGTCATCGGCAGGGACGGTGCGGATATTTATAAATCCTTTACTATCAGCAAGGGCTCGCTGGGCGGCATCAAAGCCGGCAACGCTGTGCTGTGGGGCAAGTATCTTGTGGGCGTTGTCGACAAGGTTTATCCTGATTACAGTGTTGTCAAAACCGTGCTCGATTCAACATTTAACGTGTCGGCTTACGAGATTTTGTCGGGCGAAATATCCTATGTCACGGGAAATGCAAAGCTCGCGCGCGACGGCAAGTGCAAAATGGCTAATCTGTCGTCGTCTACCAAGATTTCGTACGGCTCAATTATCTGCACGGCAGGGTTGAGTACATCTGTTCCAAAGGGACTCCTTATCGGCACGGTTGACGAAATCGACGACGAGCCGACAGATATTTCCTCCTATGCCGTTATAACACCGGGCGTTGAAATTGAAGACATAACATCTGTTTTTATTCTTACTGATTTTTAGGACTCAATATGAAATTGTCAAAAAAAGAAAGGACAATTAAATACGGCTTTTACTGCCTGATAATCGCAGTCGCGGCGCTCCTTCAGAACGTGGGCGGACTGTGGCTCGAAATCGGTGGCGCGCGCTGCTTTTTTGTGATTCCGACAGTTATTTTGCTCGTTCTCGGCGAGGACGAACGAACTGCGGCGTTCCTCGGTCTGTTTGCAGGCTTTTTGTGGGACGCTGTAAGCGCTGCACATATGGGCTTTAACTGTATTTTGCTGATGCTTATGTGCTATTTTGCGGCGGCAACGGTCAACTTCTGGCTGCGTAATACCTTTTGGGTGAGCGTTGTCGGTGCAGCGGCAGGAACGCTGATTTACTGCGTGCTGTACTGGCTGTTTGTTGTTTTGCCGCACGGCGGCGAGGGTGCGGCATTGAGCCTGTTTTATTTCTATATTCCAAGCTTTATTTATACCTCGTTTATCGGTTTTGTTCTCGGGGTTGCATTTGTTCCGCTTAAACAAAAGCTTAACAAGGGTTATATAGAATAACTTTACAAATTTTTCAAGCGAAAGGTGGTGGATTACCGTGGGCAATATCTATAAAAGCACGCGTACTACAATTGCACTGATTCTTGTGATTGCAGTAATGATTGGCTTTGGCGCAGAGCTTTACGATATTCAGATTCGTAATAATGAATACTACGCTGCGCAGAATAATACAGTAAAAACTTATACCGTGTCTATCGAAGCGGCACGCGGCGAAATTGTTGACCGCAACGGCAATCCGCTTGTAACAAACCGCCAGGGCAACAGCATTGTGCTTGACGCGGCATATCTTCCGTCTTGGAGCGAAAGCGGCAAGCGAAACGAGATTGTGTTCAATCTTTTGAGGCTTTTCAAAAAGAACAGGGAAAAGTACGCGAAGAATCTGCCGATTAAACTGAAAAACGGCAAGCCCGTTTTCTTTACCAAAAAGGACGACGATGACTACAAGGCTGACATTGAAACGATGAAGAGCAAGGATATGTTCAACCTTCAGCCGTACGCCACGGCGCAGAACTGCTTTGACGCAATGGTCGAAAAATATGAACTCGAGGACTACCTTGCAAAGTACGGCGCAAAAACTGTGCTCGAACTCGGCAATATTCACTATGAGCTCACGCGTTTGCTGTTTTCGGTGTCAAATCCCGTTACAATTGCCGACGACGTCAGCGACAAAACCGTTGCCGAAATCAAGGAAAACAAAGCGCTTTACCGCGGCGCAGACGTAAGAGTTGTGGCGTACAGAGAGTACACAGATTCAACCTTTGCCCCGCATATCATCGGCACAGTCCGTAAAATTAATGCCGAGGAGTACGAGCGACTCAAGAACGAGGGCTACGGCATCACCGACGAAATCGGCGAGTCGGGAATTGAGTCGGCTATGGAGGCGTATCTTCGCGGTACTTCGGGCGAAAAAACAGTTACTATTGACGGCGACGGTAACGTTACCGAGGAAATTACAAAGGAGCCCGTGCAGGGCGACACGATAGTGCTGACCATCGACAAGGATTTGCAGAAAATCGCACAAAAGCGGCTTCAGCAGGTGTGCAACAGCGTCAGCGTCAGATACTCTACCGGCGCAGTTGTTGTTGAAAACTGCAACAACGGCGAAATACTTGCGGCTGCAAGTTATCCTACATTTGACCTCAACGATTATTACAAGCATTACAACCGTCTTGTAAAAGCGCGCAACACACCGCTTTATAACCGTTTTGCAATGGGTACATACGCCCCCGGCTCAACCTTCAAGCCTATGATGAGCCTTGCTGCTCTTGAAGAGGGCGTAATCAGCGATGGCACAACGTTTTTCTGCAACAAGGTTATGAAGGTCGCAGACCGTGAGTTTGAATGTATGGGAACTCACGGCGCCGAAAATGTTCGCACGGCGCTGCGTGATTCGTGCAATATATTCTTTTATAACTGTGCGCAGAAGCTTGGCATTGAGCGTATGAACACATACGGAAAAATGGTCGGACTCGGCGAAAAGACAGGCGTTGAAATTCCCGAGGCACAGGGAATTCTGGCAGGCCCCGAGTACAGAAAGCGTCTTGGCACCTACTGGGCGCCGGGTGACACTGTTCAGGCGGGTATCGGCCAGTCAGATAACCTTTTCACGCCGCTTCAGCTTTGTAATTACTGCTCAATTATTGCAAACGGCGGCACGCGTTACAATATGCATTTTGTAAAGTCGCGTATCTCGCGCTCAACAGGCGCGGTCAGCGAAACTAATATTTCAACCTCCGGCAACATTAATGTTAAAAGCAGCAACATCAAAATTGTGCAGGAGGGTATGCGTATGGTTGCAACGGGCGGCGGTCCGTCAAAGGTATTTGCAAATTTCAAAACAAAGGTTGCCTGCAAAACGGGTACGTCGCAGGTTATCGTTAACGGCGTCAAGCACAACAACGGTTTTCTTATCACCTTTGCGCCGTACGAAAATCCGGAGCTCGGAATAGCAACCGCTATCGAAATGGCGGGCTCGGGTACGTCTACGGCGGTTATTACAAAATCAATTATCAACTATTATTACAACCACAACACCAACGAAAAACGGGCGCAGGATTATGGTACGCTCCTGAATTAGTTTATAATTATTTAATATTTTTAACAAAAAATGCCTTGTGTAAATGTATTTTTTGTGTTATTATAGACTAAATTAATTCGCACATCCCTTATCTGCCAAGGAGGTAAATATGAATATCGCTTTAATTGCACACGATGCCAAAAAAGAGTTGCTGGTTCAGTTCTGTATTGCATACTGCGGAATAATCAGCCGCCACGATGTTTGTGCAACAGGCACCACCGGCAAGCTTGTTAAAGAAGCAACCGGACTTGACATTAATTGCTTTTTGAGCGGTTCACAGGGCGGCGGTCAGCAGATTGCAAGCCGCATTGCCTGTAATGAAATTGACCTTTTAATCTTTTTCAGAGACCCGCTCACCGCAAAACCGCACGAACCTAATGACAACGATTTGCTTCGTCTTTGCGATGTGCACAGCATCCCGTTTGCAACAAATATTGCAACGGCTGAGGCACTTATCAGAGGCGTTGAACGCGGCGACTTTGAGTGGCGCGAAATTGTAAATCCACGCTACAATCGAAACTAATTAATAATGGGCGGAAATTCGTTTCCGCCCAATACATATATACAGGAGAAAAGTATGGCACTTATCACAAAAGCCATCAAAGGCACAAAAGATGTTCTGCCTGCCGAGGTTCACAAGAATCAATACATAGAATCAACCTGCCTCGGCGTTGCGGAAAAATACGGATACAAGGAAATAAGAACGCCCGTTTTTGAGCACACCGAGCTTTTTCAACGCGGCGTGGGCGACACAACAGACGTTGTGCAAAAAGAGATGTACACCTTTGACGACAAGGGCGGACGCTCAATTACTCTGCGCCCCGAGGGAACGGCTGGCGCTGCGCGCTCGTTTCTTGAAAACGGGCTTTCAAACGAGGCGCTGCCGCAAAAGGTCTGCTATCTGACCTCGTGCTACCGCTATGAAAAGCCGCAGGCAGGCAGACTGCGCGAATTCCATCAGTTTGGAATTGAATGCTTTGGCGCAACCTCACCGCTTGCGGATGCCGAAATGATTTCGCTTGCAAAGCAGGTGTTTGACGAGCTGGGAGTAAAGGATTTGCACCTTGAGCTCAATTCAATCGGCTGCCCGAAATGCCGCGCGGATTATCAAAACGCGCTTCGAAAATACTTTGGTGCGCACAAGGACGAGCTTTGCACAACCTGCCGGGAACGCCTTGAACGCAACCCGATGCGCCTGCTTGACTGCAAGAGCCCCGAGGACCAGGCGCTCGCAAAGGACGCGCCCGTTGTGCTTGACTATCTTTGCGAGGAGTGCAGCGAGCATTTTGAAAGCGTTAAAAAGTACCTTGATTCAATGGGAATCGAATACAGGATTAATCCCCGAATCGTCAGAGGACTTGACTATTACACAAAGACTGTTTTTGAATTTGTTGCCGATTCAATCGGCGCGCAGGGAACTGTGTGCGGCGGCGGCAGATACGACGGACTTATCGAGGAGTTCGGCGGACAGAAAACACCGTCGCTCGGCTTCGGTATGGGACTTGAAAGGCTTCAGCTCGTTATGGAAGCACAGGGCTGCGAGTTCCCCGAGCCTGCAAAGCCCGATTTGTTCATCGTTGCACTTGGCGAAAAAGCGCAGCTCAAGGCTGTAGAAATCGCAAAGGATATGCGTGCCGAGGGCTTTACAGTGCTTTATGACCTGAACGCCCGTTCAATCAGGGCGCAGATGAAATACGCCGACAAAATGAACGCACAGTTCAATGTTGTAATCGGCGACAACGAGGTTGACGAAAAGAAGGCGACGCTCAAAAATATGCAAAGCGGCGATTCAACAGAGGTTTCGCTCACAACTTTTGTGAACGACTTTTACCGCATCAGCATGGACGAGCAGCTCAAAGACCTTGAAATTAACGGCGAAGCGTTTGATTTCGGCTCACTTTTCGGCACGGATATTTCGGAGGAAAACTAATGGACACGATTAACGGACTTAAAAGAACCGCATACTGTGCGGAATTTGACATAAATAATGTAGGACAGGAAATCACCGTTTTCGGATGGGTGCAAAGGCAGCGCGACCTTGGCAATCTGATTTTTGTTGACCTGCGCGACAGGACGGGTATCATTCAGCTGTCCTTTAACGACAAAACGGACCGCGAAATTTTTGCAAAGGCGCAGTCTGTTCGCAGTGAATATGTTGTTGCGGCAGTCGGCACGGTTGCCGAGCGTGAAAGCAAAAACAAGGAAATCCCTACGGGCGATATAGAGGTTATGGTAAGCGATTTTCGCATTCTTTCAAAAGCTGAAACTCCGCCTTTTGAAATTGAAAAGATTGACACAGTCGGCGACGAAACAACCCTCAAATACCGCTATCTCGGGCTTCGCAGCGAAAAACTTACAAAGAATATTCTTATGCGTCACAAGATTGCAAAAATCGCAAGGGATTATTTTTACGACAATAATTTCATCGAGATTGAAACGCCTATGATGATTAAGTCCACGCCCGAGGGCGCAAGGGACTATGTTGTTCCGTCGAGAATTCACGGCGGCAAGTTTTACGCTCTGCCGCAGTCTCCGCAGATTTACAAGCAGCTGACAATGATTGCAGGCTTTGACCGTTATATCCAGCTTGCCCGTTGCTTCCGCGATGAAGATTTGCGTGCTGACCGTCAGCCCGAGTTCACACAGATTGACCTTGAAATGTCGTTTGTTAACTGCGACGATATTATGGATATGGCAGAGGGCTTCATCAAAAAACTGATGAAGGAAACTATCAATGTCGACATTGATGCAAAGCTGCCTCGTATGACTTTTGCCGATGCGATGAACAAGTACGGCTCGGACAAGCCCGACACGCGCTTTGATATGCTGATTGAGGATGTCAGCGACTGGGCTGACAAGACTGACTTTGTTGTGTTCAAAAACGCTATTGCAGACGGCGGCGCGGTAAAAGCAATTGTTGCAAAGGGCGCTGCGCAGCACTACACAAGAAAGAAAATCGACAAGCTCACCGAACACGCAAAGGGTATCGGTGCAAAGGGACTTGCATATATTCGCTGGGCAGATGAAACACCGAACTGCTCGTTTGCAAAATTCCTCAAGGACGGCGAACTCGACGCGCTCCTTGCGCAGCTGGGCGCAGAGCAGGGCGACGTTGTACTGATTGTCAGTGACAAAACACGCAAGGCGCTCACAATTATGGGCGCGCTCCGCCTGATTGTTGCAAAGGAGCTCGACATTATCCCCGAGGGCAAGTGGAATTACCTCTGGATTACAGAAATGCCGTTCTTTGAGCTTGACGAGGATACGGGCGAATATGTCGCTGCACACCATCCGTTTACAATGCCTATGGATGAAAGCGTGCAGTACCTTGATACCGACAAGAGCAAGGTGAAGGCACAGGCGTTTGACCTTGTGCTCAACGGCACGGAGCTTTCGTCAGGCTCGATGCGTATCACCGACTGTGACCTTCAGACAAAAATGTTTGAGCTTCTCGGTATGGAGCAGGAGGAAATCGACGCAAAATTCGGATTCCTTGTTGACGCTTACCACTACGCTGCACCGCCTCACGGCGGAATGGGTATCGGTCTTGACAGACTTGCAATGCTCATTTGCGGTGCTGATTCGCTGCGCGATGTTGTTGCCTTCCCGAAGGTGCAAAACGCAAGCGAGCTTATGAGCGGCGCGCCGTCGTTTATTGACGACGTTCAGCTTGAGGAGCTTTCAATCGCTATCACAAAGGAAGAGGATTAATGACCGGTTACAGCTTTTTCGCCATGGTCAACAGGATGAAACTGATTGACCGCTGGGCGCTGATGCGTAATACATCAAAAGAAAATATTGCCGAACACAGCCACTCCGTTGCGGTCATCGCTCATGCGCTTGCACTCATCGGAAACAAAAAGTTCGGCAAAAATTATAATGCTGACAGAGCGGCGGTGCTTGCGCTTTACCACGACACAACCGAGGTTATAACGGGCGATATGCCCACCCCCGTTAAGTATTACAACGACGAAATTAACAATGTTTACAAGGACATCGAGGCAGTGGCAGGAAAGCGCTTGCTTTCTATGCTGCCCGACGAGTTCAGAGAGGATTACCGTCCTGTTTTTGAACAGCAGGACGGCGACAGGGAGCTCTGGCAGCTTGTAAAAGCGGCGGATAAAATCAGCGCACTGATTAAATGCGTTGAGGAAAACCGAATGGGAAACCGCGAGTTTGACCTTGCGCTCAAAGCGCAGGAGGAAAAAATCGACGAAATTGACCTCCCGGAAGTAAAATATTTCCGAAAGGAATTCCTCCCGTCGTACTATCTTACACTCGACGAACACACAAAATAAAACAAAACTGCGGATTTTTGAATATCCGCAGTTTTTGTTTATAAAAACACACCTTTTACAAAGATTTCTATTCCTATACCTATCAGTATAATGCCGCCGATAAGGGTGGCTTTGTCTGAAAATTTGTCGCCGAACACCTTGCCGATTTCAATTCCTGCGCGGCACACGCCATATGTCACTGCACCGATTATAAGCGCTGAAATCAGCGCGTCGGGCGCACCGTAGCTTTGTGTTGTAAAACCGACTGAAAGCGCGTCGATTGACGTGGCGATTCCCTGAATTATCAGCGCGCCTGCGCCGAGGAATTTGCCTTCCTTTTTGTCCGTTTTTCGCACGGAATCAATCACCATTTTGCCGCCGATGTAAAGCAGCAGAAGCAGCGCAATGTACGGTATGAACGGCTCGACCTTTTTGAAATAACTCACCACAAAATGCACTGCCGCCCAGCCGAGCATCGGCATCAAAAACTGAAACAGTGCAAAGGTGCCTGCAATTGTAACGGTTTTTCTGCGGCGCATTTTAGGCTCGGCAAGTCCGTTTGCAACCGACACTGAAAACGCGTCCATCGCAAGCCCGAAACCGAACAGTATGCTGTTGATAAAAAACATTATATTCATATAACCAATTCCTTTGAATCAAAATTTTATCACATTAATAATCATATGTCAATTTGACATTGAGTTATTCGGAGTATATAATCAAACTATGGAAAAATTCAGAGTAAAAAAAGCGGATATTATCATTATTGCTGCGGCGCTTTGTGCTGCGGCTGTGCTGCTTTTGTGTCTGAATCTTTTTGCAGGGCACGGAAATGTTGCAGTGATTGAGCAGGACGGCGCGGTTATTGCCGAGCTGCCGCTTGATGAGGACGCAACCTTTGAGGTGAAAGCTGACGGCAAGGTCACCAACACGGTTGAAATCAAAGACGGCAGGGTTAGCGTTACAAAAGCTGACTGCCCTGACAAAATCTGCAAAAATCACCGCCCCGTCAGCAAAAACGGCGAGAGCATAATTTGCCTGCCGAATAAGGTTGTTATAACCGTTAAGGGCAGTGGCGAGAAGGTGGACGGTGTTGCAGGATGAGTAAGTCAAAAAAAGTTGCAACCTTTGCGCTCTGCGTGGCGCTCGCGTTCACACTGTCGTTTCTTGAAAGCCTTGTGCCGATAAATGTCGGCATACCCGGCGTAAAACTCGGACTTGCAAATTCGGTTGTGCTTGCCGCGCTCTATCTGCTCGGCAAAAAAGAGGCGCTGTTCATTTCGGCTATACGAATATTGCTTGCAGGGCTTCTTTTCAGCGGTGCGTTTTCTCTCGTGTACAGCTTTGCGGGAGGACTGCTGTCGTTTGCAGTAATGGCGCTTGCGATGAAAAGCAAAAAAATCTCCGCCGTCGGTGTGTCGGTCCTTGGAGCAGTTGTTCACAATGTCGGTCAGATTGCTGTTGCCGGCGCAGTGATGCAGACCGCACGCATAATGTACTATCTGCCGGTGCTGCTTGTTTCGGGCGCGTTGACAGGCGTTCTTGTGGGGGTTATATCGGGTGTCGTAATTGCGCGTCTGAATAATGTAATTAATAATAGAGGGTAGGCATACCCTCTTATTTTTTTGCGTATAATTATTTGGTGATAGTTTGAAAGAGCGCGATGATATTATTTCGTACACCTCGCAGCCGCATATTGAAATCGTCGGCAACACCGAGTGCGTTGTTGACGGGCTGAAGGGCATACTTGAGTACACAAAGGACAAAATCAAAATCGACCTGGGCAAATACAGCGTAACCTTTTTTGGCGACGAGCTTTATATCAATTCGTTTTCGCACGAGGGCGCGGTTGTTGACGGCACAATAATTTCGGTGGAGTTCGGCGCAAATGATTAAGTTTTTTCGGTGGCTAATCGGATTTGTAAAATTCAGATTTGAAAAAGGCTTTTCCGACGGCTTTGTGAGCGATTGCTACCGCGAGCAGCTTGCCGTGCGCAATCTTTGCTGTAGGGGCGAATACCTTTTTGGCGAGTGTCCTGCGGGTCAGTACCTTGCGCTGTCACGCCTTGCGAGAAAGCACGGCGGACGACTGCGTGTTGTAAAACGGCGCGGGCTTGTGTTTCCGTTTCTGAAAGTGAAAAAACGGTTTGGTCTGCTTGTCGGAGCAGTGGTGTTTGCTGTAATAGTCAGTTTCTTTTCGGGCTTTGTGTGGCATATCGAAATTGTCGGAAACGACAGAATCAGCGACGGCGAAATACTTGCTTTTATCGATGAAAACGGACTTCGCGAGGGTGTTTGGTGGGACGGCGTCGACAAAAGCAAAATTGAAAATCTGATGATGGCGTCGTTCGACGACTGCGCGTGGGTGCATATCAATGAAATCGGCACAACGGCGCGCGTCGAGATTAACGAAACGCGAAAAAAGCCGGCTGTTGCGAACACAAAGGGTGTTGCAAATGTCAAAGCGACGCAGGACGGAATCATTGTGAAGGCAACGGTTTACGACGGTTGGGCGGCGGCAAAGGTCGGCGACAGCGTGACAAAGGGTGATTTGCTCATTTCAGGCGTGTATGAGGGTGAGGACGGAGAGAAAAAGGCGGCGCAGTTTGCCCACGCGCGAGGAGAATATATTGCACAGGTGACGGAGCCTTTTGAGCTTGTTGTCAATCGCAATCAAAGCCGTGAGGATTTTACCACCGTGAAAAAGTACAAAACGCTGCTCTTTTTCGGGCTGAAAATTCCGCTCTGCCTCCCTGCAAAAGGCGGGCAGAACACTGTAAGCGAAACGGATTATAATTACATAAAAATTAATGACAATCCGATTCCTGCAGGCGTTGCAATTACAACGGTCAAACGTCGGCAGGTTGCCACAGCTTCGCTAAGCGACAAGGAGCTTACGGAGCTTTGCAGCAGTGAAATTGACAAAAAAATAAAGTCAAACTACGCCGATTGTGAGGTGCTGAAAAAGGACCTTGATATTAATATCACCGCCGACTCTGCCGTGGTGAAGGGCAAGGTCACTGCGCTCAAAAATATCGGACGCGAGGTCGCAGTAAAAATTGAAAAGCCGAAAAAATAAATCCGCTGAATACTTTGTATTCGGCGGATTTATATGTATTATTCTTCGTTGTTTGATTCCTTGATTGCCTTTGCAATTGATTCCTCAAAGGTCATAATTTTGAATCCGTTAGCGTCCATATCGTCCTTTTCGATGAAGATGAGCACTGCCTCGATTGTAGCCCATACCCAGGCTGCCAGGAATCCGAGTCCAAAGAAGAGCGAACCGATAAGAGCAACCAGGAGCTGCGCGATAGCCTTGTTGTTATTGCCAAGATAAAAGTTGTGCACACCGAACGGGCCGAGTGTAACTGCAAGAATGCAGGCAACAAGCTTTTTCTTGATTTTGTAATCTTTGGGGTAGTCTGTTCTTGCTTTTACAACCGGAGGAGCGGCATAATAATTCGGCTGCGGAGGAACGGGAGCAACAGGGGGAGTGTAGTAGTTTTCCTGCGGTGGAGTATAAGGTGCCTGCTCGGGAGCAGGTGCCGCTTCTGCCGGTGCGGGATTTTCTACAGGTGCCTCTGTCGGTACTGTGTTAACAACGTTTTCTGTGCAGTTGCAAACTTCGCCTTCGGCGAGCTCTCTGCCACAATTTGGACAATTCATAAAGACATCTCCTTAATATTTATTTCTATTATATAATACAACATCGGCTTTGCACTGTCAAACATCGCGAAAAAAATTTATCAAATCTTAATGATTTTTAGCAATAAAATTAAAAGAGTGCCAATTATTTAAAAAAATTTCCAAAAAACTGTTGACAAAACGGAGTTTTGGATATAATATACATATAGTGTTAGCACTCTGACACCAAGAGTGCTAATCCAAAAAGACAAAAGGAGGCAGCGCAATGATAGGCGACAGACGGGCAGCAATTCTCGGAATGATAATTGACTATTATATCAGAACCGGCGAACCGCTCGGCTCAAAAACACTGTGCGAGATGCTTCCTTATACAATCAGTTCAGCCACAATCCGCAACGAAATGGCAGCGCTTGGCACGATGGGCTACCTTGAGCAGCGGCACACGAGCGGCGGACGCGTTCCGAGCAAGGCGGCATACAGATATTATGTTGACAATCTTATGCACGCACAGCGGCTCACCGCTTATGAAAAGCAGGTGATTGCCGAAAGGCTCAGCACAAACGCTTCCGACCCCGAACGACTGCTTGCCGACGCTGCAAATCTTATGTCGGAGCTAACGGGCTGCGCGGCTTTTTACAGCACGGTAAAGGACCCGTACGACTGTGTGCAGGGCGTTGAGATTATCCCTGCAGGCGGCGGCAAGGTAATGCTTGTTATGCTAACCCTGGGCGGCAAGATTAAATCGTCTGTCTGCTCACTGTCGTGCAAGGTCGATGAGGAGTTCAAAAAGCTGTTTTACGGCTTTACACGCGAATTCTTTGTGGGAACTCCGCTTAATGAAATCGACCTTTCGTTCATTCAGTCAACGGCGCCGATGCTTGGCGAAAGAGTGTTTGATATGCTTCCGCTTTTGTCGTCGCTGTGCTCTCTTTGTCAGGAGGCGGCAAACGGCTCGCTGCTTGTTGTGGGCGAAACAAAGCTCCTTTCACAAAAGGAACTCGGCGACAGCGTTTTCAATCTGCTGATACTCCTTGCAGGCAAAGAAAAGCTTGAACGCCTGCTCGCAAAATTTGCAGAGTCAAACATTCAGCAGTCACTGCTAATCGGCAACGAAAATCCCGTTTACGAGCTTGGCAACACGACAATGGCTCTCGCGCGGTTTGATTACAACAATTCGCAGATTGCTACTCTCGGAATTATCGGCTCGCTGCGTATTGACTACAAGGTGGTTTTGCCGAGAGTTGATTATATTATTAAGATAGTACGCACATACTTAAAGGAGGGCGGAATACGATATGAGTAAAGAACCCGAAGAAATAAAAGACGAGGTTGAAACCGAAAACACGGAGGATACCGAACAGAAAGCAAAGGAGCCAACGCTCGAAGAACAGCTGAACGACACAAAGGACCAGCTTCTTCGCACGGCTGCAGAGTACGCTAACTACCGCGCCCGCAGCGCGAAGGAAAAGGAGCAGACCTACAACAACGCAAAGGGCAATGTCATCAGCGAGCTTTTGCCTGTTATCGACAACCTTGAGCGTGCGCTTTCCGGCGAAGGAAATGACTTTGAGGCGCTCAAGCAGGGCGTTCAGATGACTATGGACGGTCTTATGGCGGCGCTTGAAAAGCTCGGTGTTGAACAGTATGGCGAAAGCGGCGACGCGTTCGACCCGAATTACCACAACGCAGTAATGCACGTGGAGGACGATTCGCTCGGTGAAAATGTTATATGCGATGTGTTCCAGAAGGGATACAAAATCGGCGACAGAGTAATCAGAGCGGCGATGGTTAAAACAGCAAACTAAAAAAATATAAATGATAAACAATGAATTATGAATTTACAGTTCTGCCCCACACAATAATAATTATGTTTGAGGCGGAGCCGAGTATCATCAATTCATAATTCATAACTAAATAATTCATAATTAACAAAGGAGACGAATATTATGGGAAAGATTATTGGTATTGACCTTGGTACAACAAACAGCTGCGTATCCGTTATTGAAGGCGGCGAGCCTGTTGTTATCACAAACGCAGAGGGCGCAAGAACTACACCTTCTGTTGTAGCATTTTCAAAAGACGGCGAAAGAATGGTCGGCGCAGTTGCAAAGCGTCAGGCTATCACAAACCCCGACAAAACTATTGCATCAATCAAGCGCCATATGGGCTCTGATTACAAAGTTAACATCGACGGAAAGGACTTCACTCCGCAGGAAATCAGCTCAATCATTCTTCAAAAGCTCAAGAGCGACGCAGAGGCTTACCTCGGCGAACCTGTAACAGAGGCAGTAATCACCGTTCCTGCTTACTTTACCGACTCGCAGCGCCAGGCTACAAAGGACGCCGGCAAGATTGCAGGTCTTGACGTTAAAAGAATTATCAACGAGCCGACTGCGGCAGCGCTTGCTTTCGGCATCGACAAAGAGGACGACCAGAAGGTAATGGTTTACGACCTCGGCGGCGGTACCTTCGATGTGTCAATCATCGAAATGGGCGACGGCGTTCAGGAGGTTCTTGCAACTGCAGGTAACAACCGTCTCGGCGGCGACGATTTTGACAAGAAGATTATGGATTGGCTCGTTGCAGAGTTCAAGGCACAGAACGGCATTGACCTTTCATCAGATAAAATGGCTATGCAGCGAATCAAAGAGGCAGCAGAAAAGGCAAAAATTGACCTTTCGGGTATGACCACGGCGCAGATTTCGCTTCCGTTCATCACTGCAGACGCAACAGGTCCGAAGCACCTTGAAACAACTCTCACAAGAGCAAAGTTCAACGAAATGACAGCAGACCTTGTTGAAGCAACAATGGGTCCGGTTCGTCAGGCTATGAGCGACTCGGGACTTTCGATGAACGAGATTGACAAGATTCTTCTTGTTGGCGGCTCAACCCGTATTCCTGCTGTTCAGGACGCAATCAAGAACTTCTCGCACAAAGAGCCCTTCAAGGGCATCAACC
>CAMPBI010000013.1 GCA_946637545.1 uncultured Clostridia bacterium | reverse complement strand
GGTTCGTAGCATCCCGTCGCACAGGGCCCATACGCTACGCAAAAGACGCAAAAGCTCTTTTCGTATATGTATTATACTATATTAATATTATAAAATCAATAATTATTTTTAAATTATATTGTTACTGTAAAAATGATAGCGTCATCCTTATAGGAAACTGATATTCTGCCGCCGAACTCCTCGGCATATCCCTGCGCCATAGCAAGACCGATTCCGTAGCCTGCTTTTTTGCTGTTGTGTGATTCATCCTCGCGGTAAAAGCGCTCAAAAAAGCGGCTGACATCAATGTTTTTGCCGTCCTTATAGGTGTTTGAAACAGTGAGCTTCATACCCTTTAAGGCAGTTTTTTTGTCGAGCGTGAGCGCTACTCTGCCGCCGTCGTCGCAATACTTTGCGGCATTATCAAGCAAAATATTAACAATCTGTCTGACACCCTCGTCGACAGCCTTTACAGAAACGCCGTCGGCAATACTTTTTTCAAAAGTTTTACCCTGATTGTTTATTACCGTTTCAAAATCATTTGCGCACTCTGAAACAATCGCAGTGACGTTAACATCGACAAGTTCCTTTTTGTCCTTTTCGCCGAATTTTGAAATTGTGATAAGGTCTGCAATCAGCTTATTCATCCTGTTAATCTGGCGGATTGTGCTTTGCGTCCACTCGTTTTCGCCGCTTGTCATTTCTATGACTTCAGTATTTGCCGAAATAACCGCAAGCGGAGTTTTGAGTTCGTGCGAAGCGTTGGTGATAAACTGCTTCTGGCTTTCCATATTACGAATGACAGGCTCAACAGCGCGTTTTGAATAAAACGACACGACAATCACAAATCCGAGCATACACACCAGCCCGAACAGATACGAGGTCTGACGGAAATTTTCGTTTGTGTTGAATTCGTTTGTGCAGTCAAGGAACACTATGACCTTGCCGTCAGAGGTGTCCTTTGATGTATAGGCGTACTCGCTGCCCGAATAGGTAAAGTGTCCGCGGCTGAATCTGTTAGATGAGATTTCGTCAATAAAGGTGTCGAGGTCGTCCTCGTCAATCATCGCGATTCTGCCGAAATCAGTGGAGGTTATATTGCCGCTTTCGTCAAGCTTAACGGTGAAAAAGCGGATTCTGTAAACATCCTCGTCGGTAAAATCGCGGCTGAAATTTTTGTGGTCTGACGGCACTGTGCCGCCGTTTTCCGCAATAAATTCAGCGTTTTGATAAACACTGTCAAGCGTGCGGTGATACATTACGCTGTTTACAAGTCCGACGAGAGCCGCTATTACAAGAAACACAGCGACAGTCGAAATTGCGATAAATTTTATACGCAGTTTTGCAATCATAATATCACTCCGTAATTATTAGTTTGTATGACTGATTCTTTTCGCCCTCAATGCTGATATCTGCATTTACAGAGCGTAGCTTCTGGCGAAGGTATGAAACATACATATATACCAGGGCAAAATTCTCCTGTTCCTCCTCGCGCCATACCTTTTGAAATATTTCCTCAGTTGAAAGCTCTTTATCAGGGTTGAGCATAAACAGCTCCAGAAGCTGCGCCTCTTTGCGTGCAAGGCGTATTGTATTTTTCGCCTGCAGTTCAAGCTGTGCAGTGTCGAGAGTTGCGTTCCCGACAGAAAGCTGATTTGAGTTGAAGGTGCCGAAGCGCCTTGTCTGCGACTTGATTCGTGCGACAAGCTCTTTCATAGCAAAGGGCTTTGTCAGATAGTCGTCTGCTCCTGCGTCCAGTCCTGTTACCCTGTCGTCGATTTCAGCCTTGGCGGTGAGCATAATAACGGGCGTTACGTCGCCGCGTGCCCGAATAGCTTTGAGCGCCTCAATGCCGTCCATTTTGGGCATCATTATGTCGAACACCATACAGTCAAATGCGTTTTTTGTTGACTCTTCGAGCGCCTGTTCGCCGTCGTACACTGCTGTAACATCAAAGCCCTGCGACGCAAGCACTGTTGTGACCGCCTTTGATAAATCAAGCTCGTCTTCTGCAAATAATATTTTCATAAAATTACCCTTCTCTGATTAAATCACGGATTGTCTGCATTGTGATGTCGCACGAGGCAAGCTCGTCAGCGCAGCGCTTGAGTTCACTGCTGATAAGCTCACGCGATGAGATGTCGCGCTTGTATGTCATTTCGTGTTCGAGCGCCGCCCACGAATCCATAGCAATTGTGCGAAGCTGGATTTCGGCATAAAATGTGCCGGGATTGTCGCCCTTTGCATCCTCAAACGGCACGTTGACGCCAACAATCATATGATAACTGCGGTAGCCGTTGTCCTTGGGATTTCTGACGTAGTCCTTTTCATTGATAACGGTGATGCCTTCAAGTGATTCAATAAAATACACAAGGTCAAAAATATCGTCAACAAAACGGGTTACAATGCGTAGTCCGATTGCGTCCTTAATTTCGCAAAGCGCGCTTTGTTCAGTTTGCGGCAGTGACTTTCTGTCGCACTTTTCGCGCATACTTTCATCTGATTTGATGCGATAATTAAGGTGCTCGTAGATATGATGCCCCTTTGACTCGTACCGCTGATTATTATAACTGCTGATAACGCCGACAAGGTCGTTCATCACCGTTTCAAGCGTGTTTTCATACTTTCCGTAAATGCTCATATGTTTTTTCCTTTGCTCTGTTTAAGCGTATTATAAAAGAGAAATATTAAACGGGGATTAATTTTTGCGTTTGTTTACGATTATAATTCCTGCGACTGCAAGGACGAGTGCAGGCACTGCGAGCAATGCAGACGATTCGGACTGACTGTCAAAAATAAGCGACAGTACAAAGCCGAAAATCGGAGTGAGAAAGCCGCACACTGCAACTCTTGACACATCGTTAAATTTAATCAGGATACTCCAAAGCGAGTACGCAAGTGCGGACACAAACATCAGATAGACGGTAAGAATAAAGCCCCCGGCGTTAATTGCACCCGGTGTACCGCCAAATGCGAGACCGATAATTATCATAACAGCGCCGCCGAGCATAAACTGACTGCCTGACAGCATTGCGGGGTCGGAATCGGTGCTGTAACGCTTCATAAACACTGACGAAAAGGCGTAAGACACAGACGAAAGCAGAATAAAGGCTTCGCCCAGGAGTGAGCCGCCGCTTGTAAAAGCATCAAGGCTGACCAGAATTACTCCTGCAAAGCCTACGAGAGAGCCGAGAATTTTTGCGGCAGTCAATTTTTCCTGCTTAAAGATGAGCGCGGCAATCAGAATTGCAAAAAACACGCTTGTGGCATTGACTACTGAAGCTCTGCTGCCAGTGGTGAAGGCAAGCCCCATATAAAAGAAAAAGTACTGCAAAATTGTCTGAAACAACGAAAGCACGCCGATTTTTCTGAACTCGTTTTTCTTTGGAATAAGCGGCTGTTTTTGCACGAGTGAAAAGATTATCAGCGTTAGCAATCCTGCTCCGAAAAAACGAATTCCTGCAAAAAGGATTATTGAAAACGTGTCCGTGCTTTCAATCGACAGCGCCGAATACCCTGCTCTGATTGCAGGAAACGCCGAGCCCCAGAGCAGGCAGCAAAACGCCGCGACAAGCCATATAATATGCGGTTTTGTGAGAGTTGATTTTTTCATAATAAAACTAACGGGGCGGATACGCTCCGCCCCTTTAACGCGTGTTAATTATTTTCTTGTGATGCCTCTTGACTCCTTGAGGAATTCATCTGATGCAGGGAAATGATTTGTGTAAACGATGTCAAGAGATGCGCTCTTGTTCTTGATTACAGCTACATTTGCGTGCTGAACATCGATGTGAACGTCCATTTCATAGTCAGCCTCAACGATTTCCTTGGTCTTTGTGTCAACCTTTATTTTGCCGGTACCGCCGGCATAGTTAACTACAAAGTTTTCTTCAATAGTGCCTTCAGAGAATGAAAGAACGTTGATTGATTCAACTGTGGAGCTGATGTCGCCAAGTACGTTGAAGAAACGGCCCTGCGGATCCTGGTCTGCCATTGATAAGAGCTGTGCCTTGGGCTGAATTGTGATTGAAATTGTGCCGTCCTTGTTATCTACAACGTTGCAAGCAAGAACATCTTCGGCAGTGAGGTGGCTTTCCTTCTGGTCGAGCTTTGTACCGTTTGGTCCGTCGTCACGGATGTCGTAAACCGGGTCGCGGTTTGCTGCAGGCGGAAGTCCCTTTGGTGCGCCCTTGAACAGACCCTTAAGAATACCCGGAACGAGCTTGTTGATAGTAGCATTTGACTGACCCTCAACAAGAAGGTTTTCAACTACAAGGTTTTCGTCACCGAGAAGCTTGTAATACGTTTTCTTTTCGCCGTTTTCGTCATATGTAGCGGTGAGAGTTTTGTTGTAGTTAAAGCACTCAACATAGTAGTTAACAACATCGTCAACAGAATCAAACTTTACGCCGCCGTATGTGCCTGCCTGGAACTCCTCGATTTTAGGCTCGTCAACAAATTCCCCTTTTTCCTTCGGAGGCATTTTAGCCGATGACAGTGATACATAAAGAATAGTAGCTACAAGAAGTACAATGAAAATGATAAATAAAATCTTATTTATTGTACCAAGTGCAGATTTTTGCTTAACCTTTGCCATAAATAATTCTCCTTACAAAGTTATTTACAAAGTATTACCCCTATATAATACATTAAAATGTTTGCAAATTCAATATTTTTTTTAAAATTTAACAAAATATATGCTATAATGTATAAAAAACAGTGCAAAAAGGACAAAAGCTGATGGAAATAAAACCGATTGCAACTATAAAAAATGACTTTACATCAAAGTTTGCGATACCGCGGCAAAGCGGAATCGCAGATATAAAAAGCGAAATAATATTTGAAAAGGAATACTGCGACGAAAATGCTGTAAGAGGGCTTGACGAGTTCAGCCACATCTGGCTGATTTGGGGTTTCAGTGAAAACATACGCCAAAAGCACTCGCTTACTGTTCGCCCGCCGAGGCTCGGCGGAAACAAGCGAGTGGGCGTTTTTGCGTCGCGTTCACCCTTTCGCCCGAACAATCTGGGGCTGTCGTGCGTGAAGATAGAAAAGGTTGAGTGCGGCAAAATTACCGTCAGCGGTGCCGACCTTATGAACGGCACGCCGATTTACGACATAAAGCCGTACATCCCCTACTCCGACTCGGTGCCCGGCGCGCTTGGCGGCTTTACGGACAGCAATGATTTTCATATGCTGACAGTTGTTGCAAGCGACGAAGCAAAGGACACGCTCGGCGACAGGTGGCAGGCGCTTGAGAAGATTCTGCAAAACGACCCGCGACCTGCGTATCAGAATGACAGCGGCAGGGTTTACGGATTTTCGTTTGCAGACTTCGAGATAAAATTCACTGTTGACGGCGATGTACTGACGGTCAGGGAGGTCAAAAATGAACGAAACTGAACTACTCAAAAGCAGGCTTTCAGACCTGTCTGACAGGGCTTTTGAGCGAAATTACAAGGTGTTTTCGGAATTTCTGAACCTTGAGGAAATCTCTGTTCTTGCGGTTATGAAAAGCCTTACGGAGCACAAGCTATTTGGCGGATACGACGGCGCAGAGAGGTGTGTGGCAGGCTTTGGCGACGATGTTTCAGACAGCGATTTTCCGATTGTGTGCATTGAAATTGCGCCGCTGCAAAAGAAGTTTTCAGACAAGCTGACGCACCGTGATTTTCTGGGTGCTATAATGAATCTGGGTATCAATCGCAATACGCTTGGCGACATTATTGTTGATGACAATGTGGGGTATTTGTTCTGCCTTGACACGATGAGTGACTACATCACCGACAACCTCACCCGTATTAAGCACACCGCTGTGGCGTGCAGAGTGATTGACTCGCTGCCCGACTGCGCAAAAAGAGAGCCCGAAAGTAAAGAGATAATTGTCCCCTCGCTTCGGGCTGACGCGATAATTTGCGCGATATATCACCTGTCGCGAAACGACGCAAAGGCGCTGTTTGCGCAGGACAAGGTGTTTGTTAACCACAAAGCTGTTCAAAGCACCTCGCACACGCTTAAAGACGGCGACACGGTGTCCGTTCGCGGATACGGCAAATTTGAAATGCACGAAATACTGCGAAGCACAAAAAAAGACAGACTTGTAGTAGAAATAGCTTTATATCTGTAATGCTACTCAATAAAAAAAAGCCCCACGGGGCTTTTTTTATTTTCTCGATTTGATTTGTGCTTTGACAATGTGCGTTACGGCTCTGACGCCCTTTGTGGCATAGTTTTTGAGGTTGCCGCCGATACCCGACCAGACGGGATTCATCAGTTTGTTTTCCTCAATGCCGTCAGCCTTTGCCTCTTTGATACGAACATTGTCGCCGTAAAACGGAACGAGAACGCCTGCGTCGTTGTCGGTTGCTACCGCGCCGTCTGCAAATGCCGTAATATCCGCCATCTGCTCGTCAGTCGGCTCTGCTCCGCTGAAGCCGAACAGTGCAAGCATTGCCGTTTCGCCGTTGCCGTTATAAGCAGGTCCGATTGACTTGCCCTGCGGTGTTATGAGAGTGTATGTTGCAAGGATTTCGTCCTTTGCCCTACCCCAGTGGTGACGCTGCTCGCCGTAGTAGTGTCCAAACGGATTCATATGCACCGTTTTGTCCTCATCAAGCCGCATAGGACAGTACGCCATAGAGTTGAGCACCTGTCGCGCGTTTGAAATAATCAGTCCGCCGTTTTCATCAGCCAGTCCTACAACGCCTGCGGTTAGCTGATGATTAAAAGATGCGAGGCTCTTGTTTTTTTCGTCGCACTCGGGGAACGACTGCGTTCTGAACGACGACACGTCCTTCATAAAATTACGCTTGATTACGCGTATATCGCCGTCGAGCTGCGGTGTGAGCTGAAACGGCACAGCTTCAGTCCATTTCATATCGCTGAATCTGCCGAGCGATGAATTTTCGGTAGAAATAGATGTCGTTTCGGGAGTGTAGGGGTAGTTTACATTCGTTCTGACAAAGATGGCGTCGCTCGATTTCATCTTGAAGAAATCGTACTCAAAGCTGCCCTGCTCTGTCTGTGCAGGCAAATTGATTATACCGCTGACTCTGAGCCCTTCGCCCGAGCCGCCAAGGTCAAGAGGTGAAACAAGAGTTTTTTCAAACTCATACTCCCTGCCGTCGTATGTGACAAAGCTTCGAAGGAACTCGTTTTCACCGATTTCCCTGCCGCCTGCCTTGACGCTGTAAATATTGCCGTGAACGGAAAACTTGATTTCAAGATTATCTGTTTTGAGGTCGATTTCAAGCGGCTTTGGGTCGCGGGGAATATCCACGCTGACGTCAACCGTGTACTGCTTTTGCACTTTTTTAAAACGCATAATCGCAAACACGCTCTGCATTTTGCTGTCCATCGGGATAACAGTGTAATCCTCGAGTCCGTTTGCCTTAAGCTTAATCTGCTGCGCCGAATCCACATCAATATTGAGTGCAAGCTGGACACATTGCAGAGTGGAATTTGTGATATTGTGAATTGTCAGCTTTTTGTTGACATCGAGCGCGCTCTTTTCCTCGGTAATAATTTTGTCGGCAAGCTCGTTTGCCTTGAGCTCACGCTGAATGTTCAGCACGGGTGTTGCAAGTCCGAAATGAGTTGTTGAGAGAAGCAGCACTCTGTCCTTAAAAGAAGGCGCGTCAAAATCACTTTTTGCATTGACCTGCGCCATAGCTCTTGCACGCTCGATTGATGTCCAGATTTTGCGGTTATACGGCTTTTCAGACCACGATGCGTAGCCTGTGAAATTGCCGTCCGCAGTGTCGTGCGTAAAGTCAATTTCACCAAGCGGCTCGTGATTTTTGATATATCCGCCCGGGGTGTCGTAGACGATATAATCAAGGTCGGATACCTCGCGCACAAGTCCTTCAATACCGTTTGAATTTGCAATTTTGCCCTTGATGAGCGGAACCGGCATCGGCTCCCAGAACGGACTGTCGGCGTCCATATTGACAAATATGAAAAGGTCGTGGTTGATTTCGCCGTCAACCTGTTTTTTATGCAGCTCCTTAACCCACGCACGAAGGCAGCCTGCGTCGCAGACATCGGAATTATTATAAGTGGGCAGGATTGTCATGCTCTCGCCTTTATATGTGTAAGTAAGCGGATTGAACGCAAGCTCGTCGGGGAGCTTTGGCACTATTGTGCGAAAGGCGTCAAACGGAACGCAGGAATAGTAAAGGCAAAGCGCCTTTACGCCCGTTTTGTTATAGAGTTTAACCTGCGAAGGTGTGAACATAACCTCCTGCGGTCTGACAATTTTCTCGTACTCGCCGAAGATATCCTGAAGTCCGCTGCCCTGCTCGTTTGTGACGGCAAGCTCAATAGACGCTTCAAACTCCTCGTCATTCATAGCGGAAAGTGCGCCGTTTGAATAACCCATAATTATGTTTTCGTCGCCGTATTTTTTTACGCGGTCCTTCATACCCTCGATAATATCGGGTGCGTACTTGGGCAGAATCTGCTCAAGCGAAAAGAAATTTTCACTGTCCCAGGTGCCTTTTACGGGGATTCCCTCCTCGTTGCACTTGTTGAGCACATCAATAATCTGACGGATTATGCGAATGTCCGAGCCGAAGCCGAGATTATCGTTTGTATCACCGCGATATGAGTGATAGCAATTGACATGAAAGCCAAAGCCGACATGGATTTTGTTAGATTCCATCTTTTACTCCTTTATAGAACAATTCGGGCGGAGAAAATCCGCCCTTGTTAATTGTTATTCTTCTGTGTTTTCTGCCGCTCTGATGACTTTCAGCTCCTCGTGAACCTTTGCAAGCTTTTTCTTTGAAAGGTCGTAACCGAAGAACAAAACAACTGCCATAAGCGCAAGCATAATTGCAGGAACGATTGTGGAAATATTATATATATTTCCGATTACTTCAGGCTTGAGCTGTTCGCCGTTCTTCGTTGCCTCAACGTCATAGTTGATGAATGCAAGAAGTGCATTAAGGCCAACGCCTGCAAGAGTCTGACCGAGCTTTCTGGTAAATGAGAACAGGGCGTATGTCATACCCTCTTCACGTTTGCCTGTTCTTACCTCGTGGTAATCAATAACATCCATAACGAGCGCCCATACCTCGAGCACAAGGAAGGTCTGACCCAGTCCCGAAAGGAAAGTAAGACCGAGGAATATATACGGCGCAACCGGATTTGTTGCATCGGCAAGCGGAGTGTTTTTGATGAAGAACTGAATCAGCACTGCGCAGGTTGCAAACGCCATACCTACGGCGCAGAGCTCCTTTTTGCCAAAGCGTGTAATGAGCCTGTTCATAATCGGGATGAATATTGCCATCGGCAGATAGGTGCAGATGGATACCAATGAGTAAAGTCCCGGCTTGCCGAAATAGTCGGTGAACAGATATGTATAAGTTGACTGATAATAGAACTGGAATGCGATGAGGAGCATTGATGCGATGCAAAGCATAATGAACGCTCTGTTTTTTGAGAGGTCCTTGAGTGTTGCAAGCGCATTGTGATTCTTGTCCTTGACCTTTTTCTGCGGTGCGATACGCTCCTTGGTCATTTTGTAATGAGCAAAGTAAACAAGAACGGAAACTGCACTTAAAATAAGCACGCACCAGAACAGCTTGTCGCCGTCAAGCACTTTTTGTGCAACGCCGTTGGGATACTTGCCGACTGTGGTGTAAACAATCATAGGAAGAATAATTGTTCCGGGAAGTCCGCCGACGCCTGCGCCGATTGAACGCCACATCGAAAGCGACGAACGCTCGAGCTCATCATCAGTGATAACTGAAGCCAGTGAGCCGTAAGGAATGTTTACGGCGGTGTACATCATACCGTATGCGATATATGTTATGTATGCGTAAACAAGGTACTTGCCCTCTGACCAGCCGGGAACCTTAAGGAACATAAATGCTGCGGCAACGGCAAGCGGAATTGAAAATCCTAAAATCCACGGTCTGAACTGACCCTTCGGATTTGGCTTGCGCGACTGAATGAACGCACCCCAGAGCGGGTCGTTAATAGCGTCCCAGATTCTTGCAATGAGAATGAGAACAAGAATCTTTTTCGGGTCAATGCCGAGAACATTTGTATAAAACTGGTTTTGAAATGCGCCGATGAGCGAAAAGGTCAGCAATCCGCCTGCGTCACCGAGTGCATAACCCACTTTGTCCTTGAGTTTTATGCCGTGGGTCAAAGCTTTTTCTTCCATTTTTATTCCTCGCTTTCAAAGAAGAATTTTTTTGCGCAGACTGCCACCGTGCCGATATAATCACCCTTTTTATTCAGTGCGGACACCTCAATCATATCCGCGCTGAAATTAGAATTATACCTCAGGCACTGCCGTGAAAGCTTGTCTGCGACAAAGTCATTATTAAACATTGTTCCGAACAGAACAATATTGTCCGTATTCAGAATAGTTGCGGTGTTTGTCAGGGCAAGCGCAACCATATCAATTTTGTGGTCGATAATGTTTACAGTATCATTATCGCAATTTTTGAGCAGTTCGTCAAGAGGCTTTTTAGTATTTAATTCATTAAGTATAGCCTCTTCGCCCGCCTCGGTTTCAAGACAACCAAAGCGTCCGCAGCGGCATTTTCTGCCTGCAGGGTTAACGATGTAATGCCCGATTTCGGCTGTTGACGCATCGTTTCCCGAAAATACTCTGCCGTTTGCAAAGATTGCCGAGCCGATGCCCGGACCCCATTTTAGAAAAAGAATTGAGCCGTCGCCGTCCTTTTTGCCGAAAAGGAGCTCGCTTTCGGCAAACGCCTTTACATTATTTTCAATGACAACCGGCATATCAAAAGCGTCGGTCAGCCTTTTTTCAAGGTGTTCCTCTTTCCAGATGCCGAAATCATTTTCGTCGGGCGAGCCGATAATGCAAACGCCCGCGCCGACAATACGGCTTTTGTACTCGCTGAAGCTGTCTATAAACCGTATGCCCTCGGTAATAACATCTCCTACATCGGAGATAAAACCGAGCCGCTTTTTTGCGACAATTCTACCCTCCAGGGACGAGAGCGAAAGTGTAACCGCATCCGTTTCGGCATTTATTCCGAAGCAGTATTTGTCGTCGGTGCAAAGCGTCAGCAAAATTTCGCGTCTGCCTGTTTTGCCGACGGCGTCAGCCTCACCGATTTCGCGGATAAAGCCCTTGTCAATAAGCGCCGAGCAGATTTTTGTAACAGCGGCAGGAGTGAGCCCCAGTTTTGCGGCAAGCTCCTTGCGGCTTAATTTGCCCTCGCGTGAGATTGTGTAGAGTATCAGCGAGCGATTTTCAATTTTAAGTGACTGAAGATTCAGTGCTTTTGTCATAAAAAACGCCTACTTTATAAGCAGCGACACGCCGCTGATTCCCATAAGCACATAAGTGATTATCATAAACCAGCGTTTGTTCATATGGCGGAAAATAATGTTGCCGATGACAAGTGCCGCAAAAAGAATTACAATAGAAACGCCTGTAAGAAGCATTGTTTTTGAATCAAAATACCCTGCTCTTACATCTGAAAACAGGATGATGGAATTGAGTACGCACCAGGTTGCCGAAACGGTTACTCTGAACTCGTCACGCCCGCGCAGGTGCTCGGAGGCGTAAACCACCATAAGCGGTCCGCCGCACGAAAACATACCGTGCACAATTCCAGCAATTACAAGCACTGCAAACGACCAGACGCTTGTTTTTTGAGCGTTTTCCCTGAGTGCTTTTTCCTGCTTTTCCTTGTATTTTTTTGAAAATGAGTGATAACAGCCCAGTCCCATAAAGCCGATTACGATAACACCGAGGAGTTTGTACAGCAAATTGGGGTTGACATCAAAAAAGCGTGTCAGCAAAAATCCGCCTGCCATACCCACAAGCATTGTGAGAATGATGCGAAAAAACTCCTTTTTGTTGAGAGCCTTGTAATTGATTGTGACAACACCTATTGAAACAACTATTCCGAGCAGATTCAAAATAGGTTTTGCCGTTGTATAGCCCACAAGCATTATGGAAAACGGCATGGCAAGCACCGTGCCTGCAAAGCCTGTTATACACTGTATAATATTTGAAACTAAAACTACAAAAAAGAATAAAAATTCTTTGACGCTGAACATCAGAACTTTTCTACCTCGATACCAAGCATATTTGCAAGAGCCTCAAGCTCATCAGTTATATCGTCCATAGCGACTGCAAAGTGCGGCTCCCAGCCTGCATTGACTGCGCTATATACAGTATCTGACGCATCTGAATCGGTTTTGATTACAATTGACGTGCCGAAAAACTGCTGCGGCTTGTCAAGTGCTTCACCTTTACAGATAAAGAAGCGGAAGGTGCCGTCAGCCTTTTTGCCGATTCTGAAAATCGTAACATTCTTTTCAGCCTTGCAGCCAAACTCAAGTGTAGGTCCGATTTTGCGGTTGCAGTGAACGCCTGCGCAAGCGCCCTTATCTTCACGCGCGAGCGAGCAGGCAGCAGTTCCGCAGTGCCAGAAAGTGATTGTGTTTTCGCCCTCGTCCATAGAAACGGGGTCGCCGAAAAATGCAGGTTTTCCCGTAAGGAACTGCGAAATATACATTGTCAGCGCGCCGTAAGTATCCGCCTCGCAGGCAGATGCAACACCAAGGTCATTGAGGATTGCAAGCACCGAGCAAACCGGAGTACCGAATGCGGTGAAGAAATCCGGCCAGCAGCGTGACGAAAGAGCGCCGACATTGTTTGCCTTTACATATTCATCGTATGCTCTGTAAAGCCTTGCAAAGTCCAGAACATTCTTTTTCTTGATTTCGTCAAGTCCTGTGATGCGGCTTTTTGCGTCATCCAGGTATGCTTTGATGTCGTCATCTGTAAAGGTCTTTGCCTTGTCAATAAGCTCCCTCGCCTCAATAGAATTGAGTGTTGCTCCAAAGGTTGTCATCATCTCCATATCGAGCGCTCTGCCGAAGCCGAAGCCCTGCGGAGTGTGACCGACCTGAAGAATATTCAGACTCTTCATTGCTTTTTTAACACGCGCAGCCCTGATAGTTGCGGCGATTTTCTGCTTAACCTTATCCTCTGTCGGAGCGCCGAAAATGTACTCAAACGGTCTGTCAAAGCTCTTGAGAACATTTGCTGCAGAGAACGCGCCTGTAAGAGAATTGAGGCGAAGTCTGCCGCCGTCGATTACAGGCTCACGCAGCGTCCAGAGAAGAACGGGACAGTCAAATCTGCGCAAAACCTCGGCTATATATGCACCGTTTGCAAAGGTGATATTCTGAACAATTACAAGGTCGGGGTTCTTATCAGCTGTAAAGGCGTTGAGCTTGTCAATACTGAGGAGCATTTCGTCAGGAACCTTTACATCGCTGTCAAGCTCTTTGAGCAGATTAATAGATTTTTCAAACTCGGCGCCTGCACTTTCAAGGTGAAAGGTAGGCACGCCGATGGGGATATATAAGTATTCAAAGTCCATATTGCTATCCTTTTTAAATTATGAATTGATGTTAATTCACAATTTATATTAATATTTTAGTTCTTTGTTGATTCCGATAAGTCCGATATGAGCGCCCTGACGAACAAGCGGCTCCCTGTCCTTGTGGGCTATTACCCACTTGTTTTTCTGAAGGAGCAGTTCGCTTTCGGGGTCATCATTCTTTCGGTTTGTTTTAAGAGGAGTATTTGTGCCGCGCGGCAGGATTACTATATCCTTAAAGCCCTCGTCGCATACACGGCACGGAGAAAGATGGAGCGTGGTCTGATACATTTCAATAGCAGTACCCTTTGGCACGAAGAAAACCTTTTCCTCACCGATAAAGAACTGATTTTTATGTATCTGACTTGTAAGCCCAAGCACGAGCATAAAGTCAGTTACTGCAACATTTATCTCGCTGCCCTTGTGGTACTCAAAGCCGTTATATGTGGAGTTCACGCCGTTGCAGTAGCCTATCTGAATCGGCATACCGCCGTAAAGGGTGTCCTGCACTTCTTCAAAGACATCAGTCCTCTCCATCTCGTTGATGCTCGGGAAATAGACGTTGCCGACTTGAGGAAAATTAGTTTTTTTCTCCATAAAGTCAATGAGTTCTGTAAAGTCATAGCCCTTTACGACTCTGCCGTAGGGTGTAAACTCACGGTCAAACACGCTGTAAATCTTTACGCTGTTGACCTCATTGAGATGATTAAGCATCGTAATCGCCCCTTACGACCTTATAAGTTGCGCGCCAGTCCTCTTTGCCGATTCCTGCGTCAAAGCCCTTGTCGTAAACGGATTTAGCGTGCTCCATACCGGGCATATCAATACCCTGCTCCTTTGCAAGGCGCTGGCAAATGCCGAGGTCCTTGCGCTCATTTTCAAGCGAGAAAGCAGTTGTATAGTTTTCATTTGCGATATTCTGCCACTGCGCATCAAGATAGAAATTCTGCGCGCCGCCGTAAGATACGGCAGTGTGATATGCCTCGGGTGAAATACCCATACTGCGTGCAAGCAGAAGTGTTTCGTTAACGCCGTTCTGAATTTCAGCGCAAAGAGTGTTGTGGCATATTTTCATTGCAAGACCTGCGCCGTTTTCGCCCATACGGATAACGTTGCAGCCCATATACAGAAGAATCGGCTTGATTGTTTCATAAAGGCTTTCGTCGCAGCCGACAAGAATACCGAGTTCGCCTGCGATAGCGGCAGGCTTTGACTTAACAACGGGAGCGTCGGCAAACTGTGCGCCCTTTGCCTTAATCATATCTGCGCACTCAACCGAAACAGAAGGGTCGATTGTGCTCATATCAATGCAGATTTTGCCCTCTGTGATGTAAGGCAGAAGCTCGGTGTAAACAGCTTTTACATGCTCTGATTTCGGAACCATTGTAATGATTACATCAGCGTTCTTTGCAACATCAATATTTGTATCGCATCCCTTTGCTCCGAGTGAAACAAGCTTTTCAACCTGCGCTTTGTTGAGGTCAGAACAAAATACATCGTCGTTATGCTTTTTTACAATATTTTCACACATTGACTCGCCCATAATACCGAGTCCGATAAATCCTATTTTCATATTAAACTCCTTTTATAACTTATGATTATAAATTACTCTGTAATAGTTTTATCCCACGCTGACTGGAACTTTTTGAGTCCGTAGTCTGTAAAAGCGTGATAGAAGCTGTCCTTATAAACCTGAAGTCCTGCGGTTACAATATCGGCACCTGCAACTGCGCAGTCAACAATCTGCTTGCCGTTGCGAACTGCGGCGCAGATAATCTGTGTTTCGCCGATGTAGCCGTAGTTTTCATAAATTGTAACAATATCCTGAATGTACTGTGCGCAGTCCTCGCCGCTGTTTTCCTTCCATCCGAGGAAGGGCGAAACAAAGAGAGAGCTGTTCTTTGCTGCAATAAGCGCCTGCGAAGCGGAGAAAACAAGAGTAAGATTTGTTCTGACACCCTTTTCCTCAAGTCTGCGTGCAGCGGCAATGCCTGCCTCTGTGCAGGGTATTTTGATAACAAAGCTCTTGCTCATTGCGGCAATTTTTGTGCCCATTTCGACCATATCATCAGCATTGTCAAGGTGCGGATTGATTTCAACAGAAATCGGGAAGGTTTCCCATCCTTCTATGCCCTTTTCCTTTACAAATTCTGCGAGCTCTGCGATTACGGTGTAAAACGGCTTGCCCGAGTTCATAATGTGATTAGGGTTTGTTGTAACGCCGTCAATGCCGAAGGTATCGTAAGCCTCACGGATTTCATCAATTTTTGCACTGTCTAAAAAGTATTTCATAATAAATCCTCCAAATACTATTTGTTTATTATTTTATTCAGTTCGTCGAGCACTTTTGCGCCTTTGCGCACAAACACAGGAGGCTCGCCGAGCTGTGAATCAACAATGTAAGTACCGCCCGTGTAATCCCTGCCGCTCCAGAGGTGTATCCACTCGTCGTCGGGAAGGTAAACCTCGCGTTTTGTGCTTTGCGGTCTGATTACAGGCGCTACAAGAATATCTCTTCCGAGCAGATACTCGTAGGCTGTTTCGTACGCTTCTTTTTCGTCGTAATAGAAGAACAGCGGTCTGACAACGCCAACGCCCTTTTCACTGTTGTACTTTACAGCGTCTTTGAGATACGGCTTGAGTGCGACATGCACCTTTGCCATTTTTGAGCCGTGGCGCAGAATGTCAACGCTTGAATCAAACTGGGCGTTGAGGTCGGGGTTAAGACCTTCGTGACCTCGCATAACAGGTGTAAACGCATTCATTTCGCACCAGCGCATATAAAGCTCCTCACTTCTTTTGAGGTTGAAGAACGAGGTATATCCGCCGATGTCACTGTGTGACAATCCAAAGCCGCAGCAGGTAAGCGACAGCATTGCAGGAATAACAGACGGCAGACCGAAGTCGATTGAAAAATCGGTATGATTGTCGCCGCACCACATCATTGTGGAATAGCGCGGTGTATCGCTGTATCCTGCTCGTGTATAGAACATAATCTCGCCGAGCTTGCCCGTTTCCTCAAGCACCTCGCGGTTGAGCTTTGCCCAGCGTGCCGGCCAGGTGTTATGTACAAGCTCGGGGTCCTCACCGCTGAAAAGCACACAGTCAGTCGGTAGATACTCGCCGAAATCTGCCATCCAGCCTGAAAGACCGAACTCAATCATATTCTTTTTGATTATATTTTTGAGCCACTCGTATGCGTCGGGGTTGGTGAAATCGACCATAGCGGCAGGAAATGTTGTAATTGTAACAAGATAATCCTTGCCGTCCTTGTCCTTTACGCAGTAGCCTTTTTCAGCAGCCTCCTTGTATAGCGGCTTTTCGACTGCGAGGAAGGGGTTAATATAACCAAGGGTTCTGATTCCCTTTTCGTTATTCTCTTTAACTTTTCTGTCCAGTTCAGGATAAAGCTCGCTGTCCCACTCCCAGTTCCAGTAAAGCTGCTTGCCGGCAGCGGTAACTCGCCTGCCCTCCCAGTCCTGAATCCAGAGGGCGTTCATATGAAGGTCGTTTTCGGCAGAGGTTGCAATCGCATTGTCGTATTCCTCTGTACCGCCCTGCGACGCGATAATCTGACCGTCATACACCCAGTCGGGAAGCTCGGGCTGTCTGCCGACAATGTCGGTAAGTGAGGTCAGCACATCTTCAAACGTGTCGCCAAAGCCGATATAAAACGGTGCGATTTCGTCCACCTTGACTGTATGTACATTTTTTTGCGTAAGGTCAAATTCCGCCCTTGCAGTTGTGAGCGAGTGGAAAAAGTATTTACGCGAGCTCAAAAATGTGGGCTGCGCATAATATGTTTCATACTTGTGAAACGGCTGTTTTTTGGTGGTGTTTTTAATTCCGAAAACCTGTTTTACAAGCTTTTTGGCAATTTGAACAGCGTTGATATGTTCAGCAACCCAGACGTTGACATTTTTGCCGCGGACATTAAATTCAGAAAAAAGCTCGCCGCTGCCGTAAATGTACTCGTCCTCCGTTGCAGGAAGCGTAATCCACATTCTGTTAAAACCGTCAAAGCCGTCAAAATCAAAACGCACTCGCGAGCCGTCGGCTGTCAGAGTGACAGCGCCCTGTTTACCGCCCGGGAAAGAAACGGTAAGAGTGGCAGAGTCATCTGCCGCAGTAACCGACTCAACAGAGCACGGATTTTTTTCAATAATAGTTTCGGTAATTTTAAAAGTGCCGTGGTTCATTGAGTATTTGTTTTCGCCGCTGCCGAAAAAAATCGGAAATACGCCGTTCACACTGTCTGAAAGAGTGTAAATAACTTCGCCGTTTTTTAGTATATCAAGCGACTTTTCACCTGCTGCAAATTTTATCACATAAATCACCCCGTAAACAATTAATTAACTCTGTTAATCAATTATATTATAGTACCTCATACGCACAGTGTCAAGGATAAAAAATAATTATTTAAAATAAAAAGACCGAGTATTCGGTCTTTAATCAATCAGCGTTACGGCGTGGGCTGAAATGCCCTCTTCCCTGCCTGTGAAGCCGAGCTTTTCTTCAGTGGTCGCTTTTACACTAACCTGCGAAATATCAATACCGCAGGCACTTGCGATATTCGCACGCATTTTATCAATATGCGGTTTCATTTTTGGTGCCTGGGCAATTAGCGTTGAGTCAATATTTTCGATTGTGTAGCCCTCGCCCTTAACCCTGTCGGCAACTGCCTTGAGGAGTTTGAGCGAATCAGCGCCCTTCCACTTTTCGTCAGTGTCGGGAAACATTCCGCCGATGTCGCCGAGCGCAGCAGCGCCGAGGAGTGCATCGGAAATTGCGTGAAGAAGAACATCTGCATCGGAGTGACCGAGCAGACCGAGTGTGTGCGGAATTTCAACTCCGCCGACTATCAGTTTTCTTCCCTCGACTAATTTGTGTACATCGTATCCGTGACCGATTCTCATAAAATCACCGCCTGATTCTGTTAAGTAATATGTTTTCGGCAACCGCGATATCGTCGGGCGTGGTAATCTTGATATTTGAATAGTCGCCCTCAACCATCCTGACCTTACCGCCGGCGTATTCAATAAGCCGGCAGTCGTCGGTAAAATCCTTGCCGTCGTCAAGCGCCTTTTGCAGTGCCGCCTTGTATGCGTTAAATCCAAAAATCTGCGGCGTCTGCACCGCAAAAAGAGTGCTTCTGTCAGGTGTGTCAACAATCACTGAGTCACCGTCGACGACTTTGATTGTGTCCTTTACGGGAACGCCCACAGCCGCGGCACCAAATGTTTTTGCGGCAATGATAGTATTTTCTATATCCTGCTCTCTGACAAGCGGTCTTGCACCGTCGTGAATAATAATCAAATCTGCGCTGTCAATAGTGTCAACAGCGTTTTTAACACTCTGCTGGCGCGTGTCGCCGCCGATAACAAATGTTACTCGTTCGTCAGTTATAAGCTCTGAAAACGTTTCCAAATCCTGCTCGCGAACGGTGACGATGACCTCGTCAACATCGCTTATATTAAGAAACGCCTCAACACTGCGCTCAATAACGGTTTTGCCGAGAAACTCAAGCAGAAGTTTGCTCTTTTCAATTTTCATTCGCGTTCCCGAGCCTGCGCCGAGAACTATTGCAACATTACTCAATTTCTTTCACCTTTCCAAGTTCCTCATCGTTTGGGGTGACATACTCGGTTTTATAATTGTCGTAAATAACCATACCGAACTTTGCACCGTTCGGCTTGTGAACATTTTTGACTATCGTGTAATCAACCGCCACATTTGACGACGCGTGAGCCTTTGAATTAGCGGCGGCAAGCATCGCCGCCTCGCGAATAAGCTTGTCTGTGAACGGTCTGTCCTTTTCGGCGGTTACAATAACATGGCTGCCTGCGGCGTCCTTGACGTGAAACCACAAATCATAATTCCTTGCGATTTTCAGTGTGAGCTCGTCGTTTTGCATATTGTTTCTGCCGACTGCAATCTGAAACCCCTCGCTCGATACAAAGCGGCGAGGCGGCAATTTTTTCTCCCTGCTGCGCTTACCACTTCGCTTGCCGATAAATCCCGACTCGTACAGCTCGGTGCGAATTGCGGTTATTTCGCTGTCTGTTTCGGCACGGGAGAGAGCGTCGATAACAGAATCAAGATATTCAGCCTCCTCTTCCGCCTGCTGAATAAAGGCGTTAAGCTTACTTTCGGCTACCTGCTTTTTGCGGTAGTCCTTGTAGTATTTCTGCGCGTTTTGCGCAGGGGTGAGGGTTACATCCGCTTTTATGCGAATCGGATTGCCCTCGTCGTAATAGTTTTCAAGTTCATAAAAGGCAACGCCCTTTTCAAGCCTGTAAAGGTTGGCGTTGATGAGGTCGCCGCAGATTTTAAGTTCTTCCTTGCCCTCGCACTCTTTAAGCTCGCGCCTGCGGTTAATCGCCTTGCGGACAGAACGTTCCTGCAAGGTTGTCAGCCTTTTAAAGAGGTCGTTACTGCGCTGCTTTATGCGCTCGTGACGCACCTGTTCAAAGTAATAATAGTCGATTAAGTCCGAGAAGGTGTCAAAGGTTTTGTATTCGGCTAGGTTGCCGTACTGCTGTGGTACAAAGTATGTGTAATCCTTCGGCTTGTCAATAATAACCGCCGTTGGAGTCGGGTGAAGTATATGCTCGCGGAGTTCTGCAAGAGTCATTCCGTGTTCAAGCTCGCGCGCAACAATTGGCGAAATACCCTGAAGCGCCTCCTGATAAGCAAGCGATTTTTTGATTCCGAGTGAGTTAACGCTGCTTTCAAGTTCAGCAATATCATACTCAAGAATGTTCAGTTTGCTCTGCTGCGGCGGCAGTTCATATGTGATATTCGGCATAACCTCACGCACGCTTGAGGTGTACTCGTCAATGCGTTTAACACACTCGACGATTATTCCGTTTTCGTCAACAAGGATGATGTTGCTGTGACGCCCCATAATTTCGACTACAAGTCTGAAGGTAACAGGGTCGCCGAGGTCGTTTGTTGCATCAAAAACAAGGGTGACTATGCGCTCAAAGCCATCCTGCGTTATATCGCGAAGCTTTGCGCCGCCGAGATGCTTGCGAAGAAGCATTGTAAGCATGGGCGGATTCTTGGGATTCTCAACAAACTGGTGAGTAAGCTGAATTCGCGGACACTCTGCTTTTGCCGAAATCAAAAGTTTTTCGGCGCCGTCAAAGGTTCTGAAGGTGAACATCAGTTCCTCTTTTGACGGCTGATAGATTTTGTCAACCCTAAAGCCGCAAAGCCTGTCTTTTATTTCGTTTTTGATTAAGTGTAAAAAAATTCCGTCAAATGACATAACTAAAAAATTACGAATTACAAATTGAGGGTGGGCAAAGCCCACACCCATATTATATTCAGATAGTTTTAATCGGGTTTTGTTGGTCGGCTGATATGAATTCAACATCAGCAAAGAGCTTTGAAAGCTTGTCCTTAAGCATCATAAAAGCGGCGTATTCCGTTTCAAAATGACCTGCGGAGATTACGGGAAATCCCTTTTCGCTCGAATCAAGCATCGGGTGATATTTCATATCCCCTGTTATAAACACATCCGCAACCTCGCTCGCCTCTTCAATATACTCCTCGCACGCACCGCCGCCGAGAGCGACTTTTTTAATCAACTTGTCAGTGTCGGTATAACGGATACCGGCGCAGTCAAGTTTGTCGCTGACAAATTCAGCAAGGTCGTCAATGCTCATTTCATTTTCAAGCTCACCTGCTACAATGAACGTACCGTCAATATGGCGGACGTTTTTGAGCCCGAGGATTTTGGCAAGACTGTCGTTAATGCCCCCGTCTGCAAGGTCGTAGTTAGTATGTGCGCTGATACCTGCAACTCCGCTGCTGACAAGAGTATAAACAGGATCGCCAACCCTGACGTCGCTGATGCCGCCGAAGATTATCGGATGATGGGTAAGGAGCAAATCCGCGCCGACATCTGCGGCAAAACGGCAGACATCCTTTGTGGCGTCAAGCGCCATAACGCACTTTTTAACCTCGTGTCTGAAATCGCCGATAATGTGACCGGAATTGTCCCATTCCTCCTGTGTGTCAAAAGGAGCAAGCGAATTGATATAATCATAGATATTTTTTACAGTAGTCATATTTTTTCCTCAATAGCCGAGATTACAGCTGTATAATCATAGCCGCCTTTTTGCTTGTTTTTCAGGTAATTCAGCAGGTGAACAAAAAATTCTCTGTCCGAAAAATCGTTGATTTCGCCAAGGAAACACTTTGTATCGTCGGGTACAAAACACTTCCCCGTATACACCGCATCAAGCACGCTGTAATGGTGGCGAGCGTCGGGCACAATAATATCGTGCTGTATTTCGAACCCGTTTTCAAAAAGCCATCTGCGTGCAATTTCGGGGTGAGTCATAGCGTTTATTATGATATGCTTTTTATTTACAAAGGGACAGTTCTGCAGAATTTCGGCAATAAGCTCGCCGCCCATACCTGCAAGAAGGATGTCGTCAACCTCGTTACCGTCAACATTTTTCAGTCCGTCGGACAGCACGCATTTTATTCTGCTGTCAAGACCGTATTCGCTTACAAGTCTGCGGCACGAGGCGAGCGGCGCCTCATTAATATCGCAGGCAACTGCACTTTGAATTCTGCCGGACTGCACAAGCGCCACAGGAACATATCCGTGGTCGCAGCCGACATCGGCAAGCCTCGCGCCCTGCCCTACAAGCTCTGCACAGGCTGCAAGACGCGGCGATAATCTGATTTCGTTATTCATTTTCAAAAATACTGTCAATCACTTTTTCGTACACTGCAACAGGGTCGGTAATAAACTTTTCCTTGATGACCTCCGCCTGCTCGCGTGTTGCGGCAAAAAGATTGAGCACCATAAAGTCGCTGTCCCTGTCGCTGACGCGAAGAACAACCTCAAAGCCGTTTTCCTTTTCGATTATGTCGATTTTATTCTCGCGTCTGAACTTTTCGCGTGCAAGAATTTTCTGGCATAGCTTAATGCTCTCCTCGCGGACAGTCAGCGGCAAATCCTTTTCGATAAGCTCAATCGGCGCGCCCTTTGTGTCACCAAGGGAAAGCGTGCCGTCCTCGTTTTCAACAATAACGCCGCTGCCCTTCATACGAGATATGGAATCGGCGACCTCAAAATAATTAGCAAGTGCACTTTCGTCCATAGCAGCGGTAATGGTGTCCGCCTTTACCTTGCCGGAAAGGTTTGCAACAATATAACTTACAAGCAGGTTGATTGTGCCCACGGAGCGCAGTCCGCCGTTTTTGACTCCTGCCATCATCGCATCAAAGCGAAGGAGCGGATTGTCGTCGTTATTTGAACGCAATTCTGAAAAATCTATATCATCGTTGTTCTTGCTCATAACAACCTCCGAATTAATATTTAATATATAATAACATATAATCAATGCATTAGCAAGAAAAAAGGACTGAAAGGGGCACCC
>CAMPBI010000012.1 GCA_946637545.1 uncultured Clostridia bacterium | reverse complement strand
TAAAATAACCGGCTTCAGCTCATATACAGCTCAGGCAGATTATTTTGTCGCTAAATAATATATGAATCCGTAAATCACGCTTGTCGCGGTTCCGTAAACAAGCACGGGACCTGCGATTGAAAACATCTGCGCCGCAGTACCGAGGACATAGCCCTCGTGCTGAAATTCGAGTGCGGGCGCAACAACAGAATTTGCAAATCCGCTGATGGGTACAATTGTTCCTGCGCCTGCGTGACGCGCGATTTTGTCGTAAACGCCTATGCCCGTCAGAATTGCGGTGATAATTATTATTACCGACGGAGTAGCGAGCTTAACCTCTTTTTCGCCGAGCCCCAGCGACTCAAACGCAAAGTTCAGCAGCTGTGAAAACAGGCAGATTCCACCGCCGAAAACAAAAGCTTTAACGCAGTTCATCACAACGGGCGAGTTTGGACTTGCCTTGTCGGTCATTTTTGAATAGTCGCTGTTTGAAATACTCATAATTCTTACTCCTTGACAAAAGAATGAATTATTGTATAATTGATATATACAATATGTAAAAGGTGAAAACTATGCATCTTATCGAAGTAAGAAATGTTTATAAAATCTACAATCCCGGCGAAAACCAGGTCAACGCGCTTGACGGAGTTTCGCTCACGATTGACGAGGGCGAATTTGTTGCAATTATCGGTCAGTCGGGCTCGGGAAAATCGACTCTTATGAATATGCTCGGTCTGCTCGATACGCCGACAGAGGGCGAGTATTACATCAACGGCAAGCTTGTTGACGACCTCACCGACGACCAGATGAGCGTTATCAGAAACGAGCAAATCGGATTTATTTTTCAGGGATTTAATCTTATTTCGTCGCTTACTGCGCTTGAAAATGTTGAGCTGCCGCTCGTTTACCGTGGTATGCACAGCACTGAAAGGCACAAGATTTCTATTGCCGCACTTGAAAAAGTCGGACTCGGTGACAGAATTGACCACCTGCCGACAGCGCTTTCGGGCGGACAGCAGCAGCGTGTTGCCGTTGCAAGAGCAATTGCCGCGGCGCCGCCTGTAATTCTTGCCGACGAGCCTACCGGTAACCTTGACACCAAGTCGACAAAGGACGTAATGAAAATTCTTCACACGCTCAAGGACGAGGGCAGGACGGTTATTGTAATCACTCACGACAACGAAATTGCTATGGAAGCAGAACGCGTTGTCCGCATCCGCGACGGCAAAATTGTTGAGGATTACATCAACCCGGGCTTTGAGGAAAAGTACGGCAGAAAAGCAAAGTACGATAATAAAAACCCGATTGATTTGGGGTAAAAGCACCGCAAGGTGCTTTTTTATTTGTCTTTCGGTATTGTTACCAGTGCTGTAACAAGACCGCACAGCACTGCAACGGTAACGCCGCCCGCCATTGCGGTAAACGAGCCGGTCAGAACACCCAAAAAACCGTCTTTTTGTACTGCGTCTTTAACGCCTGTTGCAAGTGCGTTTCCGAATCCGGTCAGCGGAATCGTCGCTCCTGCGCCTGCAAAGTCAACAAGCTTGTCATACACACCAAGTCCGCCCAGTACCACGCCTGCGCAAACAAAGGTAACAAGAATTCTTGCAGGCGTCATTTTTGTGAAGTCGATTAATAACTGACCTATAACACAGATTGCGCCGCCCACAAGAAACGCCTTTACACACATTAAAAGCATAAAAATCACCCATTAGTAATTGTGGTCACTAATGGGTGATTTATTCATATTAGTATTATACTGTTATTTAATAATTGATTCACCTGTCATTTCTTCGGGCTGCGGCATATTCATAACCTTGAGCATTGTGGGAACAATGTCGCAAAGCTTGCCGCCCTCGCGCAGTTCAACATCGCCGCAGTTGCAAACGATGAAAGGAACTTCGTTTGTGGTGTGTGCAGTGAACGGCGAACCGTCCGGCTCCATCATCTGGTCTGCGTTGCCGTGGTCAGCGGTTACAAAGAGTGTGCCGCCGTTTTCCATAACAGCCTCGTACAGCGAGCCAACGCACTTGTCAACTGCCTCAACAGCGGCAACAGCAGCGTCAAACACTCCTGTGTGACCAACCATATCGCAGTTTGCAAAGTTTACGATGACAACATCGTACTTTCCTGATTTAACAGCCTCGTTCAGCTTTTCGCTTACGAGGTAAGCGCTCATCTCGGGCTGAAGGTCGTATGTAGCAACCTTCGGCGAGGGGATAAGAATTCTGTCCTCACCCTCGTTGACAGCCTCAACGCCGCCGTTAAAGAAGAAGGTTACATGCGCATATTTTTCAGTTTCGGCAATGCGAAGCTGTGTCATATTATTCTTTGCGAGGTATTCACCGAAGGTGTTTGTGAGCACCTGGGGCTTGAAGGCAATGTCAACATTCGGCATAGTAGCGTCGTACTGCGTCATGCAGACATAGTTGACCTTGAAGAATTTTCTGTCAAAGCCGGTGAAGGTGTCGTCTACAAAGGTTCTTGTAATTTCTCTTGCTCTGTCGGGGCGGAAGTTAAAGAATACGACGCTGTCGCCTTCGCTTACTCTGCCCTCGTTTTTAAGAGTTACCGTCGGCATAATGAACTCGTCGGTGAGGTTTTTGCCGTCGCCGTCAATAGTTTCGTACGATTTTTTGATAGCTTCAACGGGGTCGTCAGCCTGAATGCCCTCGCCGAAAACGAATGCGTTATAAGCCTTCTGAACTCTGTCCCAGTTGCTGTCACGGTCCATTGCATAGTATCTGCCTGTTACAGTTGCAACCTTGCCAACGCCGATTTCGTTCATCTTTTCAATAGCCTCGGCAACAAAATCCTTGCCCGAGGTTGGCGGAACATCTCGTCCGTCCATAATGCAGTGAAGGTAAACCTTTGTCTGACCGAGTCTTTTGGCGAGTTCAAGCAGTCCCCACACATGAGTGTTGTGCGAATGCACGCCGCCGTCGCTCATAAGTCCCATAAGGTGAAGGGCGGTGCCGTTTTCAACAGACTTTTTGATTGCGCCAACAAGCGCCTCATTTTCAAAAAAGTCGCCGTCCTCGATTGATTTTGTAATTCTCGTGAGTTCCTGATACACAACTCTGCCGGCGCCCATATTTGTGTGGCCAACCTCGGAGTTACCCATCTGTCCGTCAGGCAGACCGACATTGAGTCCCGACGCACCGATGTATGTGTACGGATACTTTTCCATCAGCATATCAAGATTCGGCTTTTTTGCAGCTGCAATAGCGTTGCCGTAGTCACTTTTGTTGTGACCGAAACCGTCCATTATGCAAAGTACGTTAGTTTTTTTCATAGTGCTTTTTCTCCGTAAAATTAAGAGTTTTAATGAGTGTGAGCAAAGCTCGCCATTAATTAATTATTTATCATTAAAATAGGGCGACACTGTCGCCCTATTTATTTATCTGCTTGCAGCTTTAACGATGATTGAAAAATCTTCAGCCTTGAGTGATGCGCCGCCGATAAGTCCGCCGTCAACATTCTCTTTGTCGGTGAGCTCTTCAGCGTTTTTAGCGTTCATTGAGCCACCGTACTGAACAACAAATGCGTCAGCGGCTTCCTTGCTGTAAAGCTCTGCAATAACGCCGCGGATGTAGCCGTTAACCTCGTCAGCCTGGTCAGCAGTAGCAGTTTTGCCTGTGCCGATAGCCCATACAGGCTCGTAAGCGATGATAACATTTTTGAGCTCGTCTTCAGTTACACCCTGAAGAGCAACCTTTGTCTGCTTGCCGACGATTTCAAAAGTAACGCCCTGTTCTCTTTCTTCAAGAACTTCGCCTACGCAAAGGATAACTGTAAGTCCGTTGTCGAGCGCTGCGCGTACTCTTTTGTTAACAGTTTCGTCTGTCTCGCCAAAATACTGGCGTCTTTCACTGTGACCGATGATAACGTAAGGAACGCCCATAGCCTTGAGCATAGGTGCCGAAACCTCACCGGTGAAGGCGCCTTTTTCTGCCCAGTGGCAGTTTTCTGCGCCGATTTTAATGTTTGAGCCTGCTGCTGCGTCAAGTGCTGCCTGAAGGTCAACAAACGGTGCGCAGATAACTACATCGCAGTCTGCGTCAGCAACAAGAGGTTTCATTTCGTTAATAAGTGCAGTAGTCTCTGCAGGTGTGTTGTTCATTTTCCAGTTACCTGCGATAACTGCTTTTCTGAGTGCTTTGTTCATAGTATAAATTCTCCTAAACTTTTTGCCTCCCTTGCAAAAGGGAGGGGACCGCGAAGCGGTGGAGGGATAGTCGCTGTATTTTACATATTTGTTAAGGCAAAAACTATCCCCTCTGTCACCTTGTGACATCTCTCCTTTAACAAGGGGAGCAAATCAGTTTTCGCCTGCGGCTCAATAATATTTATTTATCGTTAAGCGCCATAATACCCGGAAGGTCCTTGCCCTCGAGGAATTCAAGCGATGCGCCGCCGCCTGTTGAGATGTGGCTCATCTTGTCTGCAAAACCAAGCTTTGTAACCGCAGCAACGCTGTCGCCGCCGCCGATGATTGAGATAGCGCCGCTTTCTGCAACTGCGTTAGCAACTGCAACAGTGCCTGCCTCAAAATTCTTCCACTCCGAAACGCCCATAGGACCGTTCCAGATTACAGTGCCTGCGCCCTTGATAGCGTCAACAAAAAGCTTCTGTGACTCGGGACCGATGTCAAGACCCATCCAGCCGTCGGGGATTTCATCAGAGTTAACAATCATAGCCTCAGTGTCCTCGCTGTATTCCTTGCCGACCTTGTTGTCAACAGGGATGAGGAACTTAACGCCCTTCTTTTCAGCCTCTTTCATCATTTCGCCGGCTTTTTCAACCCAGTCAGCCTCAAGAAGCGATGTGCCGATTGAATGACCGAGGTATTTCATAAATGTGTAAGCCATACCGCCGCCGATGATGATTGTGTCGCACTTTTCGATAAGGTTGGTGATAACGCCGATTTTGTCCGAAACCTTTGCGCCGCCGAGAATAGCAACGAGAGGTCTTTTCGGGTTAGCGAGAGCACCGCCCATAAAGTCGATTTCTTTCTGAATAAGGAAACCGCAAACTGCAGGCAGATATGACGCAACGCCTGTTGTTGAGCAGTGAGCGCGGTGAGCAGTACCGAATGCGTCGTTTACGAAAATGTCAGCAAGAGATGCAAGCTCTTTTGAAAAATTCTCTGCGTTGTTTGTTTCTTCCTGACGGAAACGAACGTTCTCGAGAAGCATAACCTCGCCGTCTTTAAGCTCAGCAGCCATTTTTTTTGCATTAGCGCCAACAACCTCGGGGTCCTCTGCAAGCTTAACCTCTGTGCCAAGGTACTCCGAAAGTCTCTCTGCAACAGGAGCAAGGCTGAATTCAGGCTTGTACTGTCCCTTTGGTCTGCCAAGGTGTGAGCAAAGAATAACCTTTGCGCCGTTTTCCATCAGGTATTTGATGGTGGGCAGAGCCGCAACGATTCTTTTGTCGTTTGTGATGATTTTGCCGTTAAGCGGAACATTGAAGTCGCAACGAACCAAACATTTTTTGCCGCGAACGTCAATATCTTCAACCGATTTTTTGTTTAAAGCATCCATTGAAAATCTCTCCTTATAATTGTTTATAATTTAACGAATACATTATAATATAAAATTTACCAATATGCAACTACTTTTTTAAGCAAAAAAGAAAAAGCCCGTTGGGCTTTTTATTTCAGCGTGTCGAAAAACTATGGAAACAAATTCGACACGCTGTGAGACTTTTGAAAAAGATGCAGAATTTTGAATTTTGCGAGCGGGAGCTGTACGATGGTACTGCCCCCGAGCAAAAGACGAAAAGCACCAAAAATCCCGAAAACTCGACGCTTTCGGGATTTTTACACCTCATCCACCGCAAGCGGTCCCCCTTCCCCTCAAAGGGGAAGGCATAATATGGTTTAATGTTTTCCTGGTGCGCTTATGCGCTTTTTCGACGGTCTCAAAGAAAAAGCCCTTTGGGCTTTTCTTTTTAGTCGAGCGCGTCGCTTACTGCGTCGCCTGCTTCGTCAACTGCATCGCCTGCACCGTCGGCAAGGTCATCCGCGCCTTCACCGATGTCGTCGCCTACCTTGTCGGCTCTGTCCTTTGCCTCGTCGCCTGCCTCTTTCATATCCTCCGACATACTCTCGGTGGTCTTGTCAGTAGTTGATTCAGTCATACTTGTGCCGTTTTCAGTTGTTGTTGAAACCTCGCCTCTGTCGCTGTTGCAGCCTGTAAAAATTGCTGCAGACACTGCAATAGCAGCCAAAACAACCAATATTTTTTTCATAATTCCCATAGCCTTTCTGCCCACATATAGTTCATAAAAATTCACACATCATACTTTCCCTTGCAGGGCAGACAAGGCGTATAATGGGAATTTAGCCATCGCCCGTTGTCGCTTGCGACAAATGAGCGGGCAATATAATCGGCGAATAGTGTGAATTTTTACACTATTCAATCCTTTCTTAAAGATAGTATTACCAAAAAATTTTGAATTATAATCAAAATTTTATTTTGTTATTTTACAAGTGTTCCTCCGTCGGTGTAGAGCAGCAGCATAATATCCTCTTCTTCTCCCGATTTTGAATTAACATAAATGAGCGCGTCCTCGCCCGTATCCTTGCCTGTGCAAAGGAATTCCCAGCACTGCACCTCTTTGCCGTTTTCCTTTGGAATAACGCACTTTTTAACGCTGTTTACAGTCAGATACGGCGACAGGTTTTTCTGCGCTGCTTTTGCGGAAATATCAGATGAAAAATTATTCCGCTGCGTGTGATTTGTCAGATAAGTTGCGCTGTCGAGCGAAACCACCTTGCCGCTGTCGAGTGCAATGCCGCATTTAATGAGGTCACTGTAGCAGTACATCCCGTTGTGCACATATGCAAAATTGACTGTGCAAATGTTACTTTCAACCGAGTAGTAGCTTGCCTCCATATTTTCAAATCCGATTGATTCAAGGAACCGCTTTGCAATGTTCTGCGCGTTGCTTTCGGTAATTGCATTGCTTGTGACAGCCCCCGAGTATAGAATACTTTTAATATATCCGCCCTGCTTTGTGACCGACACCGTGTAGCGTCCGCACCTGAAGGTGTAGCAGGGGAGCTTTGACTTGTCGTCGGATGCAAAAACGACACGCGCCTTCCTCACCTCGAGCATATCTGCCACAATTTTCCTGCACTCGTCCTTTGTTTTTACGTCGCTGTGCGACACGAGCTCGGACTTTTTGTTCAGCACCTGGTCCGAAAAAGGACCGTCATACAGTAAGGTCGGAAAGCTTTCAAACGTTTTTGCGCCGTCTGAAAAATTGACATCAAGCGCCGAGGTCGAAATATCCGCCGTGCTTTTAACTGCACCGTCAGTAATTTTTGCGCCCGACTGCGACAGCGACACCATATCGTCCGCCGCCTTTGAAAACTTTTCAGCGTAGCCGAGCAGGGTGTAAAGCGTTTTGTGCTGTGCCGGTGTAATTTTTTTGCCGCTTTCGATTTCGCTGCTGATATACTGCGCGTAGTCGCTTGCCTGACTTAAAAACTTGTATACATTACCAAGCTCCAACTGCGACACAGGCAGTCGGCTTACCGCGTTTTTTGCCGTCTGACACTGCGCATAAAGGTCACGGCTCAAGCTGTACAGCTCCTTTGGCGAGTTCGAGTAAAGCGATTTGTTCAGGTCTGTATTCACTACCTCAAGGCAGCCCGACAGCTCACCGAGCGACTGCTGATACGACGCCTCAAGCCTTGTTTTGTAACTGCGCATACTGTTAGTGTTGATAATCGCAAACGCAATCACCACAGCAAAAAGCGCTATCAGATACGACGCTATTCTTATATAACTTCTTCTGGTAAAAAATGACATAAAAATCCCCCTGTTCACATCTATTGTGTACAGGAGGATTTGTTTTTATTCAAAAATTTTAATTGTGAATTTCGCTTACTAGCTTTTACAGTACTTTTGAAAGGAAGTCCTTGAGCCTTTCATCCTGCGGATGCTCAAAAATCTGTTCGGGTGTGCCTTCTTCAAGGATTTTGCCGCCGTCCATAAATACAACACGCGTTGCAACCTCTCGCGCAAATCCCATTTCGTGAGTTACAACCACCATCGTCATTCCGTCCTGTGCAAGACTCTGCATAACCTGCAGAACCTCGCCGACCATTTCGGGGTCGAGCGCAGAGGTCGGCTCGTCAAAAAGCATTACCTCAGGCTCCATACAAAGAGCGCGTACAATTGCCACACGCTGCTTTTGTCCGCCCGAAAGCTGACTCGGATAAGAATCCGCCCTGTCGCCAAGACCGACTCTTTCAAGCAGCTCGCGCGCCTTTCCTTCTGCCTCTTCTTTTGATTTGCCAAGCAGCTTCATCGGCGCAATTGTCAGATTTTTCAGCACGGTCATATGCGGAAACAGGTTGAAGTGCTGGAACACCATACCCATTTTCTGACGGTGCTTGTTGATGTTGAGCTTCGGGTTTGTCAAATCCTCGCCGTCAAAAATGATGCTGCCGCCTGTCGGAATTTCAAGCAGATTGAGCGAGCGCAGAACCGTTGACTTTCCCGAGCCTGAAGGACCGATGATTACAACAACCTCGCCCTTGTCAATTTCAAGGTCGATTCCGTCAAGCGCCTTTACAGTGCCGTTTATGTAGTGCTTTTTAAGCCCTTTTACATCAATAAGAATATTATCGTTCACTCTTACGCAGCCTCCTTTCAACCCTGCCCACAATCCAGGTGAGAAGCATTACGGACACAAGGTAAATCGCCGCCACAGTAAACAGCGGAATAAAGTATTTGAAGGTTCTGCCTGCGATGATGTTGCCTGCCTTTGTGAGTTCGATAACTCCCACGTAACCTGCAACCGATGTCTCTTTCAGCAGAGCGATAAACTCGTTGAGAAGGGTAGGCAGCACAGCCTTGAACATCTGCGGAATAATAATTGATTTCATCGTCTGAAGATAGTTGAAGCCAAGGCTTCTTCCCGCCTCAAACTGACCGCTGTCAATCGACATAATGCCTGCTCTGAAAATCTCGGCAACATATGCGCCCGAGTTTATACCGAACGCAAATATTCCCACGAGCACGCCGTTGTCAGTCGAAACAAAAATTACAAAGTACGAAATCATCAGCTGTACTACAACGGGAGTTCCGCGAATTACCGTGAGGTAGACCTTGCACACAGCATTCAAAAAGCCAAGCACATAGTAGCCGAGTCCGCCTTTTAATTTCATAGATTCCCTGTTCTTGTCAAACGAGGTGCGGATTGCGGCAATAACAACGCCTATTACAATACCCACAAGCAGCGCGCCTGCGGTAATTTTGAGCGTGTTGGCAAATCCCTCAACAAGCTTCATATACCTGTTGTCCTCGACAAAAACAAATTTGAAATCATCAATTATATTCAGTGTGTTAATATCCATTTCTTAACCTCTGAAAAAAGGGCGGTAAAAACCGCCCTAATTAATAACCTATACTAATTAAGCCTTGATGTATTTGCCGACAATCTTGTCAACAGTGCCGTCAGCGATGAGCTCCTCAAGTGCCTTGTTAACCTTTTCCTGAAGCCCTGTGTCGTTCTTGTTAAAGCAGATAGCGTAATCCTCTTCAACATACTCTGTGTCAAGAATCTTAAGACCTTCGTTTGCTGCAACATAGCTCTTTGCAGGCTCGTTGTCGATGATTACACAGTCAACCTTGCCCTGAAGGAGTGCCTGTACTGCAACAGCGCCGTTGTCAAACTTTGTAACATTCTCTTCGCCGAAATCGTCGGTTGCGTAGATGTCGCCTGTGGTCGATGTCTGAACGCCGATTTTCTTGTCTGCAACATCGTCAACAGTCTTGATGTCCGAGCCTTCCTTAACGATTACAACCTGAACGCCCTTTGCATAAGATGTCGAGAAGTTAACGCTCTCAAGTCTTTCGTCTGTAACGGTCATACCAGCCATACCCATATCGTATTTACCAGCCTGCACGCCGGGGATGATTGAGTCAAATGCAACGTCCTCAATCTTGAGTTCCATACCGAGCTTGTCGGCGATTGCCTGTGCAACCTCTGCGTCGATACCGACAATTGCGTCACCCTCGTGGAATTCATATGGCGGAAATTCTGCGTTTGTTGCCATTACGAGTGTTTCCTTTGCGGTTTCATCTGCTGCATTGTTGCCGTCGTCAGTATTTTTTGAGCATGCAACAAATGTTACTGCGAGCATAGCAACTGCAAGAAGAATGCATAAAAACTTTTTCATAATAATTTCTCCTTAAATAAATTAATATACATTTATTTTTGTGAAAATAACATATCATATTATATTTGCATTGTCAATCTAAAATGTTTATTTATTCATAAAATTCATAATTATTCTATAAATATGCATTAACACTGCGCCCGATTTGTAAGAATTGTTGAATAAATCGCGGAATAAAATATCAAATTTTACTAAATTAGCACTTTACAACGCTAAAGAAATAAAGTATAATAACGACAGCAAAATCAAAATATTAATTGAAAGAGGTATGATTTATGAAAAAATTATTTGCAATTCTTCTGACAATCTCGCTTGTTGCGGCAGTATTCGCAGGATGCTCTTCAAAGAAGGCAGGCGATGTTGACGAGATTACAGCAAACGGCAAAATTGTTGTTGGTATCACCGATTACGCTCCTATGGACTACAAAGAGGCAGGCAGCGACGAGTGGACAGGTTTTGACGCAGAGCTTGCAAGAGCAGTTGCAGAAAAAATGGGCGTTGATGTTGAATTCAAGGTTATCGACTGGGACAACAAGTTCCTTGAGCTCAACACAAGAGCAATCGACTGCATCTGGAACGGCATGACAATCACTGACGAGGTTAAAAAGAACACCTCTGTTACAGACGCTTATGCAAGAAACCGCCAGGTTGTTGTTATGAAAAAGGACGCAGCGGCAAAAATTAAGACTGTTGACGACCTCAAAGCAATCGAAAAACTCACTGTTGCAGTTGAAAAGGGCTCGTCGGGTGAGGCTGTTGCCGAGGAAAACGGACTTGAGTTTGTATCAGTTTCTGCACAGACCGACACTCTCCTTGAGGTTAAGAGCGGCTCTGTAACAGCAGCAATTATTGACTCAACAATGGCAGACGCTATGACGGGCGAGGGCACCGATTACGAAGACCTTGCGTCATGCGTTGTTCTCAGCGAGGAGCAGTACGGCATCGGCTGCCGCAAGGATTCTGACCTCACTGCAAAGCTCAACGAAATCATCAAGCAGCTCAAAGAGGACGGCACAATGGCTGAACTCTCTGAAAAATACAGCGTTGAATTAATCGACTAATTATTCTTTTGGCATACTTTCGGGCAGGAGAATTCCTCCTGCCCGTCATTTTTGGTGAAAATATGGACAATATGTTTACAATAGTAACGCTTGAACTGCTCAAAGGCTTTTGGGAAACCTTCAAAATCTTTGCGGCAACACTGGCGTTTGCACTGCCGCTCGGACTGGTAATGAGCTTTGGCTCAATGTCAAAATTCGCTCCGCTGCGGTGGGTTATCAAAACTTTTATATGGATTATCCGCGGCACTCCGCTTATGCTGCAGCTCCTTGTGGTGTACTACGGTCCCGGACTTCTTTTCGGCTGGGATTTGCTTGAGCGATTCACGGCTGTTTTAGTGGCGTTTGTAATTAACTATTCCTGCTATTTTTCCGAAATTTACAGGGGCGGAATTCAGTCTGTCCCCGTGGGTCAGCAGGAGGCGGGCAAGGTGCTTGGAATGACCAAAAGCCAGATATTTTTCAAGGTCACCTTGCTGCAGGTTGTAAAGCGAATTGTGCCGCCGATGAGCAACGAAATCATCACACTTGTCAAGGACACCTCGCTTGCCCGTATTATCGCTGTTTATGAGGTGATTTTTATGGGACAGAACTTCATCAAGTCAGAGGGAATAATCTGGCCGCTGTTTTACACGGCGGTGTTCTATCTCGTATTCTGCGGTATTCTTACACTCCTTTTCGGCGCTATCGAAAAGAAAATGAGTTACTTTGATTAAGGGGGGATAACTTTGGCATTACTTGAAGTCAGAAATATCAAAAAAACCTTTGGCAAGCACCTTGTGCTCAAGGGTATTGATTTTGATTTGGAAAAGGGCGAGGTTATCTCGATTATCGGCTCCTCGGGCTCGGGCAAAACTACGCTTTTAAGGTGCATTAATTTTCTTGAATTTGCCGAGAAAGGCACAATTTCTGTCGGCGGCGAGTGCATCTACGACGGCGAAAAGGACAAAAATATCAGGGAAAAGGATTTGCGTGTAAAGCGCCTTCATTTCGGGCTCGTCTTTCAGCAGTTCAATCTTTTTCCGCAGTACAGCGTTTTGCAAAACGTTATGCTTGCGCCAACGCTGCTCAAAATGGACAGCAAAGAAAACCTCGAAAAGCGCGCTCTCGAAATAATTGACAGCATCAATATGCTTGACAAAAAGGATTTTTACCCCAGTCAGCTTTCGGGCGGACAGCAGCAGCGTGTGGCAATAGCGCGTGCGCTTATGCTTCAGCCCGACATCCTTTGCTTTGACGAGCCTACCTCTGCGCTCGATCCCGAGCTTACGGGCGAGGTTCTCAAGGCGATTAAGGAACTAAAGGAAAAGGGCAGCACGATGATTGTTGTCACTCACGAAATGGAGTTTGCACGAAATGTGTCCGACAAAATAATCTTTATGGCGGACGGCGTTGTTGAGGAAATCGGAACGCCCGAGCAGATTTTTGAAAATCCTCAAAGTGAAAAAACAAAGGCGTTTCTTGCAACGTCACTCGAAAAAATATGAGCCGGCGGCTCATATTTTTTGCTTTTCACGGTACAAAAAATCACCCCTTTGAAAACAAAAAATAAATTAATTCTAATTATTTCAAAATACCTCTTGAATATTTATATTTAAGTGATATAATGTGCACGTAAAACAAATTTAAAACAGGGGATAGCGCCATGGAATACAGGTATCACTTTACTTACACTGCTGACGGAACGGTTAAGACCGCAGCTGACTCAAATGAAGATTTTACCTTTGAACTTAAAGAGAATGAAAATTCTCTCAAAGCAGTTCTCACGCCGAAAAAAGATGTGATAATTCACAGTTTTTTTGTTGAACGCGACTACTCATTTGCAGAGGGCGCAAAGTTTTTTGCAAACGGCTTTCAGTCGTGGACCGACACAAGAGAATTTGGCAAAAATGACAAAATGCCGGGGCTCGGCACAATCGGCAAAAGTCCTTACGGCAAAATTAACGGTATAAAATATGTTGGCGACTATTCCTTTGTAAGCCAGGAAACTGAAAGCGGCAGCTTCCACAGCCACGGTATCGCTTATGTCAAGGACGGCACGACAATCGACTTTTTCGGCTCAATGACTGACCGCACGGGCTATACCGTGATTTATGCCGATATGAACCGCGGGACAATTCGTTTTTCAAAAGACGTTGACGGAGTTACAATCAGCGAGCCTTATGAAATTCTTGATTTGTTCCTTGCCAAAGGCGAATACGACGAGGTGTTTGATTCTTACTTTGACGCTATCGGTGTAAAGCCGCGCACCACTGAAAAAATCAAGGGCTATACCTCGTGGTATAACTACTACGAAAAAATCAATGAGGATGTAATCATCCGCGACCTTGAATCGCTTTCAAAGCACAAGGACGCTGTAAATATTTACCAGATTGACGACGGCTTTGAAACAAGAGTCGGCGACTGGTTTTCAATCGACGAAAAGAAGTTCCCCAAGGGAATTAAGTATATCGCTGACTCAATCCACGACCACGGCTTTAAGGCAGGCATATGGCTTGCACCGTTTGGCGCACACAAAAAGTCAAAGGTCGCAACCGAGCATCCCGACTGGCTTGTAAAATTCCCGAACGGCAAGCCCGTTCCCGTAGGTCACAACTGGGGCGGCTTTTACGCGCTTGACATTTATAACGACGAGGCGCGTCAGTACATAAAGGATGTGTTCAATGAGGTCCTCAACGTATGGGGCTTTGATATGGTAAAGCTCGACTTTCTCTACGCCGCGTCGGTAATTCCGATGCACGGCAAGAGCAGAGGCGAAATAGCTTACGATTCAATCGACCTTCTTCGCGAGTGCGTCGGCGACAAGCCTATTCTTGCGTGCGGCGTTCAGCAGCTGCCGTGCTTTGGCAAGGTTGAGTATATGCGAATCGGCGCAGATATGTCGCTCGGCTGGGCGCACACTCTGCTGCGTAAAAATATGCACCGCGAGGACGTTTCCACACCGAATGCAATCCGCAACAGTATTTACAGACGCTGCTTTAACGGCAGAGCCTTCCTTTGCGACCCCGATGTGTTCCTGCTCCGCAGAACAAACATCAAATTCTCGCCCGAGCAGCAGGCAATGCTTGCGCAGTTCATCAAGATTTTCGGCAAGGTGCTGCTGATGAGCGACAATATTGCCGAGTACGACGAGGAGCAGATGAATATGTTCCATCACATCCTTGCCGATGACGACACAAAACTGCTCGCTGTTAATGAAGAGGGCGGCATCGTGTTCATCGACTATCTTGAAAACGGCGAAGAAAAAACCCTTAAGTTTCATATTAAGGACGGAACCATTTATTAAATTACAAACTGTTGTTTGAACGTATTGAATAACTGCTTGTCCCTCTTGCTAAAGGGGGATGGTCGCTTGATTAAACATCATATAATGAGTGCGGGCAACGCCCGTCCACACCTGATTAAGAGGAGCATTAATGGAAAAATATTTACTTATTGCGGCAATCATTCTCCTTGTTGTCGTCATTATTCTTCAGCTTGTCAGCAAGCCGAAGAAGAGCGATACCTCCTTGCTTGAACAAAAAATCGACTTCAATGCAAAGGGTACAAATGAAAAGCTCGGCGAGCTGTCGGCAAAAATGGGAGAACTCACCGAAAAGAATTATCAGCAGCAGATTAAGCTGATGGAAACTCTCAACGAGAATTCCGAAAAGCAGACAAAGGCGGTCAGCGAGTCAATCGGTAAGATGCAGGAAAGCAACGAGAAAAAGCTCGAGGAAATGCGTTCAACTGTTGACGAAAAGCTCACAAAAACGCTTAACACACGCCTTAATGAGTCGTTTGAAACTGTGTCAAAGCAGCTTGGTGCTGTTTACCGTTCTCTCGGCGAAATGCAAAAGCTTTCAGGTGACGTCACAACAAGCGTTCAGGGGCTCAACCGTGTGCTGACTAATGTTAAGAGCCGCGGCACCTGGGCAGAGGTGCAGCTCGGAAATATTCTTGACGAAACAATCCCCGGTATGTACGAAACAAATGTAAGGACAAACCCCAAGTACAACGGTCAGGTCGAGTTTGCGGTAAGGATTCCGAACAGTGAGGACGACACTGTTACGTGGCTTCCCGTTGACAGCAAGTTTCCTATGGAGGATTACGCGCGGCTCTCTGCAGCGGCAGAAAGCGGAGATACCGTAGCTCTTGAGGCGGCGCAGAAGTCGCTTGAAGCAACTGTCAAAAACGAGGCAAAGATGATTCGTCAGTACATCTCTGTGCCCGAAACAACACCGTTTGCGATTATGTACCTTGCAACCGAGGGACTATATAGTGAAATTATGGGCAGCCGCACAGGCATTGCCGAAAAGCTGCAGAGCGACGGAATTATGATTGCAGGCCCCAGCACGATTACTGCGCTGCTCAATTCGCTTGCAATGGGCTTTCGTTCAATTGCAATTAATAAAAAAGCCACCGAGGTTTACAACGTTCTCGGCGCGGCAAAAGCGCAGTACGACAAGTTCGGCGACCTGCTCGAAACTGCACGCAAGCGCATTGAAAGCGCGGGCAAGGCAATCGGCGAGGCTGAAAACAAAAACAACTACATTCAGCGCAAGCTCAAAACAGTCGAAACTCTCGATTCGGGCGATGCAGACGATATTTTAGGATTAGAATAAAGCATCAAAAAACAGCAAGAGGTCAAGCCTCTTGCTGTTATATTTTTTGTTTCATTTCTTTCAGAAACGAAAGCAGATAAGGAACGGCGATTCCTGCCGAAATAACATATCCCAGCGGCTGCGAAATTTCTATTCCCGTAACGCCTATAAAGTGCGGCAGTATCAGCACAAGCGGAATGAAAAACAGCCCGTTCTGCGCGCACGCGAGCAAGAATGCAGGTCCGGTCCTACCAATGCTCTGAAAGGTCATATTCGCCATCATAACCGTTGGCAAAAACAGCAGTGCAACACAGCAAAAACGCGTTGCCGCCGTGCCTATTTCAACGACCTCCGCCTCGCTTCTGAACAATGCCACGACTGTCGGCGCAAGAGCAAACATCACGCCGGACAGCACTGCAGTCACTGCAGTGCTTAGCTTCCAGGTGTGCTTGATTGCCTGCCTTACTCGCTCAAAAAGCCTTGCTCCGTAGTTAAAGCTGCACACAGGCTGAAAGCCCTGCCCGATTCCAAGACATACGCTGAAAATAAACATCATACATTTCGCCGAAACACTCATCGCCGCGATGCACTCGTCGCCGTACGGTGCAGCCTGCACGTTCATAATAAGCGTTGCAACGGCGTTAAGCCCCTGTCTTGCAAGGCTCGGCGCACCTGTTGAAATAATATCCCACACAAATGCAGGCTTGAAATTAACATTTTTTACACTGATTTTGCATTGCGTTTTTCCGCGCAGGTACATCGACAGCAGAATAATCATACCGATGTACTGCGACACGGCAGTTGCAATTCCCGCACCTGTTATTCCCATTCTTAATACAAAAATGAACAGCGGGTCAAGCGCAATATTCAGCACGGCTCCCGTTGTCAGACCTATCATCGAAAGATTTGCCCTGCCTTCAAAACGAAGCGCGTTGTTCATTACAAATGAGGTCGACATTGCAGGCGCGGCTATCAGAATATATTTTCCGTATGCCCTCGCGTATGGCAGTATCGTTTCTGTGCTGCCCATTGTTCTTACAAGCGGCGTGAGAAATATCAGACCGAGCGTCATTATCACAATTCCGAAAATCAGTCCGAGAAAAAATCCCGTCGAACAGTAGGCGCTCGCAGTGTCGGTATCCTTTGCGCCGAGCTTTCTGCTGGCGCAGCTTCCTGCGCCGTGACCGAACATAAAGCTGAACGCCTGTATTATGCCCATCAGACTGAATATTATTCCTGTTGCGCCGCTTGCCGAAACACTGATTTTTGACACAAAATAAGTGTCTGCCAGGTTGTAGATAATCGTTACCATCATACTGATGATTGTCGGCACTGCAAGGGTGTTAATCAGCTTGCTGACAGGTGTTTTTGTCATTTTGTCAAATTGATTTGCCTTTTCCATAATAATGTATTATAACTCTATCGCTCCAAAAATTCAATTGCAAATCTGCCCTTCTTGCAAGGCAGACGAAATTATGGTATTATTACTTTTGAGGAGAGTATTTATGGAAAAGGCAAAACACATTTCACCTCTTGCAAAAACTGCAAAGCACTGGGATTTTCTTGACGTGCTCAAGGGATTACTCATCGTGCTTGTCTTTGTGGGACATCTAATCCCCGGCAGTCGCGAAGAGGTTTTACCGAGATTTTTGATTTATTCGTTCCATATGCCGCTTTTTATCGGCATTTCAGGCTTTTTATTCAATATCGAAAAGTACAGCTTCACCGTAAAAAGCTTTGTTATAAAGTACGGCAAACGAATGCTTTTGCCGTGGTTTATCGCTGTTGTCGTGTACTTTTTCTTCAACAGGGTTTACCTCAACCCCAAGCCGCTGACGTTTGCAAAGTTTTTGAAATATCTTTATTCGCCGTACTATCATTTGTGGTACATAGTCGGTGCGCTCGGCTATATAATCGCATCGCTTCTGCTCTGGAAAACGGTAAAGCGCTTTAAGTGCCGATGGGCGGTTATGCTTGCCGTGTCCGCGGTGATTTCGGCAATCTCGCATTATTCGGTTTTGCTCGACCCAATTAAAGAGGCGGCAAAGGCAGGCAAAATCGCCCCCGTAATACCGGCAGCTTTAAATACTCTGAAAATTGATTTCAAGCCCTTCATTTTCTTTATGTTCGTGTTCGGAATGTTCCTTCGCAACCTTTATGAGCACGGCAGACTGACAAAAATCAAACGGCTTGCGCCGTATATGCTCGTGCTGTTTTTTGTTCTTCTCGGCGTTGATTTGTGCGCGTATTACAGCACAAATTCCGCCTTGCAGGACACCGTTTACTTTTTGATGAGCATACCTCTTTTGTCGCTTTTTGTCAGCATAACCCTGAGCGGACGGCAGGTGCGCTCAACTGTGCTTGAATTTATCGGAAGGTATTCCTTGCCGATTTATCTTTACCACGTCATCTGCATTTCGATTGCAAAAAAGGTTTACGGGCTCGGCACGCAGGAATACTATATTGTTTCAATTGCGCTCTTTGCAGTGCTGTGTCTTTTGGTTTATGTGCTGCGCAGAGTACCGTTCATCAACAAAGTTATTTTCGGCTCTACAAATTCTGCACTGCAAAAAAAGTAAAAACGGTCATACAGATATTTACAATTTGTTTATTGCAATATGGCTGAAAGATTGTTATAATATTGTCAATAAATATAAAAGGAGTGGATTCCGATGAACAATTATTTTAATCTTAAGGGCCAGGTTGCGCTTGTAACAGGATGTTCGGGCGGACTTGGAGTTCAGATGGCAAAGGCGCTTGCAAATCAGGGCTGCAACATCGTAGCAGTTGCGCGCCGTCAGGACAAGCTTGATGAGGTTTGCAAGGAAATTAAGGAGGAGTTCGGCGTTGACGCTCTTGCTCTTAAGTGCGACATAACCGACACCGACAATGTTAACGAAACAGTTGCAAAGGCTGTTGAGCACTTTGGCAGAATTGATATTCTTATCAACAATGCAGGCACAGGCGCTGTTGCTCCTGCAGAGGATATCACCGACGAGCAGTTCGGCAACGAGTGCGACATCGACCTCTTTGGCTCGTTCAGAGTTGCAAGAGCAGTTGCAAAGCAGGCAATGATTCCTGCAAAGTACGGCAGAGTAATCAACATCGCTTCGATGTACGGTCTTGTCGGTAACAAGATTGCCGGCTCTGCGCCTTACCACGCAGCAAAGGGCGGCGTTGTTAACCTTACAAGAGCGCTCGCAGCAGAGTGGGGCAAGTACGGAATTACAGTTAACTCAATCTGCCCGGGTTATTTTTACACCGACCTTACAAGAGAAACTCTCGATTCTGACTTCTTCCAGCAGAATGCAAAGACAATGATTCCTATGGAAAGATACGGTAACGAGGGCGAACTTGATTCAGCAGCAATCTTCCTTGCAGCACGCGAATCAAGCTATGTAACAGGCGTTAACCTTGCAGTAGACGGCGGTTATACCTGTATGTAAAAAAGCGGCTTTGCCGCTTTTTAGTGGATAGTGAATAGTTGATAGTTTTATTTATCTATATGAAATAAACAGCCAAGGCTATTTTAGCCTTGGCTGTTTTGGCCTGCCCGAAGGGATTCGAACCCCCAGTCGTCAGAATCGGAATCTGATGCATTATCCGGTTATGCTACGGGCAGATATATCCGACAAAAATGTTTTTGTCTGTCGGTTAACTATTATAATTATCTTTATGCAATAAGTCAAGCGTATAAAAAAACTATCCACAATATAATAAAAGTATATAAATTTAATAATTAACATTGACTATATGTGTGTAAAATGTTAAAATATTAACAATGGAATGAAAACCCCTGACGGGGGATAGGAAATTGTTAAAAAGGAGAATGTAAATGGCAGACAAAATGTTAGAGTATGCTCCTGAATGGACATATGACGAAGGTCTTGTTATGCGCGAGCCCATCGTCAAGCTCGGCAAGATGATTACTGACAGAATTCCGATTGTTCTCGGTATGCGCAAAATTGTGCCGCAGGACCCTGAATACTGGGCAGTTGCAACAATTTGTCCGACTGACGAAATGGCGGAAGTTGCTCTCAAAATGAAAAAGCGTCACCCCAGAACATGGGATGATATGAAAAAGCTTGTTGCTAATATGAACATTTCTGACGAGCACCTTAAAGAACTGCTTGAGCAGATGAGCGAAAACGGTCTTATCGAGTGGAACTACGAAAACCCGCAGCACGAAAAGCAGTGGGTTCTTCCTATGTTTGTACCGGGCTCGGGCGAGTTCTCAAATATGAATCACGAGCTTCTTGAAAAGCATCCCGAGCTCGGCAGATTCTTTGAGCGTATGACCCGCAACCCGCTTGAAAAGGTTACACCTATGGTGCCTCCCGGAGGCGGCGGAATCGGTATGCACGTTATCCCGGTTGAAAAAGCAATCGAGATGGAGAACGAGGCTATCGGTCTTGAAAAAATCTCTTACTGGCTTGACAAGTACGACGGCAAGTATGCCGCATCGCCTTGCTCGTGCCGTTACTCAAGAAAAACTTATGGCGAAGGCTGTGCCGACGACCCCGAGGGCTGGTGCGTTGCAGTCGGCGATATGGCTGACTATGTAGTCGAAACCAAAAAGGGCGGACACTACATCACACGCGAGCAGGCGCTTGAAATCTTTAAGCAGGGCGAAGAAAACGGCTTTGTTCATCAGATTACAAATATCGACGGCGAGGACAAGATTTTCGCTATCTGTAACTGTAATGTTAATGTGTGCTATGCACTTCGTACTTCGCAGCTCTTCAACACACCGAATATGTCGCGTTCGGCATATGTGGCTCATGTTAAGAAAGAAAACTGCGTTGCCTGCGGTCGCTGCGTAGAACACTGCCCGGCAGGCGCTCTCAAACTCGGTCAGAAGCTTTGCAAAAAGGACGGCAGCGAGGTTACATATCCAAAGCAGGAGCTTCCGGACGCTGCAAAATGGGGACCGGACAAGTGGGAGCCTGAATACAGAGATAAGAACAGAATCAATTCGCACGAAACAGGTACTGCACCGTGTAAGACTGCTTGCCCCGCGCATATTGCAATTCAGGGCTATCTCAAGATGGCAGCACAGGGCAGATACGAGGATGCTCTTGCTCTTATTAAGAAGGAAAATCCATTCCCGGCAGTATGCGGCCACGTTTGTAACAAGCGCTGTGAAGAGGCTTGTACAAGAGGCACAATCGACGAGGCTATCGCTATCGACGATGTAAAGAAATTCCTTGCTCATCGCGATATGGATAACGCTACAAGACTTATTCCAAAGAAGGTAATCCCGAAGATTACAGTTGACGGCGTATTTGACCGTGAGCCCGGCTTCACTGAAAAGGTTGCAATCATCGGCGCAGGTCCTGCAGGACTTTCGTGTGCATTCTTCCTTGCTGAAAAGGGTTACCTCAATGTAACTGTATTTGAAAAGAATGAAGAGCCCGGCGGTATGCTCCGCTATGGTATCCCGAACTACAAGCTTGAAAAAGAGGTTATCAATGCCGAAATCGACATCATCCGCGAAATGGGTGTAGAGATTAAGTGCGGCGTTGAGGTCGGCAAGGACATCACTCTTGACGAGCTTCGCAAGCAGGGTTACAAGGCATTCTATATGGCAATCGGCGCACAGGGCGGCAGAAAAGCAGGCGTTGACGGTGAGGACGCAGAAGGCGTTTACACTGCAGTTGAATTCCTGCACGAAGCTGCTGAAAAAGAGGCGTTTGACATCGGCAAAAAGGTTGTAGTTGTCGGCGGCGGTAATGTTGCAATCGACGCTGCAAGAGTAAGCGTTCACTGCGGCGCAACCGAGGTTGGTATGTACTGCCTTGAGAGCCGCGAGGAAATGCCTGCATCTGACGACGAGGTCGAAGAGGCTCTTGAGGACGGCGCAACAATCAACAACGGCTGGGGTCCAAAGGAAATCGTTAAGGACAAAAACGGCAAGGTCAAGGCAATCGTATTCAAAAAATGCGTATCTGTATTTGACGACGAGCACCGTTTTGCACCCGTTTACGACGAGGACGACACTGTTACAGTTGAGTGCGACAGCGTAATTCTTTCAATCGGTCAGGCTATCCAGTGGGGCGGCTTGCTCGAAGGAACAGCAGTTGAACTCAACAGAAATATGACTGCACAGGCTGATACCTTTACCTTCCAGACTGCAGAGCCCGACATCTTTGTCGGCGGCGACGCATTCACAGGTCCGCGTTTTGCAATTGACGCAATCGCAATGGGTAAGGAAGGCGCAATCTCAATCCACAGATTCGTTCAGCCAAACTCAACGCTTACAATCGGCAGAAATCCAAGATATTATGTTGAGCTCGACAAGGACGACATCAAGGTTGAGGGCTATGATACTGCTCACCGTCAGGTACCGAAGGCAACCCGCAAGGTTGACCCGAAGGGCTTTAAGGATGACTGCAAGCTTCTTTCGGAGGAGCAGGTTAAGATTGAAACCTCGCGTTGCCTCGGCTGCGGTGCAACAATCGTTGACGCTAACCGCTGCGTAGGTTGCGGCGTATGTACCACAAAGTGTGAGTTTGATGCAATCGAACTTCACCGTGACCGTCCCGAGTGCAGCACAATGTACAAGGCTGAAGACAAGCTCAAGGCTATCTTCCCGTATATGCTCAAGCGCGAGTTTGCAATTAAAAAAGCAAACCGTGCTGCAAAGAATAAATAAGCTATGCACGAGCTCGGTATAGTTTTTCACGTAATTAAGACGATTGAAGAGGTTGCAGAGGAACAAAAGCTTTCAAAGGTTTCCTCTGTCACCCTCGAGGTCGGCGAGGTTTCGACGGTTATTATGGAATACCTCGAGGACTGCTGGGACTGGGCTTGCAAAAAAAGCGAGCTTATGAGCGGTTCAAAGCTGAAGCACGAGGTTATCAAGGGCGTAACTTACTGCGAGGACTGCGGCAAGACTTACGAAACCGTCAAATATGCAAAAATCTGTCCTTACTGCAACTCGGAAAACACCTATCTTGTTCAGGGCAACGAGGTGCAGATTAAGGAAATTGAAGCAATATAATCAGTTCAGGCTTCAGGCAAAAAAGTAAATAATTTTAAGCTTACGCTTAAAATAAATATTATAAGGGGAGGAAAAACATTATGTTATTCCAGATTTACGGCGAAATGTCACTGTGGCAGCTTTTCGGCTGGTGCCTTGTTTTCGTCGGACTCGTAGTTGCGAACGAAATCGCACGCCGCACTAAAGCAGGCGGTATCTTCTGCTTTGTAGTATTACCACTTGCACTTACGGTTTACTTTGTTGTTATCAACATCGGTGCAAAAACCTTTGCTGCTGACAATCCGACCATCGTTCAGATGAACGGCTGGTTCCACTATGCAAAACTGTATGCTGCAACAATCGGATGCGTTGGCTTTATGATTCTCAAGTATCATTGGGGCAGCCTTGGCAAGAGCCACTGGTTCAAGATGTATCCGTTCATCATCGTTGGCATCAACATCCTTATCGCTGTTGCATCCGACTTTGAGTCTGCTATCAAGGGTATGGCAGCAGGCGGCGCAGCAGGCGGCTGGTGGTATTCATCAGAGGGCGTATGGCTTTACGGCGGCTGGTGGAACATCCTCAACGGTGTTGCAGGTCTCATCAACATTATGTGTATGACAGGCTGGTTCGGTATTTATTCTTCAAAGAACAAGCAGCAGGATATGCTCTGGCCGGATATGACATGGCAGTTCATCCTTGCATATGATGTCTGGAACTTTGAGTACACATACCTTAACCTTCCGCTTCACACCTGGTATTGCGGTGTTGCACTCCTTCTTGCTCCCACATTTGCAAACGCATTTTGGAACAAGGGCGGCTGGATTCAGAACCGTGCAAACACACTTGCACTCTGGTG
>CAMPBI010000011.1 GCA_946637545.1 uncultured Clostridia bacterium | reverse complement strand
CTGATTCGGACGAAGAATGACTGTCACTCTGCATTTTTGCAGAGTGTTTCACTTTGATAAATCTTTATTTTTGCTTTGAACGATTTTTGACACAAAATGCTTTAATGTGTATGGAGGGACAAATATGTATACTGTTTTAGTTTGCGACGATGATACTGCAATCTGCAATTCCATCAAAATTTATCTTGAAAACGACGGCTACAATGTTCTGACCGCGTCAAACGGCAGAGAGGCTCTTGAAATTGTTAATAATAACGAAATTCATTGCCTTGTGCTCGACATAATGATGCCTGAAATGGACGGAATATCGGCAACGCTCAAAATACGCGAAAAGTATAATTTCCCGATTATTATGCTTTCCGCAAAGAGCGAGGACACTGATAAAATCGCGGGTCTGTCCTTCGGCGCGGACGATTATGTCACAAAGCCGTTCAATCCGCTTGAACTCCTTGCAAGAGTCAAAAGTCAGATAAGACGCTATTCATCACTCGGCTCAATGAAAATTACCGAGGGTCAGCTTGTGACGGGCGGACTGGTGCTTGACACAAACAAAAAACAGGTCACCGTCGACGGCGAAAGCGTTCACCTTACGGCAAGGGAATACAGAATTTTAGAGTATCTTATGCAGAATATGAACAGTGTGCTTTCCTCTTCGCAGATTTACGAGGCGGTGTGGAACGAGACGTCGTTCGGCATCGAAAAAACTGTCACAGTACATATCCGTAACATTCGCGAAAAAATCGAAATCAACCCCAAAGAACCAAAGTATTTAAAGGTGGTGTACGGTCTTGGATATAAGGTCGAAAAGATTTAACTCTTTTGTAAAATTTATAATCATCCTGCTTTCTGTTATTATGGTAGCGGTCAGCACAAAGCTGATTTCAAACGTTGTAATTGCCTGCATTTCCTATAATCTTGGTATAGAAAATTTTGAAAACAAGCCGATTAATAAAAAGGTTTCGGAGTCTGCAGAACTGTCATCCCGAATTTATGGCGACATTGATTATCTTGAAAGGGTAATCAAGCTGCGAAATTCCGACGAGGTACGAAAAGCACTTGAAAAAAAGCGAGATGAGTTTGTAAACTCTGCCATTAGTGATTTTGTTGAAAATCAGCATTATTTTAATGAGGAATACGAGGACAATTACTACGAAGAGGATTACGAGGGAGCTGTTTATTTTTCAGACGATCAATATATAAATTATGACAACGGATTTAATGAGCCGTTCGGCTTTACTTTGTCAATATCTGAAAGCGACAATATCAGATATGACATCGACACCGAGGAAACAGCAAAGAAAAAAATCAACGCAATTTACGATAAATTTCTCAAAACAGACAACTTTGAATCGTACGCTTTTATGGATGACGTGCTTGTTTCCGATTCAGTTCACAGTATTGTTGACACAAAAAACAATCTTGAATACGACAGCACCGACGTAAAGGCAGATGAAAAGGAGTATCTTTCGCACGAATATGCCTTTGTAGCAAAAGACGGCAAGGTTAAGTGCAGCAAGGGTCTTGAAGGGCTTTTTGACACCTCGATTGACGAAAAAACCGGCAAGTCCACAGCGTTTAACGAGGACTATGAATACTACTTTTATGTTGACCCTGACAGCACTGCATTCAACGGTTATACTGCAATTATAGATAATGCAAAAAGCAGCCAAAATGTAAATCTTCTTGCTAACACCGTAACGGCAGGAATACTCCTTTTGCTTGCAGTAGTACTTGCAATAATTTCGTTTATAATATGCGGAAATAAGGACGAAAGCGGCAAGGTTAAACGCATTTTTCTTGACTACATACCAACGGATTTGCACCTTGTATTGACTGCTGCAGCCGAGGTTGGACTTGTTATTCTGTTTGCATATATTTGGGACGTTATTGTGTCTTTTGCTTACCCGTTTGAAAAAGTGCTGTACGTGTTAACCTACGCTGTTGCTGCACTTATATGGGCGCTGTTTATAGAGTTCGTTACTTCGACTGTACGAGTTTGCAGAAGTGAGAAGAAATTATATAAAAATCTGCTGATTTATCAGTTTTCTAAATATGTTATTGCAAAGCCTGCTGCGTATTTTGTAAAGCTTTTCAAGTACACTCCGCAGAGCGTCTCAAAGCTATTCAAACGTTGGATTGTCGGCTATGCGTTACTCAATGTCGCATTTATTGTTATCATATTTATTTGCGCCGTAAGCGACTTATCCTTCTTTGCGTGCTATGCTTTCCTTGTCAGCCTCGGAATCAATATTGCGCTGTTCGTTTTTGTCGTCAGATATGCAAAAAATCTTGACGAGATTATTACTGCAGCACATTTCAGACAGCCGCCGCGCGTGGATTATAACAAACTGCCAAACAGCCTGAAAACGCTTGTAAATTCAATTAATTACACAAATAACGAGCTTTCTCTTGCAGTAGATAAGGCGGTGAAGGACGAGCGAATGAGAACAGAACTCATCACAAATGTTTCGCACGACCTCAAAACTCCGCTTACCTCGATTATCAACTATGTTGACCTTCTAAAAGCCTGCGACATTCAGGACGAAAATGCGCAGGAATACATTGAGGTGCTCGACGACAAGGGCAAAAAGCTCAAAAGACTTATTGAAGATTTGATTGAAGCGTCAAAGATTACAAGCGGCGTAATTAATATTGAACCGATTAATCTTGACCTCAGCGAGCTTGCAACCCAGGCGGTTGTTGAGCATCAGCAGGAGTTTTCAGAAAACGGTCTTACCTTTGTTTTCAAGGGCGACAGAAAGACAGTAAACGCCTATGCCGACGGTACAAAAACTTACAGGATTATTGAAAATCTGATTTCAAACGCCCGCAAGTATTCGCTCAAAGGCACACGCGTTTACGCTGATGTTTACGAAACGCAGAACTTCAGCATTTTTGAGATTAAAAACACATCTGCCGAGCCGCTTGATATTCCCGCAAGCGAGCTTACGGAACGCTTTGTACGCGGCGACAAATCACGCGCCAACGAGGGCAACGGACTTGGACTTTCAATTGCAGAAAATCTCTGCAAAGCGCAGGGCGGACATCTGCACATAACAATTGACGGCGACCTGTTCAAAGCACAGGTGATGCTGCCAAAGACTAAAAACTAAAACTTTACTTAATCGCTCCTTTATGTTACAATTATTTCAGTAATGTAAAGGAGCGTTCCTTATGAACAAGGTTGCAAAATTTGAAAAGGTATCATTTGAGCAGTTCGAATCTGCATGGCTTAAAAATTTCCCCGATACAAAGGACGTAAAAGCAGTTTACGATAATATAAAATTGCCGAATCGCGCCACAACAGGCTCGGCAGGTTACGATTTTTATGCACCCGACAGCATAACCTTTGAAAAAGGCAAGTCAACCCTTGTGCCGACAGGCATCAGAGCAAAAATAGATAACGGTTGGGTGCTCAATATTTTTCCGCGCTCGGGGCTTGGCTTCAAGCATAGAATTCAGCTTGACAACACTGTTGGAATAATAGATTCCGATTACTACAATTCATCGAACGAAGGGCATATTATGATAAAGCTTTCCTGCGATGCGCACGACGACGGGCACGCCGTTACTGTCGGCTGCGGCGAAGGCTTTGCACAGGGAATATTTATGCAGTTCGGAATTACGGTTGATGATTCCTCCGACGGAGTTCGCGACGGCGGCTTCGGCTCAACAACAAAATAATCAACATCCTTTAGACCGGTGATTTCACCGGTCTTTTAAATTGCTAAAATTTTATACAAAAGCCCTTAAGTGCATTGACTTAATAAAATTTATATTATATTATGAATTTAAAATAGCTAAAAGGTGTGTTATTATGAAAAGAAGTTTATCAGCAATACTTTCAGTAATTATGCTATTTACGGCATTGTATTTGCCTGTTTCATCTTTTGCTGATGATATTTATCAAAATAACAATCTGTCGCGTGTGTCTGTTCACGACCCATCACTGTTTCGTGACCGCGACGGCAAGTATTATGTCGTCGGCTCACATCTTGCAATGGGCGAATCAAGCGACCTTGTTAACTGGACTGATAAGGGCTTTTCAATGGACGGCAAAAACTATCTCTCTACTGCCGACAAAACCTGGAAGGACACCCTTGCCGAGCCTCTCGAATGGACAACGCGCTATCAGCTTGCAGTGCCTGAAAAGTACGACCCTGATAATCTTGAATATAACGTCTGGGCAAACGATGTTATTTATAATGAAACTATGGGCAAATACTGTCTTTACGGTGCGTGTTCCGTGTGGGGCGCAACCTCTTCGGACATCTGGCTTTGCGTCTCCGATAACATTGACGGACCGTATGAATATGTCGACACCTTCATCTATACGGGCATAACAAATCCCGAACTTGAAAGGCGCAATAATATCAATAATAATTACTACGACGAGGATGGCAGTCTTCACGCCGACCCTGTAATCAAGGCGCTTGATTATCATTATTCAAATGTTCCCGAGCTTATTGATTCGGGTTATATTGTTGAAAAAAATCTTAATATGACTATTCCGGGAAGAAAATACAAGTGGTTTAATATCTGGGGAGCGTACGATTGCGGATGGGGTGCCTTTCCAAACGCGATTGACCCGACTGTCTATACCGATAAAAACGGCGAAATGTGGCTTGTTTACGGCTCCTATAGCGGCGGCTGCTTTGTGCAGAAACTTAATAACGAAACGGGACTACCCGACTACGATTATATGAATAGCACTGACGGCTACGATGTATATTTCGGCAAACGCATATCAAACACAAACGAAGGCACTGAAGGCACAGGCGAAGGACCGTACATTGTTTATGACAGCGTCAGCGATTACTATTATCTCTTTTTAACGTATGGCGGACTCGCAGCAGACGGCGGCTATAACATCCGCGAGTATCGTTCAAAGAATCCTGACGGTCCCTTTGAGGATGCCGCAGGCAATCTTGCAACAGATTCAAAAAACACCGGTCTTAAGCTCGATGCGAATTACCGATTCGAATGTCAGAAAACCGCATTTCTCTCGGGCGGACACTCGTCCTGTATCCTTGATTCTGACGGCTCTCTATATCAGGCATATCACACAAGGTTTACTGCAGATAACGGATGGGGACATCAGCTTCGTATTCACAAAATGGCACGCACGCGTGACGGCTGGGCTGTGCTTCTTCCGTATGAGTATCAAGGCGAAAAAGATGTTTCACTCACTTCAGACGAAATTGTCGGCGCATATCAAATGATAAACAGCGACAACATTACTCACCGCAAGGCGAGCGGTGACTCCGAATGGAGCACAATTATAGCTCCTACGCAGTATGTGCACCTTAATTTTGACGGAACTGTTACGGGTGCCAAAAAGTACACCTCTTCTGTGACAAATTCAAATATTTCCTCGCAGTCCGTCACCGGCGTATGGAAACTCACAGACGGCGGAGCGTATGCTGAATTTAATATAGGCGGCGTGAAGTATAACGGCGTTTTCACCAAACAGAAAGACGAATCCGCGCAGGGAAAAGAGGTAGTGGTTTTCACCGCCAAAGGCGACGACAACTCTTCTCTCTGGGGCGCGCAGCACCTTGAGCATAAGTATGAGCAGACTTTGGAACACGCAACCTTTTCCGCTGACGGCAGTATCGCAAACAAGTGCATTTTCTGCGGTGAAATTGAACCTGATTCGGATGTAACGTCAATTGCCGCCATAAAGAGCGTATCACTTTCTGCAAATAGTTTTACTTACTCGGGCAGGTCGTTCACTCCAACTGTCAAAGCTGTCGATTCAGACGGCAAAACTATTTCCTCCGAAAATTACACAGTCAGTTATTCAGCAAACAAAAATGTCGGAAAAGCAACTGCTGAAATAACTTTTCTTGGCAACTATTCCGGAGTTAAAAAGCTTTATTTTAAGATAAATCCAAAGAATACAACATTCTCAAAGCCTACTGCCATCAAAGCAGGCTTTAAGGTGAAAATTAAAAAATACACCACGCAGACTACGGGATATCAGATTCAGTATTCTACGGATAAAAAGTTTAAAAGTAATACAAAAACTCTGACGCTTTCAAACAAAACTACTGCCAAAACAGTTTCAAAGCTCAAAAAAGGCAAAACATATTATGTCCGTATCAGAACATATAAGACCGTCGGAAAAGTAAAGTATTACTCCGCGTGGTCATCAGCAAAATCAGTTAAAACTAAAAAGAAGTGATTTGATGAAAAAATTTATGGCTATTATAATCTCCGCGGTGCTCGCCGCTACTGCATTTTCTTATCCCTGCGCAATCAGCGCAAAAAATAATGAAAACCCTGTAATAAAGGGCTCTTTTGCCGACCCGGATATTGATGTGTTCGGCTGCAAATACTGGATTTATCCCACTACAGACGGCAGCCCGGGGTGGAGCGGAACACAGTTTCACGCGTTTTCGAGTGAAAATCTTATTGACTGGAATGACGAGGGCGTGATTCTTGATGTTGCCGACGACAATCCGTCGCTTAACGAAAAGGGAATTCAGATAGCCTCGTCGGCGTGGTCCTGCGGTAATGCCTGGGCGCCGACTATTGAGAAAAAGGGCAACAAGTATTATTTCTACTACTGCGGCAGAATCAAAGAGGAACTGCTCGAAAAATACGGTTATAAAGACAAAAACGGTAATTATATGGGCGACAAGGCAATAGGAGTTGCTATATCGGATAACCCTGCAGGACCTTTTGTTGCAAAGGATGAACCGCTGCTTTATCCCAAATTGCTCGGCGAAAGCGAGTATCTTAAAAAGGAATTTGGCGGACAGATAATTGACCCGTCAATATTTACCGATGACGACGGAAAAAGCTATATTCTTTTCGGCAACGGAAACGCCTATATGTATCAGCTGTCCGACAATATGGTTTCTGTTGAGGAAAGCACGCTTCGTCAGCTTGAACTCAATGATTTTCGCGAGTCTGTTGTGCTGTTTAAGCGCGGTGGTATTTATCATTTTACCTGGTCGTGCGACGACACCGGCAGTGTTAATTATCATGTAAATTACGGTACTGCACGCACACTCACACAAACTGTTACAAACCGCGGAACAATTCTTGAGAAAAATGAAAATGAAGCGATTTTCGGCACGGGTCATCAGTGCACGCTGTATCTTCCTGACACTGACGAGTGTTATATCGCATACGCGCGACATCAGACAAAGGACGGCGTTTCTGTCAGCGACCCCGGCAATTTCCGAGAAGTTTGTATTACTGAACTGGAATTCGGCGGAGCGTATCTTAAGCCTGCAGTGCCTTCAAATTCTGCAGTTTCACCGCGCGAAATTCACAGGTGGAACGGCGGCACGATAACCGCAACTACATCAAAATCATACACAAAAACCTTTGTGTGCTCACTTTGCGGCGAGAAAAAGGAAATAATATACAACAAAGCTGCAAACACTTTGACCGCAAAAGGCAAACCGGTCACACTGAAGGTGAAAACTCTCAAGAAAAAGAGCATTACCGTTACTCGTTCTAAAGCTGTTGCAGTCAGTGGCGCAAAGGGAACTGTTACTTATTCTAAATCAAGCGGCAACGCAAAAATTACCGTTAATAAAAAGAACGGTAACATTACTGTCAAAAAAGGACTGAAAAAGGGAATATATAAAATTAAGATAAAAGTAACAGCCGCAGGCAACAGTACCGTCAAGTCTGCAGTAAAGACAGTTACTGTAACTATAAAAATCAAATAGACTGTATAAAAAATAAAGGGCTTTTGCCCTTTATTTTTATTGAATAATTTATATATTAGTGCTATAATATTAAACTGGTGATTTATATGACTGATACAGAAAAGAAAATTAACGATTTGCGTGCGACATTAAGGTACCATTCTGACCGTTATTATAATGATGACGCACCCGAAATTGAGGACTATGAATACGATATGATGATGCGTGAGCTCAAAGCGCTTGAGGAGGCGCATCCCGAGTTTGACGCTCCCGATTCGCCGACAAAGCGTGTTGGCGGCAAGGCTGACAATAGCTTTGAAAGCGTTTTTCACACTGTTCGTATGGAATCGTTACAGGACGCCTTTTCAAAGGACGAAATCATTGATTTTGACAAGCGTGTAAGCAGTGTAGTCAGTAATGCTCATTATGTCGTAGAGCCGAAAATTGACGGACTTTCCGTCAGCCTTGAGTATGTTAACGGTGTGTTCTCGCGTGGCTCAACACGAGGCGACGGCGACACGGGTGAGGATGTCAGCGGCAATCTGCGCGTTATTCACAATATTCCGCTTAAGCTTAATAAGAATATTCCTTTTATTGAGGTTCGCGGCGAGGTATATATGCCCAAAAAAAGTTTTAACAAGGTTGTTGACCGTCAGCTCATTGCAGGCGAAAAGCCTTTTAAAAATCCGCGAAATGCTGCTGCAGGCTCCCTTCGTCAAAAGGATTCCGCTGTAACGGCAACACGCGGGCTTGATATATTTGTATTCAATGTTCAGCAGGTTGAGGGAGTTGAGCTCAATTCTCACAAGGAAAGTCTTGATTTTCTTAAAGAACTCGGCTTTAACACTATTCCTTTTTATCAGCGTGTTGACAGCATTGAGGACGCTTTTTCTTGCGTTGAGCAAATCGGTGAACAGCGTGGAAATCTTGAATTTGACATTGACGGCGCCGTTATCAAGGTTGATGCATTTGACGATAGGGAGCAGCTCGGCTCAACTGCAAAGTTTCCCAAATGGGCTGTCGCCTTTAAATATCCGCCAGAGGAAAAGCAGACAAAGCTTGTTGATATAGAAATAGCAGTCGGCAGAACAGGCGTTCTCACGCCGACGGCAGTGCTTGACCCCGTACATCTTGCAGGAACAACCGTGTCGCGTGCAACGCTGCACAATCAGGATTTTATTAACGAAAAAAATGTCAACATCGGCGACATTGTTACAGTGCGCAAGGCGGGCGATATTATTCCCGAGGTCAGATGCGTTAACGAAAAGCACAGCGTTGGCTGTTTTGTTTACCCGACGGTTTGCCCCTCGTGCGGCGAAAAGGTTGTCCGCGAGGAAGGCGAGGCGGCAATCAGATGCGTTAACCCCGAGTGTCCTGCGCAGCTTCTGCGCAATCTGATTCATTTCTGCTCGCGTGACGCTATGGATATTGAGGGGCTTGGTCCGTCTATCATTGAAACCTTTGTTAACGAGGGTATGATTAGCAAAATCACAGATATTTACCGCCTTGATGAGAGCCGTATCGCTGTTCTGGAAGGCTTTAAGGAAACGAGTGCAAAGAATATTGTGAACTCTGTTGAAAAGTCAAAGAGCAACGACCTCGGCAAACTGCTTTTTGCACTTGGTATACGCCATATCGGCGCGAAGGCGGCAAAGCTTTTAAGTGACGAGCTTAAGGATATTGACGCTGTTATGAGCGCCACTGTCGACGATATTCTTAAAATTGAGGGATACGGACAGATTATGGCGGAGGCTGTTGTTGATTTCTTCTCAAAGCGGGGAACACGGGAGCTTGTCGAAGAGCTTAAAGAACTCGGTATCAACACAAAATCGCAGAATGTCATCACTGACACACGCTTTGAGGGTATGACCTTTGTTCTTACAGGCACACTGCCAAATTACAAGCGCAGCGAGGCGTCAAAGATAATTGAAGGCTTTGGCGGAAAAACCTCGTCAAGCGTGTCAAAAAAGACCACCTATGTTCTTTCGGGCGAATCCTCGGGCTCAAAGCTTGACAAGGCTAATGCCCTCGGAATCCCTGTAATAGGTGAAGCAGAATTTGAGGAAATGATTAAGTAATGAGAGAATTCAGAAGAAAACAGCGAATTATAAAAAGAATTATGAACGCCCTTGTTATTGTTACGGCAATTCTTTTGCTCTTTCTTATCGGCGCCGAGCCGATTATACTGAAGGACGCAGGGCGCGGCACAGCGTATGCAATTCATTATGTCAGCGAAATCCTTGTTGTAGCCTCACTCGTACTTGTGCTGTATTATTATTCAAAATACGGCAAGTCTGACGCGTTTCTCACCAGTGTCGAGTACGAGCTTTCCGACTGCGGATATTATCTGACAAAACGCACTGAAAACACTGTGGATGAATACTATACAGCGATTAAAAACGATGTTATAAACAACGCCTTTGCCGTCAGCGAAAACCTTGAACTGACTGAACTTGATTTTGCACTTCGCGGAGTAAAACACAAGGAGTTTGTCTATATTGTCAAGACTGACGAGCTTGACAAAAATGATGTTATTGCTCATCTTGACAGCGTTATTTATGACCTGACTGCCGTTTTGATGAAACACGCAGGTAACGCAGTTCTGATTTTTGTATGCGACAAGGCTGATGATGGAGCCGTTTCGCTGTCAAAGTCGATTACCTCAATGGGCAGAAAAGATAAACTAAAAATTGCCCTCGCTATTGCCGAGGTCAGCACATCGCGCGTGTATTTCCTCGGAAATAACCAAACAAAAAATCAGCAGATGATTGCTGATTTCGTAATGAATACCGATGTCCCGATTGACGATTCACTCAAGGGCGAACGCCTGCCGTTTCAGGATGAGCTTGAAGAGCATATGAAGGATTTTGATATAAATGAATACAGACGCGGAAACTTTTTTGCACATTAGTTTTCAGCAGATAAGGAGAAGTTATGACACCTGCAGAAAAATATATTGAAAAAATCAAAAGGAAAAAGGTAGCCTTTGTCGGTATGGGTGTTGCAAACACGCCCTGCGCCGAATTCCTTGCAAGGCACGGTATTGATGTTTGGGCGTGCGACAGGCGCGACAGGGATTATATCGGAGCAGAGATTTGCGACAAGCTTGAATCTCTCGGCGTAAAGTTTTCACTCGGCGAAAATTATCTTGATATTCTGCCCGAAATGGATATTGTTTTCCGTTCACACGGCATTTTGCCGTTCCAAAACGAGTGGATAGGGCAGTGCATTAAACGCGGGCAGACAGTCACTACCGAGATGGAGGTGTTTTTTGAGTACTGTCCGGCAAAGATTTTTGCAATTACAGGCTCTAACGGCAAAACCACTACAACAACTCTGATTGCAAAAATGCTCGAGGCAGAGGGCAACAGAGTTTTCCTTGGCGGAAATATCGGCAAGGCACTTATGCCCGAGCTTGATAATATTACTGCAAAGGATATTGCGGTGGTAGAACTCTCATCTTTTCAGCTTCTGACAATGGGTAACCTTGTCAAAAAGCCGGATGTTGCAGTTGTTACAAATATTGAATGTACGCATCAGGACCATCATATTTCGCTTGACGAGTATGTCGACGCAAAGCGAAATATTCTGATTTATCAGGATTCTTCAGCACGCACTGTGTTAAACGCCGACTGCGACTATTCAATCGGCGGCACGGTATATCACGATATGCGCTTTGATGTCCGTGGCGTGCTGTCGCAGTTTTCTATCAAACACGCGGTTAGCAGGGGCGCATATATGGATACCGCCGACGGAAATATATACTACGCTGATGAGAACGGTAAAACGTTTGTTATGAACCGCAGCGACATTGTGATTCCCGGCGACCATAATATCGAAAATTACTGCACCGCTATTTCTGCAGTTTGGGGTTATGTCAGCACCGATACAATCAAAAAAATTGCGCAGACCTTCGGCGGCGTTGAACACCGAATCGAATTTGTACGCGAGTATAAAGGCGTTAAGTATTACAATGACTCAATCGCAACCTCGCCTTCGCGTGTTATCAGCGGACTCAAAGCGTTCGGCACAAGAATTATTGTGCTTATGGGCGGCTCCGATAAGGGTAACGATATGAGCGAAATGGTGCCGTATATTCTGAAATACGTTAAACTCCTTGTGCTTAACGGCGCAACGGCTGACAAGATTTACGACGCTGTTATTAATCATCCGCAATTTGACGGACAAACAGAAATTGTCAGATGCGCCACTATGGGCGAGGCTCTGATGATTGCAAAAGATAAGGCGCAGCCGGGCGATATTGTTTCGCTCTGTCCTGCGTGCCCTGCGTTTGACCAGTTCAAAACATTTGAATACAGGGGCAGGGAATTTAAAAAATTAGTTAATGAATTCGAGGATTAAAATGAACACAGCAGATTTACTTTACAAGCTCACCTCTGCCATCGGCGTAAGCGGCGCAGAGGATAAAATACAAAATACACTCTCCGAAATTCTTGCCGAATATGGCGAGGTTTCAACTGATTCTCTCGGCAATGTATATTGCACCTTCGGCGAGGGCTATCATTTTATGCTCGACGCACATATTGATGAAATCGGACTTATTGTCAGGGACATCACTGACGACGGTTTTATCAAAATCGACAAGTGCGGCGGCGTTGATAACAGAATGCTCCTTGCGAGCGAGGTAAGCATATGGGGAAAAGAGGAGGTTAAGGGCGTGATTTCTACTCTTCCTCCGCATCTTCAGAAGGACGACCAAAACAAAGCGCCGAAGTTTGACGAGGTCGCAGTTGATGTCGGACTTACAAAAGCAGATGCAGAAAAGCTTATTTCTCCCGGCGACAGAGTAACCTTCAAGCGTAATTTTACTCATCTTCTCGGCACGCAGATTTCATCGTCAGTGCTTGACGACAGAAGCGGCGTAGCGTCAATTATTCTTGCACTCGAAATGCTCAAGGATGTTCCTTGCAGAATCACTGCTATGCTCTCCTCGCAAGAGGAGGTCGGCGGCAGAGGCGCTGCTGTCGGACCGTTCGGCAAGGAGGTTGACGAGGCGATTGCAATTGACGTTTCATTTGCTTATACACCTCTTTGCAAAAAGAGTGACTGCGGCGAAATCGGCAAAGGTCCTATGATAGGCTTTTCACCCGTGCTTGACAGAACTATGTCCGAAACTCTTGTTAAAGTGGCAGAAGAGCAGAATATACCTTATCAAAAAGAAATTATGGGTGGCGGCAGCACGGGCACTAATGCCGATGAAATTTCGCTCACGGAGCGCGGAATTCGTACTGCTCTTATTTCAATTCCCGAAAAATATATGCACTCACCGATTGAGGTAGTAGATACAAAGGATGTTGAAAATACAGCAAAGCTGATTTGCGAATATATAAAAAAGAGAGTGGGTGAAATTGATGCTTAAGGATTTGTGTTTAATCAACGGAGCTTCAGGCGATGAAGTAGCCGTTCGCGATTATATTATCAGTCAGATAAAGGATTATTGTGACTATAAGGTCGATTCGCTCGGCTCGGTAATCGCATTCAAAAAAGGCAAAAAAACTCCTGCAAAGTCCGTTTCCTTCAACGCTCATATGGACGAGGTAGGATTTATTATCACCGATGTTACCGATGAAGGCTATCTTCGTTTTTCGCCTGTCGGAGGAATTGACAGCAGAGTCTGCCTTGACAGAGTTGTTTCCATCGGAAAAAACGGCGTCAAGGGCGTAATCGGCGACAAAGCCGCACATCTTCTTGAAAAGGACGAAACCGAAACCGTTCCTAAATTTGACAAGCTGCTCATTGATATCGGCGCAACAAGCAAGGACGAGGCGCTTGGCAGTGTAAGCCTTGGCGATTTTGCATACTTTGTAAGCGATTATTATACTTTCGGCAACGGATTTATCAAGGCAAAGGCGCTTGATGACAGAATCGGCTGTATGCTGATGATAGAACTTATCAAAAGCGACCTCGAGTATGATACAACCTTCTGCTTTAACGTTCAGGAAGAGGTTGGACTTCGCGGCGCAAAATGCACATCATTTGCTGTTCAAAGTGATATTTCCGTTATTCTTGAAGCCACAACTGCTGCTGATTTTGACGGCGTCAACGGTTCTGACAAGGTCTGTATTCTCGGATGCGGCGCAGTTATTTCCTTTATGGACAGACGCACAATTTACGATAAAGAGCTATATAATCTTGCTATGACAACGGCAAAGGATAACGATATTCCCGTCCAGACAAAAACCGCTATAGCCGGAGGAAACGACGCAGGCGCAATTCAGCAAAGCGGACGCGGCAGCAGGGTTATGGCAATTTCGCTTCCTTGCCGTTATATTCACTCCGGCGCAAGCGTTGTAAAAGAAGAGGATATTAAAAACACAAGAAAATTACTGAAAGCACTAATGACTAAAATCTATGATTGAAAGAATTGATAATGAAAACGAGCTTGACTCCTGGCGAATAAGAGATATTTTTTCTGTCAGAATACTGTCGCTTCTCAAATCGTACGGTACAAAATATCAGTTTGCGCTGTACTTTAAGCAGGTAATCGATGGAAAAATCACCGCAATTATGTCAAAGCTTGACGGCGATTTTACCTTGAGCATAACCGAAAACGCCGATATTGACGAACTTGTTCACTTTTTCTGCGTTACGGGTTACTCCTCAATTCTCTGCTCCGACTTATTCAATTTCGGTGCAAGATACGACGAGGGAGTGATTATGCACTGCGACGCCAAACGTGATTATTCTTTAAATGGCGTAACGATTGACGAGTACCCTAAACTTATGGATTTGTTTAATTTTGTCGATTATAATTCACAGGATTTTAAAAGCTGGTATGTTGACATCAGCCACCGGGTGCGTCACAAAACGGCAAAGGCGTACACGCTTTGCCTTGACAGCGAAATCATTTCCTCGGGAATACTGTCTTCAATTATTGAAGGTCATGCAATACTCACAGCTGTGCGTACATCTCCCGAATTCAGAAAAATGGGATACGGCTCAACTCTTGTCTACGCAATATGTAACGATGTTGTCGGCAGGGTGCATATAATGCGCGACGACGGTTTGAACGAGTCTTTTTACAGCCGTCTTGGCTTTATTGACGACGGAAAATGGAGAATATACAGATGACACCTTTTTTTCAGATTGACCCAAAAATAGAAAACGCGTCTGACAATGCGCTGAAACTTTGTGCAGAGCAGTTTGCACATATTGATGAAATCACTGAATATAATCAACTCAAGGTGCAAAAAGCGTTTATTGACAACGGTATTTCCGAAACGCATTTTACCTCATCAACGGGCTATGGCTACGGTGACCGCGGCAGAGAAACTCTCGACAGAGTGTGGGCGCAGGTTCTCGGCGCAGAGGACGCGCTTGTTCGCCATAATTTTGTTTGCGGAACACACACTCTTGCAACCGCCCTCTATGGCGTTCTTCGTCCCGGGGACAATATGCTTTGCGTAACAGGCACACCGTACGACACTATCCACGGCGTAATCGGTATTACGGGCGAGGGTATGGGCTCTCTCAAGGACTTTGGCATCAATTACAGCGAGGTTGCGCTAAAGGATAATCGTCCCAACCTTGATGCCATAACAGACGCCGTTAATTCTGAAACAACAATGGTATATATTCAGCGCAGCAGAGGTTATGAGCTGCGTCCGTCGCTGACTGTTGACGATATAGGCAAAATTGTAAAGGCTGCAAAATCGCAGAATCCGAATGTTATTGTCATGGTTGACAACTGCTATGGCGAGTTCGTTGAAAAGCGTGAGCCTCTCGAGGTCGGAGCAGACCTTATCGCAGGCTCAATGATAAAAAATGCCGGAGGCGGAATTGCCACTACCGGCGGATATATCGCAGGTCGCCGCGACCTTGTTGAAAAGTGTTCATACCGACTTACAACACCCGGTCTCGGAAAAGAGGTCGGCGCTACTCTCGGAATGAACAGAGAGCTTTATATGGGGCTTTTTTATGCGCCTCACACAGTCGGCGAAGCGCTCAAAAGTGCTGTTTATATTTCCGCGCTGTTTTCGTCTTTCGGATACGATGTAACACCGAAGTATAACGAAAAACGCGCCGATATTGTTCAGTGCCTCGGACTGGAAAATGAGGAAAGCCTTGTTGCTTTTTGTCAGGGTATTCAAAGCGGCAGCCCGATTGACAGCTTCGTTCTGCCGGAGCCGTGGGATATGCCGGGCTACGACAGCAAGGTCGTTATGGCAGCAGGAGCATTTACCCTCGGCTCATCAATTGAGCTTTCGGCAGACGCGCCAATCCGCGAGCCGTTTTATGCATGGATTCAGGGCGGACTGAATTTCCATTCGGCAAAAATATGTGCCAAACTTGCAGCACAGCAGATGCTTAACAAAGGACTTTTAAAGGGATAGATATGGAATATAATTTTAAGGGCATTACTCCCGAGGCAATGGAACTTCTTTGCCTCAACAGATTTAACGATTCAAAGCCTTTTTATGAGGAGCACAAAGAGGAATTAAAGCAAGGCATAACAGTGCCGCTGCGCCAGATTGTGCTTGATTTGTCCGATGTGCTTTACGATATTGACGACAAAATGTATCTTGACCCGGTACGCGCCGTTTCGCGTATTCACCGTGACACACGCGGTAACCGTTCAAAAATCAAGTACAGGGAAAATATGTGGATATTCTTTCGCAGATACAAAAAAGAATATCCCGAAGCTCCTTTTTACTATTTTGAATTTTATCCGCAGTCGTTTGGATACGGACTTGTTTTCTGGACCTGGCGTGCGTCTAATTTCAGAGTTCTGCACGAAATGATTATGGAGCAACCGAAACGGTTTATGAACGCTGTCAAAGCGTGTGCCGATGCAGGGTTTTCATTTTCCTGCAGAGATTATTATAAAAAAGAGGTTTATCCCGATGCTCCTAAAGAGCTCAAGCCGTTTTTGCTTGCAAAAAACTTTGCGTTTTCGTATGATTGCTACGATATGGAGCGTATCAACTCACCAGAACTGATAAATGAAATGAAGCTTGCCTTTGACATCGCACGCCCTATGTACGAGTTTATGATAGAGGCTCACGAGCGTATGATGCACGAAGGACTTATTAAGCCGGAATAGGGGAGCATTTATGTTACAGCTTGTGCTCGGCAGAGCAGGTTACGGCAAAACTGAATATGTTTTTAATTCGATAAAAAAACTGGTCGACAGCGGCAAAAGTGATATTTTGCTCCTTGTTCCCGAACAGTTTTCATTTGTGTGCGAAAGGCGTCTTCTCATCGACCTCGGCGAAGATAAGGTGAATTCAGTGGACTGCCTTTCCTTTTCACGCCTTAACCACGAAATCAGCAGCAAATATGGCGGCGACGATTTACCCGTTCTCTCAAAGGGCGCCAGAGCTGTTATGATGAAACGTGCTATTGAAACCGTGCAGGACAGCCTGCAGCTTTTTAACAGAAATATAACATCTAATTCATTTATCACAAGCGTTCTCAAAATCTATGACGAAATGAAATCCTGCCGCGTTACAATTGACGATATTTTTGACGCAGCAGATAATACCGACAAAGAGCTTCTTTCCAGAAAACTGCAGGACATAGCCTCGATTATAGGTGCTTACGATGCGCTTATTGCAGGCGAATACTATGACAGTGAAAATGAACTCACGCGCCTTTATCACAAACTGCTCACCCTTGATTATTTCAAGGGTAAGACTGTTTTTATCGACGGCTTTTCCGGTTTTGTGGCGCAGGAGTACAAGATTATCGAGGTAATCATAAAGCAGGCTGAAAAGGTATATATAACCTTCTGTACAGATTCATTCAATAACAAGGACAGATACGACCTGTTTTCGTACGTCAATTCAAATATTGAAATATTAAAAGGGGTCAACAAAAAAGCAGGTTCCGAGTTTTTGCCTCCGATTATACTTGACGGCAACAAGCGTGCTGAAAACGAAGAGCTTCGCAATATTGAAAAGTTCGCGTTTTCTAATGTTATGCAGTCGTTTGAAAATGAGTGCGACAGTATAAGCATATATGCAGCTAAAAATATTTCAGACGAGTGCGACAGAGTTGCGCTTAATATATCAAAGCTTCTGCGTGCAGGCTTTCGAGCGTCTGAAATTACGGTTATTTGCCGCGACCTTGACAAGTATTTAAAGGAGCTGCAGTTTTCTTTTTCAAAATATAAAATTCCTTACTATAATGACGAGCGGCAGGATATTTCATCGCAGCCGCTTATGATGCTTGTTAATTTCCTTTTTCGCAGTGTTATTTTTTCACTTCGCAGCGACGACATCTTTTCGCTGCTGAAAACAGGACTGACAAAGCTTGATGCCGAAAGCATCAGCAAGCTCGAAAACTATGCTTTTGTGTGGAATATTAACGGCTCACAGTGGAAAAACGATTTCACTGAAAGTCCGCGCGGCTTTGTCGAGTCACTTACTGAAAGTGATAAAGCCGAGCTGGAACAGCTGAATATCAGCAGAAAATACATAATTGATATTATTGAGCGTTTCAGAACTCGCACGAAAAATGCTAATTGCCTCAATATATGCAAGGCGGTTTACTACGCAATTTCAGATTTTAAAGCCGATGAGCAGCTCAAAGCTCTTGCAATATCTCTTGATAATAACGGCAAATCCGCTCTTGCTATTGAACAGGGAAGAATCTGGGATTTGCTTATGGAAATACTCGATAAGCTTGCCGAAACAAGCGAGGAAAAGCCTATTACTCTTCGCGAGTATTCCAAACTTTTTCATCTGATGATTTCAAACGAGGACCTCGGATCCATTCCTACGGGACTTGACAATGTTCAAATCGGCTCTGCCGACAGAATCAGATGCGATAATCCGCGTGCAGTTTTTATCGTCGGCGCCAATGAGGGTGAGTTTCCGCAGGCTGTCACATCTGCCGGACTCCTCAGCGAAAATGACCGTGTAACGCTTATCAATAATGATTTCAAGCTTTATTCCTACGGCGAAATACTCAATGCGCAGGAGCGTTATTTTGCATATATGGCGCTGTCGTCGCCAACGGAAAGGCTTTATATTTCTTATCGCGACAGCGCTGCAGGCGGCAGCGAATCTTCAATTGTTCGCGGTGTTCAGTCTGTATATCCGAATATTAAAACTGATTTTTATACTGATGAGGTCACGCTTGACAAAATCGAGAGCAGGGAGAACGCCTTTGAGCTTCTTGCTTCGGCTGTCGGTGAAAACACTCCGGTTATTAACGCACTCGGTGCATATTTTGAGCAGCAGGGCGAGTATACTTCACGCCTGGACGCAGTCAGACGACTTGTTTCAAACGATGAAATAACGCTTGCAAACACAGAGCTTGCAACAGAGCTGTTCAGAAAAAATATGTATCTTTCAGCATCGAGAATCGAGGATTACTACAACTGCGCATTCCGTTATTTTTGCAAATTCGGGCTGGGAGCGCGTCCTTTGATGCGCGCAGAAATGGACCCGATGCAAACGGGCACTGTAATTCATTTTGTGCTCGAGCAGATTATCAAAGAAAACGGCAGCGACGGACTGAAAGCTATGTCCGACGATGCTGTTGTTATCAGCGTTAACACTCATCTTGAAAGCTATCTCAAAAATAAAATGGGGGATTTCAGCAAGTTTACTCCGAGATTCAAATATCAGTTTATGAGGCTTTCAAAAATGCTTGTTGCCGTTGTTTTGCGACTGCGTGAGGAATTTTCTCACTCTGATTTCAGGGCGAAGGCTTTTGAACTTACAATCGGCGACGGCTCGCAGGGTGAAGAGGTAAAATCCGCTGAAATTCCGCTTTCTGACGGAGGAAAAATCACCATTAAAGGCGCTGTTGACCGTGTTGACGTCTATGAGGAAGACGGAACGCAGTATATCAGAGTTGTCGATTACAAATCGGGTAACAAAAAGTTTTCTCTTTCCGACATACTTTACGGGCTTAATCTTCAGATGTTTATATATCTGTTTACTCTTTCACAGAGTGACAGCGAGTACAGCGGTGTGTCAAGCGGTGTGCTTTATATGCACTCCGCCAGACCTGTTATCAGCCTTGACCGAAATATGAGCGCAGACGGCGTCAAGTCAAAGGAAAATCAGCACTTTAAGATGAAGGGCGTCGTGCTCAACGATTCCGAGCATGATATTGCAAAGCATATGGAGCACGAACTTGAGGGCAGATATATCCCCGTAAAATACAGTGAAAAGGACGGAGTAAGCGGAAACGTAGTTACCTTTGAGGAGCTTGGAATAATTGCAAACAAAATTAATTCCTTAATTTCTCAAATGGGTGATTCGCTTCACGCAGGACGTATTATGCAAAATCCCGTCAATGGAAAAAATCACGACAAAACCTGCGAATACTGCGACTATCGCGCAGTTTGCAAGAATCGTCGCGAGATTACTAACAGGGAAATGGAAGAATTTGATAACGCCCAAACGTTGTCAATACTGAAAGGCGGTGAGGATAATGCCTGAATGGACCAAACAGCAGCAAGATGCTATTGACGCGCGAGGCTCAAATATTCTTGTGTCCGCCGCAGCAGGTTCAGGCAAAACGGCAGTTCTCACGCAGCGCGTTGTCAAAATGATTACCGAAAGCGGTGTTGATATTGACCGCCTTTTGATTGTAACTTTTACAAACGCAGCCGCTGCTGAAATGCGCAGCCGAATATCTAAAACCCTGACCGATATTTCAAAACAGCATCCTAATAACACAAATATTCTTCGTCAGATTTCACTTTTGCCGTCGGCAAAAATTTGTACGATTGACTCATTTTGCATCAATCTTGTGCGTGAAAACTTTTTTCATCTCGATATAGCACAGGATTTTAAGATTCTTGATAATGCAGAGCAACTGCTGATTGAAGATACTGTAATCAACGAGCTAATCGAGGAGCATTATCAGACTGAAAACGATGATTTTAAGGCACTTGTTGAACTTCTGTGCTCAACCAAAAATGACAACGCGCTTGTTGGTGCGGTAAAGCAGATTTCTTCATATATTTCAGCGCAGCCGTTTCCGGATTCGTGGCTTGATATGTGCTGCGAGCAGTATAATCCCGAATGTGAAATTGAACAAAGCTACTTTGGAAAGTACGTTTATTCAGAGGTCAAGCGTTATGCTGTTGAAGCGCTCGAAATGATTTCACAGGCGCAGGGTATGCTTGATGTCGGCGACGAGCTTTTCGATAAATATTCGCTTATGCTCGAAAAGGACAGAGCGATATTTGAAGATGCTATTAATTCGCTTGTCAAACCGTGGGATGATGTCAGAAACGTCATAAGCAGTATTAAGTTTTCAACAATGCCGTCAAAACGCGGCTACACGAGCCCTGTAAAAGAAACGCTCAAAAACATTCGTGACACGTATAAAAGCATTGTGAAAAGCGACATTTCGCCTCTTGTTTTAACCGCGTCAGATGAAATTCGCAGGGATAATGAATACCTTTATCCGCTGATAAAAATTCTTTGCAATATTGTCAGAGAGTTCTCTCGCCGCACCCTTGATGTAAAGCGTGAGATGAATGCCTATTCATTTTCCGATGTTGAGCATTTTGCAATTGATTTGCTGTTTTATCCGGATGAAAGAGGCAGCATAATCCGCACGGACCTTGCAAAGGAGCTTGCCGCGTCATTTGATGAAATACTTGTTGACGAGTATCAGGACACTAACGCCGCGCAGGATACTTTGTTTGAAATGCTTTCAAACGGCAAAAATCGCTTTATGGTGGGCGATGTAAAGCAGAGCATTTACCGCTTCCGCCTTGCAATGCCCGAGATATTTAACGAGAAAAAAGACACCTTTTCTCATTATTCACCTGACTGCAGCGATACGAGCCGGAAGATAATTCTTGATAAGAATTTCCGTTCGCGCCACGGTATATGCGACTATGTAAACTTTGTTTTTTCTCATATTATGAGCCGCAGTATCGGCGAGCTTGATTACACTGATGAGGATTATCTCAATTATGGTGCAGATTATGCCGAAAGTGATGTCGCGTCAGCACAGCTTTGCCTGCTTCAGACGCCTGAAGGCGAGGATTCCGATGAGTATGAGGCACGACAGGCTGCCAGGCTGATTCTCAAAAAAGTAAAAAGCGGCGAAGTCATCCGCGACGGAGATGAATATCGCAAGATTAAGTTTTCTGATTTTGCGGTGCTTTTCCGCTCACCGAAGAATCGCCTGCCGATATGGACAAAGGTTTTTGCACAGTATGGAATTCCTGCCGCAGCAAACAACAGGACAAATCTTTTTGACAATAACGAGGTCGCGATTCTGATGTCGCTTCTTCGCACTATTGACAATCCTTCAAGGGATGTTCCGCTTCTTGCAACTTTAATGTCGGTGTTTTACGGCTATACTGCCGATGAGATTGCCACGGCTAAAGTCAGAAACAGACAAAAGAATCTGTATTCCTGTATAACGTCGGAGCAGGGGATTTTTTCAGCATTTATCAACGACCTTGACAAATACAGGCAGTATGCCGCTTCAATGAGTGTTGAACACTTTATCCGACAGATAATAAGCGACACCTCATATCTTTCGGTTATTTCTGCTATGGGTGACGGTGAGCAGCGTAAAGCGAACGTTATGAAACTGCTCGAACTCGCTTCAGTTTTTGACAAGGGTGAAAATGTCGGTCTGACATCCTTTATCCGTTTTGCTGACAGTATTGTAAACAGCGGCGTTTCTGTTGACAGCGCCGATGTCAATATGAGCGGAAAAAGCTGCGTTTCGCTTATGTCCGTTCATCAGTCGAAGGGTCTGGAATATCCGGTTTGTATTTTTGCGTCGACCTCGCACAAGTATAATACCGAGGATTTACGCAGTCTTATTCAGCTAAATAACCATAGCGGTATAGGACTGAAGGTCAATAACGAGGACGGACTGTATCGCTATAATTCTTTGCAGTATTCCTGCATCAGAACAATGAACGCCTGCGCGTCAATGAGCGAAAATCTGCGTGTTTTGTACGTTGCAATGACCCGTGCAAAAGAGCAGTTTATTACCTTTGCGTCATTCAAAAACCTTGATGCCGCCTTAAACAATGCAGCGTCAAAAATTATTGACGGCAAGATATACGATGTCACAGTAAAGCATCTGCAAAACGATGCAGACATTTTCTTAATGACGGCTCTGCTGCACAAAAACGGTGCCAAACTTCGAAAAATGGCAGCTTCTGATATTCGCACAGATTTGTCTTTTGACTTTGATATGGATATTTTCTTTGCGGATGAACTCGAGAACAGCAACCTTGCGGAAAACGTTGACAAAACTGTTGACGCTGAAATTGTCAGAGAGATTGCAGATAAACTTGAATTCTCGTATCCTCACGCCGAGCTGTCGGCATTTTCGTCAAAACGCAGTGCGTCTGAACTTGACGAGCGCGACAGCGGTTTTAAGTATTTTGCAAAAACCAAACCGGCATTTATGCACGCCGCAGGTATGACTTCGGCTGAAAAGGGAAGCGCGATGCACGCTTTTATGCAGTATGCCGACTTTAACGTCGCAAAAGATAATATCGAGTCCGAGGTTCAAAGGCTGCTTTCTATGCATTTTATTTCAGAAAAACAGGCAGAGGTGCTGGACCGTGAAAAACTCAAAAAATTCTTTGACAGCGATATCGCAAAGCGTATGCAGAAAAGCAAAAATGTTTACCGCGAGCTCAAGGTAACCTCACTTATTCCTGCAAACGAGCTTGAGAACACCTCTTTTTCAGACCCTATTCTTGTACAGGGAATTGCGGACTGTGTTTTTGAAGAAAACGGTGAGCTTGTGCTTGTTGACTACAAAACAGACTATGTAAAATCTGAAGAGGAGCTTCTCGACCTTTACAAAAAGCAGCTTGCTTTTTATAAAATCGCCGCGCAAAAGACTCTGAAGAAGCCTGTAAAGCAGTCACTTTTGTATTCGTTTGAGCTGTCAAAAGAATGTGTTTATAAATAATTTAAAAAAACACTTGCATTTTTGCAAAGCATTTGTTATAATGTTTTGCGTTATAAGATATCTCGAAAATTAAGAGAGGTGAAAGCAATGAAAGACGGAATTCATCCCAAGTATGAAACATGTACAGTAAGATGCGCCTGCGGTGCTACTTATGAAACAAAGAGCACAAAGGGCGATATGAGAGTTGATATTTGTTC
>CAMPBI010000010.1 GCA_946637545.1 uncultured Clostridia bacterium | reverse complement strand
CAGCGGCTTGTCGTTCATACCGCAGCGTACTGCGGCGATATCCTCAAGCACGTCTGTGCCGTCAATAATCTGACCGAACACGGTGTGGTGAAAATCGAGCCACGGTGTTCCGCCGACAGCCTTGTAGTTGTCGATGCACTCACGCGGATAGCCTCTGTCGGTGAGCTCCTCCATCTGCTCGAGCATCTGCGGCGGTGCTGTTTTTGCCTGCACAATAAAGAACTGCGAGCCGTTTGTTGACGGTCCGCTGTTCGCCATCGAAAGCGCGCCGTAGTAGTTCCTTGCGTCGAGGGCAAACTCGTCCTCAAAGGGAGCTCCCCAGATTGACTGACCGCCTGTGCCGTTGCCGTTCGGGTCGCCGCCCTGAATCATAAAGTCCTTGATAATCCTGTGGAAAATCAGTCCGTCGTAGTAACCGTTTTTGGCGTGGGTTGTAAAGTTTTCAACCGCCTTTGGCGCAACCTCGGGGAAGAGCACAAAGGTCATATCGCCCATATTAGTTTTAATCGTGGCTTTTACGCCGTCTTTCATTTCAAGCTGATTCATACTATTTTAACCCTTTCATTAATATCTTTTACCGTGTCGGCGTCGATTTTCAGCACCTCACGGTCATAAGTCATTATTCCGTTGAGCTCGTCCTCAACGTCGCTTACCTGGGTGTAAACCGTTGCGGCAAGCCCCGTTTTAATCTGCGGTATTATCACTCGCTCAAAAAGTCTTTTGTATGCCTTTGTGAGCTTTTTGCAGTCCCTGTAAAGCTTGTAGCCGAACATCTTATCGTTAAATGTGTGGCCGCTGACCCTTGTTGACAGTCCGCCAAACTCTGACAGCACGTAAGGTCTGTCGCCCGTCTTAACTTTTATCGGGGTAAAGTAGATATGCTTTGAAATCACATCGCTCACACCCATATCGTGCCAGCCCGACGCGGAGTCAACTATTCGCGTGGAATCAAATTTCTTAATGTGATGATACGCCGCGGCGCTGTCAAACTGTCCCCAGCCCTCGTTAAAGGGCACCCACGCCGCAATGCACGGGCAGTTGTAAAGGTGGGCGAGCATCTCGTCAAGCTCGGTGTAGTAAAGGCTCATCGCTTTTTCGCTTGTGCGGTGAAAGCTGCCGTGCTTTGTGTCGTCAAGCTTTATTCCCACAAAGGGGAGGACACTGACCTCAAGTCCGTAATTACCGCCGCCGTTAATCATATCCTGCCAAACGATTATGCCGTGCGTGTCGCAGTAGTGGTACCAGAGCAGCGGCTCAATTTTTATGTGCTTGCGCAGCATATTGAAGCCGAGCTCCTTTACCGTTCTGACATCGTGCTCCATCGCCTCGTTTGACGGGGGAGTGAGATAGCCGTCGGGGTAGTAGCCCTGGTCGAGCAGACCGTTTTGAAAATAAGGCTTGTTGTTGAGAAACAGCCTCAAAATTCCGTCCTTGTCGCTGCCGACGGAAAACTTGCGCATTCCGAAATACGACTTTACTCTGTCGCTTTTGTACGAAAAGGTTACACGGTAAAGGAACGGACTTTCGGGCGACCACGGCTTGAAATCGGGAATTTTAACGGTGCGCTCGTTCGTTTCGGCAATCAGGCTTTCGCCGTCGTAAATGCGAATTAAAACGCCGTTTGCGCCGTCGAATTCAAAATTCACCTGCTCTCTGTCAAAGTCGGGCGTGATTCGCACCGACCTGATGTAATCCTGCGGCACGCTTTCAAGCCAAACGCTCTGCCATATTCCGCTCTGGGCGGAATACCAGATTCCGCCGCGCCTTGTGCGCTGCTTGCCGCGGGAGAATTCGTTGTCCTCGCAGACGTCCTCAACCTTGACGGTGAGCGTGTTTTCACCGTCCTTAAGATAACTTGTTATATCGCACTCAAAGGGCGTGTAGCCGCCCTCGTGGCGCATAATGTACCTGCCGTTGAGCGACACGTCGGCAATCTGGTCAACTGCGCCAAAATGCAGCAAAACCCTGCCTGCGTTAAATCCCTCGGGCAGTGAAAAGCTCTTTTCGTAAAGCAGATATTCGTCCTTGCCGAGCACCCTGTTCACGCCCGAAAGCGGACACTCGGGCGAAAACGGAACTGTTATGCTGTATTCCTCGAGCGATTCAAACGTGCCCTTTTTGTAAAAGCCCAGCGACCACTCGCCGTTCAGCGACAGATAGCTGTCGCGAACAAACTGCGGACGCGGATATTCGGGCAGCGGACAGTCTTTGTCAAGCGACTTGCCCCATTTTGTGAGCAGCATTACTTTTCCTCCGTTACGATTTTACTGTTGATAATCTGAACGTGCTTGTTGCAGATGTCAAGCGCCGCCTTTTTATGCGATACGATGATGCAGGTCTTTGTTTCAAGCTCCTTGAGGTTTTCAAGAAAGCGCTTTTCTGTTTCCTCGTCAAGTGCGGAGGTAGCCTCGTCAAGCAGCATAATAGGTGCCTTTGACAGCAGCGAGCGCGCAATTGCAAGTCGCTGAAGCTGACCCTCAGACAAGCCTGTTCCGCGCTCTCCGATAACAGTTTCAAGACCGTCGGGCAGCGCGTTTATAAATTCGTCAGAGCACGAGATGCGTATAGCCTCGTCGATTTCCTCTGCCGTTACGTTTTCGTTGATAAAGGTCAGGTTTTCGTAAATTGTGCCTGACAGCAAGAAGTTACCCTGCGGCACATACGAGAACATACGGCGCGTGGTGTAGTCAACAGGCACGCTTTCGCCGTCAAGCTCAAGCTCAATATTGCCGTCGTCTACCTTGAACACACCGAGCAGCAGCTTGAGCAGAGTGCTCTTTCCTATGCCCGAAATGCCCATAATTGCCACAAAGTCGCCCTTGTTGACCTTGAGCGAGGTGCTGTCAAGAATGACGTCCCTGTCGTACGCAAATGAGATGTTGTTAAAGTTGATGCTCTTAAGGTCGCTGTACGCCATATTCACGTCAATTTCGCCCTCGTTTTCGTGGAACTCGTCGGGCAGCTCGTCAATTTCCATAAGTCTTTCAGCTGATGCAAGCAGCGTGAAATAGCGCGGCAGAACCGATGACAGCGACGCAAAAGGCGACTGAATCTGACCTACGAGCTGCAGCATAGCAGTCATATTACCGTATGACATATTGAAAAAGAGTATTCTGTATGCGCCGAAAGCGACTGCAAAAACAAAGCCGAGGTTAAAAACGAGGCTGATTCCGGCGTTTGCCGAAATGGAAAAGAAACGGCGCTTCATCTTCATTCTGTAGTTTTCACGCTGAAGCTCGTCGGCGGTCTCGGTGATTTTGTCCTCAACCACAAAGCTCTTTACAACAAGCATCGAGGTCAGCGCCTCCTGAATGAACGAACGCGTTTTGCCTTCGGTTTCCTGCACGCTTTTGTGCATTTTTTTGATTACTCCGCGGAACATATGAGTTGAAAAGAACACCATAATTCCGCCAACAAGGAATACGACGGCAAAGATTTTGTCAATAATCACAAGGTACATAAACGCCGCTATGAGTTTAACGATAAAATACACCACGTTCGGCAGAATTGTAGTGAAGCCGTCGGCAATGACGGTGACGTCGTTGAACATTCTGTTTTGCAGCTCGCCCGTGTGGATTTTGGTGATTGAGGCGTAATCCTTGCGAATCGCTGTTTCAAGCGTGTGCTGCTTGAGTATCCATTCAAGCTTGCAGCGGCAGCGCTCGGTGGTGCTGCGCTCAAGAACGTAAAGCGAAAGCTGAACCAATATGGCGCCGATGAAATACAGCGAGTGGTGAATTACCAAATCAAACGATTTGTCAATCGTCGCAGCGTTGATAATGTCCTTTGACAGCTTTGCAAACGAAACGGTCACAATCGCGCTTATTGACTGAACGACGATGAGCAGCAGCACTTTGTACTTTTCAGCCTTGCAGATGCTGTAAATCCATTTAATTGTTTTTAAATCGCCTTTGTTAAAGACGTTTTTAAATCTTATTTCATTCACTTATTTTTCCGCCTTAAAAATCTTTTTTATTTTTCTGAATATAACCCCGCACACGTGCCGTACAAATCCCGTGCAGCGCCTTACAAACAGCAGGGCAGGGCGCAGGGGCTTGAGAGCAACCCATATGCGCGAGTACGCGAGGTAAAGCTTTGAGCTTTCGCAGTCAACATAGTGCTTGCCGTTTTTGTAAAAGCCGACGAGCTTTCCGCAAATCATATCGTCTGTTACGTATTCCTTTGCAAGCAGATTGTCGCCGGTGATGATGTAGTGGTCGTCGTGCACCTCAACAACGCGGTGCATAATGTATTTGCCCTTGTCTGTTACATAGAGCGCAACATCGTACTTTTTTAGTCGCTCCTCGGGCTTTACAACAATAATATTGTCTTTGCCCTGGTGCAAAAGCGGCAGCATTGACGTGCCTGAGGTCAGCCCCGTGTATTTGCCGAAGGTGTCGAGTATTTCTTTTATTGACGTAAGCTCGGACATAGCGTCCTCCTTGTGCATTATTATTGTAATAATACTTTATTATATCATAATGAATAATTTTTTCAAGTAATATATAACAGGTAGTCAGTCGTCTGTGTGATGATAAATTTAAAAAGTTTTGCCCACACTATTGACAAATGGAAAAATCTTGCTACAATATATATTAGCACTCGGGGATTAAGAGTGCTAATTCAGAACAAATTATATTTAAGAGGTGATATAAATGACTATCAGACCACTTGCAGACAGAGTGCTGCTCAAGGCGCTCGAGGCAGAGGAAACAACAGAAAGCGGACTTATTCTTGCGGCATCAGCCCAGGAAAAGCCCGAAATGAGCGAGGTTATCGCAGTCGGCACGGGCACGGACGAAAATCCTATGACCGTTAAAGTCGGCGACAAGGTAATCATCAGCAAATATTCGGGCACACAGGTAAAGCTTGAAGGCACGGAATACACAATCGCAGACATCAAGGACGTGCTTGCAGTTGTAGAATAATTTCAGTATTCAAATACCGGTGTTTTACGGGCGCTGCCCGTACCCATTATAATGAGTGTGAGCGAAGCTCACCCTCAATTCGTAATTTTATTAGGAGGAATAATTATGGCTAAAGATATTATTTACGGCGAGGAGGCGCGTAAGGCGCTTCAGTCAGGTATTGACAAGCTCGCCGACACTGTAAAAATCACACTCGGTCCCAAGGGCAGAAACGTTGTGCTTGACAAAAAGTACGGCTCACCGCTCATCACAAACGACGGTGTGACTATCGCAAAGGAAATTGAACTTGACGACTCTTTTGAAAATATGGGCGCACAGCTTGTTAAAGAGGTTTCGTCCAAGACTAACGACGACGCAGGCGACGGCACCACAACTGCCACACTGCTTGCGCAGGCACTCGTTCGCGAGGGTATGAAAAATGTTGCAGCAGGCGCAAATCCGATGACTGTTAAAAAGGGAATCGAGGGCGCTGTCGACGCTGCAGTAAAGTCGATTAAGGACACCTCTGTTGCCGTTAAGGATAACGACGACATCGCCCGCGTTGCAACCGTTTCGGCTGCCGACGAGTACATCGGCTCGCTTATTGCCGAGGCTATGGAAAAGGTAAGCTCCGACGGCGTTATCACAATTGAAGAGAGCAAAACTGCCGACACAACCTGCGAGGTTGTTGAGGGTATGCAGTTTGACCGCGGCTACATTTCACCTTATATGGTGACCGACACCGACAAAATGGAGGCTGTCATCGACGACGCAATGCTGCTCATCACCGATAAAAAAATCAGCACCGTTCAGGACATACTTCCGCTTCTTGAAAGCGTGCTCAAGGCAGGCAAAAAGCTTGTTATCGTCGCAGAGGACGTTGAGGGCGAGGCTCTTCAGACAATCCTTCTCAACAAGCTTCGCGGCACCTTTACCTGCGTATGCGTAAAGGCACCGGGCTTTGGCGACAGACGCAAGGATATGCTTCAGGATATTGCTGTTCTTACGGGCGGTCAGGTTATCACAAGCGACCTCGGACTTGAGCTCAAGGATACCACAATGGCTATGCTCGGCGAGGCGCGTCAGGTTAAGGTTACAAAGGAAAACACCATTATCGTTGACGGCGCAGGCGACGGCGAGGCAATCAAGTCGCGCGTTCAGCAGATTAAAACTGCAATCGACACCACAACATCTGATTTTGACCGCGAAAAACTGCAGGAGCGCCTTGCAAAAATGGCAGGCGGCGTTGCAGTAGTAAAGGTTGGCGCCGCAACCGAAACAGAAATGAAGGAAAAGAAGCTTCGCATTGAGGACGCTCTCGCTGCAACAAAGGCTGCAGTTGAAGAGGGTATCGTAGCAGGCGGCGGCGTTGCTCTTATCAACGCAATCCCCGCTGTTGAGGCACTCCTCGACACCGACGACGCAGACTTCAAAACAGGCGTAAATATTGTTCTCAAGGCACTTGAGGAGCCGGTTCGTCAGATTGCTGCAAACGCCGGACTTGAAGGCTCTGTAATCGTTGACAAAATCAAGAACAGCGACAAGGGCTATGGCTATAACTTTGCAACAAACGAGTATTCGGATATGCTTTCGGCAGGCATTGTTGACCCTGCAAAGGTAACACGTTCAGCGCTGCAGAACGCTGCGTCCGTTGCAGCAATGGTGCTCACAACCGAATCGCTTGTAACAGATATTAAAGACCCGCAGGCTGACGCCGCACAGGCAGCCGCAATGGCAGCAGCTGCACAGGGAGGCGGAATGTACTAAAAAGTTGCGCCAGCAACTTTTTAGTTCACAAGGCTCCAAATCTTTGATTTGGGAGAAACAGTCCGGTGGACTGTTTCGTAGCCGCATGAACAACTGAACAGGGCCTTGCAGTATCATAGCAAATAGCAACTTTTTAGTTCACGGATACCGGCATTTGACCGGCGCTGCCCGTACCCATTTATAATTCATAATTCAAAAAAGGACGGAATTTTTCCGTCCTTTTTTTCTTCAATTTATCAATAATATATAAATTTTATGGAATTTAGTTGATTTTTGTGCGGTTTTAGTATATAAATATCATTGAAAATTAGAAAAATCTTTACTTTTTTCACTGCATTTACTTGCTAATTAACGGATACAATGTTAAAAAACATTGAAGGACAACACCTATGACTGCAGAAACAAAAGCGTATTTAAAACGAACAGCCGTCGGCTGTGTCAAAATACTTTCATTCCTGCTCGTGCTCGCAATTCTGCTCGAGGTGCTTTCGCTCACCTATTTTTCAAAAAAAGGCGCAACGCACTACAAAACCTCTTTGAGCAAGGCGTACTCGTTTTTGCAGGAGCCCGACAATTCAATCGATGTTCTTTGTATCGGCAACAGCGACCTTTATTCCGCCGTTGTGCCTGCTGATTTCTGGACGCAGCACGGCTTCACAAGCACTGTAATCGCCTCGCCGCATCAGACTCCTCGCAAGTCATACGGTATGCTCAAAACGTTTTTTGAGCATCAGTCGCCGCAGATTGTTGTGATTGAAACCGATATGCTCTATGAAGAGGCTATTTCAAAGAGCGAGCGCGGCGTAAAGCGCAATCAGACCATTTTTGAGTACCTGCTTGAAAATTTCAACGCTGCTGATTTTGACGAGCTGATGGAGTCGCACTTTTCAATTTTTACCTTCCATGACAAGTGGAAAAAAATCGGCAAGCCAAAAAAAGCCGAAACGCCTAATTCGCACGGCTACAAGTATTCGGACACTGTGCAGCGCGTAGCAATTTCAAAATATATGACCGAAACCGAAAAGGCGGAGGCAATCAATCCGCAAAGCGTTAATGAGCTTAAAAGGATGATTGCTCTTTGCGAGCAAAAAGGCTGCAAAATCGTGCTTGCCGAAATGCCCACGCTCACCTCGTGGAACACCGAGCGTCACAACGCCGTGGCGCAGTTAAGCGTTGAACTCGGCTACGATTTTATTGACTATAACCTGCTTGTTGACGAAATCGGAATGGACCTTGATGTGTCGTTCCGTGACGTCGGCAATCACCTCAATTATTCAGCCGCGCGCAAGGTTACAAAGCACCTCGGCGCTTATCTTGCAAACAGCTTTGAGCTTGCGGACAGACGAAACGACCCCGACTATGAATTCTATCAAAAGAGCATTGACGAGTTTTTCAAGGAGGTTGAACGCGAGCGCAAAAAACGCGGCGACAACCTGCTGAAAAAGAATTAGTTGATTTACACAGTCATAATATGGTATATTTAAATCGGTTAGAAAACGGAGGACTGTATGAAAAATATACTTGAATTTCTCGAAAACGACGCAAAGCGCTTTCCCGACAAGGCTGCATTTGTTGACAGCGCGGAAAGCCTCACATACAAAGAAGCTCTCGAGCTTTCGCAGAGAATCGGCACCTGCCTTGCTCAAATCGGCAAAAAAAATGCGCCGATTGCCGTTTATCTTGACAAAAACGTTCGCGCGCTGACTGCAATGCTCGGCGTGGTGTACAGCGGTAATTTTTATGTTATGATTGACTGCGAAATGCCGCTTGACCGTATTGAACGCATTTTTGCAACTCTGAAGCCTGCAGCAATCATCACCGACAGCGCCCGTCTTGACGGCGCAAAAACTCTCGGCGTTGACTGCGTTTTCACAATCGAGGAGGCGCAGGAGTGCCAAATCAATCAGGACAAGCTGGCAGAGATACGCAAAGTTCAGATTGATACCGACCCGCTTTATGCGCTTTACACCTCGGGCTCAACGGGAATGCCCAAGGGCGCGGTGCTCACTCACCGCAATGTTATTGCTTACAGCGAGTGGACGGTTGAAACCTTTGATTTTAACGAAAACACTGTTTTCGGAAATCAGACCCCGTTTTATTTTTCGATGTCCGTTACCGATATTTACTCAACCCTGCGCGCCGGCTGCACGCTTGTTGTCGTGCCGAAAAGCTATTTTTCGTTCCCGATGATGCTCGTTGAGTACCTAAATAAAAACAAGGTCAACACAATCTACTGGGTGCCGAGCGCACTTTCGATTGTCGCAAACCTCAAGCTCTTTGACCTCGCAAAGCCCGAGTATCTCAAAATGGTGCTTTTCGCAGGCGAGGTAATGCCCACAAAGCAGCTTAATTACTGGATTAATTCGCTTGACAAAAGCATTGTTTACGCAAACCTCTGCGGACCGACGGAAACCACCGACATCTGCACATACTATGTTGTTGACAGGGCGTTTTCGGACGACGAGCCGCTGCCTATAGGCAGGCACTGCAACAATTGCGATGTGTTCATTCTCAAGGAGGACGGCACCGAGGCAGGCGTTGACGAGGAGGGCGAGCTCTATGTCCGCGGCTCTTTTCTCGCGCAGGGCTATTACAACAACCCCGAAAAAACCGCCGAGGCGTTCGTGCAAAATCCGCTTAACACCGCTTATCCCGAAAAGGTCTACAAAACGGGCGACCTTGTGAAGATGAACGAGCGCGGCGAGATTATGTACATCTGCCGCAAGGATTATCAGATAAAGCATATGGGCTACCGCATTGAGCTTGGCGAAATTGAAACTGCCGCAAGCGCCTGCACGGGAATGCAGGAATGCGTGTGCGTTTTTGATGACGACGAGGACAAAATCATCCTTGTTTACAGCGCCAAAAAGACGAGCGAGGAGCAGATAATGGAGGAGCTTTCAACGCGCCTCACAAGCTATCTTATGCCAAACCGTCTTGTAAAAATGCGCACCCTGCCGCATAATCAAAACGGCAAAATTGACAGAAAAGCAATTAAATCGGAAGTTACAAGTAATAACTAATTCGTTTTTAAAAAGGGAGAGAATATTATGGAAACAATTATCGACATCATCAAGGAAATCAAGCCGGGCGTTGCAATCGACGAGAATACAAGACTTCTCGACGACAAAATTCTCGATTCGCTCGCAATCGTGTCGCTCGTTGCGGAGCTTTCGGACGAGTTTGATGTTGACATCACGGCACGCGACATCCTTCCGCAGAACTTCGAAACAGTTTCTGCCATCAAATCAATGATTGAAAGACTTGAGGACGAGGACTAATTTATGATTAGTTATACCTCTTTCGCGTTTTTTATCCTGTTTTTCGGTATAACTTATGCGCTGTATTCCCTTTGTCCGCAAAAGGGCAAGTGGATAGTTCTTCTTGTCGGCTCTTATGTCTTTTACTTCTTCTCGGCAAAGGGTCACGTCCTGTCGCTCATCGCCTGCACGCTCATTGTGTGGGGAGCAGGACTGTGGATTGACAAGCTCGACTCCACGCTCAAGGAAAAGCGCAAGGGTCTTGAAAGAGCAGAAAAAAAGAAGCTCAAGGCAAAGTACTCACGCTATAAGTCGTGGGTGCTCACCGTCGGCGTTATCGCGTCGCTTTCGCTGCTGATAGTCAGCAAGTACACGAACTTCTTTATCGGCACGGTTAACGGCATTTTTTCTACCGAAATCGGCGAAGTTAATATTATTCAGCCGCTTGGAATATCCTTTTACACAATGATGGCAATCAGCTATCTTGCAGATGTTCACTCCGGCAAGTACAACGCGCAGAAAAATCCGTTTCGCGTGGGGCTGTACCTCGCGTTCTTCCTTACGATTGTTGAGGGACCCTTTGCGCGCTACGACCAGCTCGGCACACAGCTTCAGCAGGGCAAAAGGTTCAACCCGTCAGACTTTGTATACGGCGCACAGCGCGTTGTCTGGGGTCTGTTCAAAAAGATTGTTATTGCCGACAGAGCAGCCGAATTTGTAAACATAACCTTCGACAACAGCGACAATTATTCGGGCGTTGTTGTAGCAGCGGCAATACTGTTTTACACCCTTCAGCTTTACTGCGAATTTTCGGGTGTGATGGACGTTATGTGCGGTATGGGCGAGGCTATGGGGCTCAAGCTGCCCGAAAATTTCCAGCGTCCGTTTTTTGCAAAGAGTATCAACGAATTCTGGCAAAGATGGCACATCACGCTCGGCGCGTGGCTGCGTGACTACATCTTTTACCCGATTTCCTTCTCGAAAACCTTTATGAACGCGTCCAAAAAGGCTCGAAACAAGTTTTCGCCGTACTATGCAAATCTGATTCCCACAGCAGTCGCACTGTTTTTCGTGTGGTTTTCAAACGGCTTCTGGCACGGCGCAGGCTGGAAGTACATTGTCTACGGACTGTACTACTATGTTCTGATGATGTTCGGAATGTTCCTCGAGCCGCTTTTCCGCAAGCTCTGCAGCAAAATCAAGCTTGACCGCAGCACAAGGGCGTTTGGCATTTTTCAGATGCTTCGCACCTTTGCGATTGTTAATGTGGGTATGCTCATTTTCAGAGCCGACACATTAAAGCAGGCGGCGTCAATGGCTGTTTCGATTTTTGCAAATCCGAATCTTCGTGCAATGCTTCCCGGCGCTCACAACGGACTGGGACTTGACAAAAACGATTATCTTATTCTCGTTCTCGGCACACTCGTCGTGTTCATTGTCGGTCTGATTCAGGAAAAGGGAATTGACATCAGACAAAAAATATCAGGGCTTCCGTTTGCCGTTAAGTTCGTGCTGTTTATGCTCGCCATTTTCGTAATAATCATTTTTGGCGCATACGGCGAGGGCTACGGCGAGGTTGACCTTATCTACGCTAATTTTTAGTATGAAAAAGAATGTTTTAAGAATTGTAAAAATTATATCCTTCTTTTTAGTAATGGCAGCGCTTCTTGAGGTGCTGTCTGTTACTGCTTTTTCAAAGGAAAAGGGCGGCAACGCTTACCGCAACAAGCTCAACAAGACTTATTCGTTTTATACCGAGCCCGACAATACCATTCAGCTAATCGGCATCGGAAACAGCGATTTGTATTCGGGCTTTGTGCCGACAAAGCTTTTCGAGGATTACGGCTATACAAGTCAGATGACGGGCTCACCGTATCAGACGCCGCTTCAGTCGTATTACTACCTGCGCGAGATACTTAAATATCAGTCGCCCGAGGTCGTTATGATTGAAACGGATATGCTCTACGACGAGCTTCCCGGCGAGCAGGAGCCGGAGAAAAACGCCCTTGACGTGCTGTTCAACTACGCCGACACCGCTGATTTTGAGGCTATGATTGCCGACAAGCTGCCCGTTTTCACCTTCCACGACAGGTGGAAGAGCGTTATCAACAGGGATACTAAAATGCGTACCCCGAACTCGCACGGCTACAAGTATTTCAGCGCGATAAGCGACGTTAAAATTGAGCCGTATATGTTTGAAACGGACAAGTCCGAGCCCGTGCACAAAAACAGGCTCAGGCAGTTTGATATGCTCGTTGAGCTCTGCAGAGAGCACGGCGCACAGGTGTTCTTTATCGAAATGCCCACCACGACCTCGTGGAACTACGAGCGCCACAATGCAGCGGCAGAGATTGCAAAGGGCTACGGCGCTGATTTTATCGACCTCAACCTCTGCGTTGACGAAATGGAGCTTGACCTTGATATATCTTTTCGCGATAAGGGCAACCACCTCAACTACGCAGGCGCCTGCACCGTAACCGAGTACCTCGGCGAGTACATCAAAAACACGTTTGACCTCGAGGACAGACGCAAAAATCCCGACTACGACTTCTGGAAGGATAGCGTAAAAGCCTTTGCCAAGGAAATGAAAAAAGAGGACAAGCGCCGCGCCGAGCAGGACGAGGAGTAAAGGAGCAGGCTCAAGGGGCTCACTTTGTGAGCAGACTCAAGGGCTCACTTTGTGAGCAGACTCAAGACTCAAGGCTCAAGACTTAAGGCTTAAGGCTCAATTCACAGTTATAATTATATTGTATGGAGCGCCCACCCGGACGCTCCGTTTAAGTTTTTTGTAACCAAATCAAATATTTTTTGTTGTATATATTGAGGAGAAAAATGCTTATGCTTTATTTATCTCTCATGGATGATGAAAATGACAAAAGTAAATTTGAAACTATTTACTACGAATACCGTGAAAGAATGTTTGCAGCCGCGTTTGACGTTGTTAAAAATAACGAGGACGCGGAGGACGCCGTGCACAACGCCTTTATCGGTGTTGCTAATAATTTGAAATCAATCGGCGACCCGCTTTCCAAAAGAACCTTGTCTTACGTTATCAAGGCTGCAAAAAATGCCGCAATCAATATTTATAACAAAAATAACAAAATCAAAACAGTTGAATTTGACGACAATATTATTATTTCGGACGATGATTTTTTTGACGAAATTTCAAATGTCGAGGAAGCCGAAAAAATTGTTGACGCGATTTGCAAGCTGAAGGACACTTACAAAATGCCGATGTATTATTATTTTGTATGCGATATGAAAATTTCAGACGTTGCAAATCTGCTCGGCTTGAGCAACTCTGCCGTCAAGGTCAGAATTCACAGGGGAAAAAAGGAACTTTTAAGAATTACGGGAGTTGATAGCGATGACTAACAGAGATTTTTTTGTTCAGGCATTTAAAAAAGCGGACGAGCGCGAAATGGCAGAGTACCGGAACAAAGCGGCTTACAGCCACGATTTTTCGCAGTCGTTTGAAAAGAAGATGGACGTACTCGTTGCAAAGCATCGGCGCATCAGCCTTAACACCAGACGAAAAATATCCAGGGCGCTGCTCGCTGCAATAATCGCAGTCAGCGTGCTGTTTACGGGAATAATGAGCGTGTCTGCCACGAGGCAAAAGGTGGTCGGCTTTGTCGAAAATATTTTCAAAACGAACATCACCGTTCACGGAAATTCCGCGTGGGGAGAGCACGACGGCGACTGGTACTACAAAACCTGGACGGGCGACACTATTTCGCCCGATATAAAGGTGTGGCTCAACGACGGCTACTGGCAGGACGGCGAGTGGATAAATACCAGAAAAGACCTTGTTGAAGGAAGGGACTATGAGCTGTCCCTCGGCAACAATGTTGATATGGGCTACTGCAGAATAATTATAACGGGCATCGGCGATTACAGCGATATCGACATTACAAAAAGAACGGGCGAGGGAGAAAAAGAGAAGACAGAAAAATACGAGGGACCGATTTTTGTCATCAGACCGCTTGGCACGGCGCTTGAGGCTGTTGAGCCGCAGAAGAATTCCGTCAGTGTAAAGTGGAAGCAGCAGGCAAAACGTATGTCAAGAAAGCACATTACGGGCTATCAGCTTCAGCTTTCAACAAGCGAAAAATTTGAAAAGGGCAAAACAAAAACCGTTACCGTAAAGGGCTATGAAAACACTCAAGAAACGCTTGAAGGCGTTAATTCAGGCAGCAAATATTATGTGAGAATAAGAACGTATTTTGAGTGCGTTGACGGCTTTAAGGCGTATTCAGTATGGAGCGACGCAAAGGCGTTTACAACAAAATAATATGTTTTTGTAACCTTTCTGCCGCTTGACTGTTGTATGTTATGAAGGAGGGATTTTTATGAAAAAATCTTTATCATTATTTTTAGCTTTTGTTATTCTCGTAAGCTCCTCGCTGGCGTTCTCGTCAAGCGCGTATGCAGCGGCAAAGTTTTACGGAGCTAAAGAGTATATCACCGTATCAAAGGCAGAGGATTTGAAAAAAATCAAGGAAAATCCCCAGGCTGTAATCTATTTCACCAAGGATATCGACTGCACGGGATATACTCCCGACAAAAACCCTCTCGGCTCGTTCAAAGGAACTGTCGAGGGCAACGGACATACTATTAAAAATTATAAGGGCAGGTCAATTTTTGCTTATACCAATCGCGGTACCCTGCGAAATCTTGTTTTTGAAAACTGTATTATCGGTTCGGGCTGGGGAATTGCCGCCTTTGAAAATCTGGGAGTTATTGAAAATATCGTTATTAATAACTGCAACCGTGAGTTAGTTATTCATAACGGTCAGGATAATTATCTCGGCGATGCCAGCATTCCGGAACTCACTTTTGACAACGGAATTATCCGTTACTGTGTGTCAAATAATTGCAAACGCCCTATGGTCCATTGCAACTACGGTGCAATGATTGGCTGCATCAATAATTCCGATCTTGCCGGCAGCTCTGACCCAAGCAGCGAGTTCTTTGCTTATTATCTCGGCGGTATTACAAGTATTGCAAGCGACGGAATGCTCGTTGACTGCGTTAATAACGGTAATATTGCCGGCGCAAAAGGCGTAGTGGGCGGAATATACGGCGGCGGCGTTGCTCAACTGATAAGATGCACAAATAACGGTAAAATTGAAACAAGCGGCGATATTGCCTGCGGTATCGGCTGTTCTTATTATACAACGGTAAACGATTGCGTTAATAACGGTGATGTAACCGGCGAAACCGCCTACGGCATAGCAGTTAACGGTAAATTCAAAACCTGCGTTAATAAAGGCAAAATCACTGCAACTAAAGACGAGGCAATACCGTATGCGATTGCAAATAAAGATGAAATTGACCCGAATGAAGAAAATGATTATCTGACCTTTATAATGGACTCGTACTATCTTGAGGGAACGGGCGAAGGCTCCGGAAATGCCGTTTCACTTACTGCAGAAGAGTTTTCTGACAGCGCAAGCTACAGCAATTTTGACTTCGATAAGATATGGCGGATTAAAGACGAAGCTCCGTATCTTAAGGTAAATGATGCAAAAACAATCGGCATTGCCGTAAAAACTCTTCCCAAAAAGACAACGGGCTATATGTATTTCAGCGACTTATACGAAGGCGACTATCTGGATACAACAGGCATGAAGCTTGTTGCGTTTGACAGTCACGGCAATCAGTTCACTCCTGAATACTACCATATTAACCATTATGATATTATGGAGTCGGGAACCTACAGAATCCATGTTTACTATGATAATTTTTCAACATATTTCAATGTAAAAACATATGTCAAGCCCGCAACGGTAAAGGGAATTAAGGCGTCAAAGGCTACAAAGAATTCCCTGACTCTCACCTGGAAAAAGTCATCCGCAGCCACAGGCTACGAGGTTCAAAAGTATAATGAAAAATACTGGGACGGCTGGCAAACCGTAAAGAGCGTTAAAAAGAACACCATTACAGTTAAGAAGCTCAAAAAGGGCAAGGCGTATAAATTCCGCATTATTTCTTACCGTATTGTCAAAGGCAAAAAGCTTTACGGCGATTACAGCAAGACCTTTACAGCCAAAACAAAAAAATAAGCAGTAAGCAGCTTTAAAACAAAAAACAGGACCGAAAGGTCCTGTTTTTATTCATATACTCTCGGCACTCTTGCGTTTACCATCAGCGGAGAGATGTCCGCCTTTGCAATATCGCCTGCCCTGACCTCGCTGCCCGTCACGTCCACAGCCGTGTGGGTGAGCCCTATGCAACCGATTACAGGGTAATTCCTGCCGCCTATATTAATGTAAATCTTCTGTTTTTTCAGCACGCGCTTTGTCGTAGACAAAATGTGAAACGGCTTATATTCCTCTTTCGCAACCTCAAGACCGAAACCGTCGCCGTGTCCGAAGGGAACAATCGCAATTTTCGTTTCGCGCTTTGTGGTGTAAAGCCCGACATAGCCTACCTTGTAGCCTTTAGGCACAACCTTTGTTTCAACAACCTCCGCCTCGAGCACGCCAAGCCTCTTGAGATTTGAACCGTTTTTCGTGATGACCCTGCCTGTGAACGCCGAGCCGATTCGCACTGCGTCAAGACTTACGCCGTCAACGTTTAAAAGAGCAGGGGAGTTAGCCGCGTGAACGACGCCGACATCACCGACGGCGCTTTCAATCTGCTTAACCGTGTCTTTAAACACCTCAAGCTGCGCTTTTGTCAGCGGCGCGTTTTCAAACGCCTGCGAAAAATGCGTGTAAATTCCCGTAAATTTAAGGTTCGGCAGTGAGTAGCATTTAATTGCTTCCTCAACCTCGCCCGGCATAAAGCCGTATCTGCCGAGTCCCGTGTCAATTTTAATATGGCAGCGCACCTTAACGCCGAGCTTTTCTGCGGCGGCGTTCATAACCCTTGCGCTTTCAGCCGAGCCGATTGTGGCAATCGCGCCGTAGCTTGCAATGCTTTCAGCCTCGCTCTCAATGCAGGTAGAGCGCAGAATCAGCACGTCCTCGCCGTCGAGAAGCTCTTTCATAACGGGAAGGTCGGTAACCTCTGTCACAGCAAAGGTGCTTATGCCGTGCTCCTTCAGCGCAAGCGTAAATTCCCTGATACCAAAACCGTAGCCGTTGCCCTTGACAACGCCTATAACGGGAACGCCTGCCTTTTCTTTTATATACTCGATGTTCTCACCGAGCGCCTTTTTGTCAATTACATATCTGCTCATTTTGTTTCCTGATATAATCTCAACCTTATATTGTCTTCCCTTAGGGGAGAAGCCGAATAAGTTACTCGGCTTTTCGCCTCAAACATTTTTATCTTATCTTTTCAAGCACTTTTGTGCCGACGTTATAGAGCTTGTAAACCGGCTTGTTGATAACGTAGTCAAACTCGCCGACAAATTCCTTCATATAACCGCCAAAGCCGTGCTTAAAGCGCCAAAGTCCATAGTGCGGATTGTCGGGATTCTGGCAGTCGCCGCTGATTCCGCCAAAGTCGTAAACCTTGCAGCCGCACTCCATACCCCATTTAATCATTGCCCACTGCAAAGCGTAGTTCGGATAAACGTTGCGGTGAGCGTTTGACGATGCGCCGTACTGATATTTCATAACGTTCTGACCCCACTTGATTGCAAGCGTGCCGGCAATCGCCTTGCCCTCGTAGTACGCCATATAAAGCCTTGCGTCGTCGGTCATACAGTCGAGTATCTGCTCAAAGTATTCCTTCGGGCGTGTGGAAAATCCGTCGCGCTCGCCCGTTTCCTGCATAATTCTGACAAAGTCGTCAAGCGCCTCTTTGCCGCAGATTTTCACCTCAACGCCCTTTTTCGGCGCCTTGCGGATGCGGTTGCGGTAGTCGCTCTTGAAGGTGAGCATAAGCTCGTCCTCGTTCATTCCGTTGTAGTCAAAGCAGTAAACAAACCGGGGCTGAACATTCTCAAAATCCATACATCCGGGATTGAGCTCAACAAAGCCTTTTTGAATAAGATGCTCCTTGTACGCCGTGTTCTCAATCACGATTTCGGGGTCGATTTTAAGGCAGTACGCCTTGTATTCCTTACCGATTTCAAGAAGCGCGTCAAAAAGCTTGTCAAAGCTTTCAAAGTCGTTTTCGTCAGCAACAAAGCCCCTGCACGCGTACATAAGCGAGCTTTTGATAACGGGAATGGAGCGAATAAGCACTGCTGCAGCGCCCTTTATTTCGCCGTCCTCCTTGAGCATTACAGCCTCCCATTTCCACGCAGACTTAACCTTTGCCCACTTTGACGAGTGCTGAAACAGTCCCTTCGGGTGCTTTTTTATAAAATCTTCGTATTCTTCAAGATTGTCTTTTGTTACTCTTTCAATCATAGCCTGAACCTCAATATTTTTATTCATTATATTATAACACAGTTTACACGCCTTGACAAGAAAAATAAGAATTGTTCAAGCCGCAGGCAGGTAGCTGCTTTGTACCCCTTGGTACAAAATTACAAATTACGAATTGAGGGTGGACTTCGTCCACGCCGGAAACTGGAATCCGGATACCGGAAACTTCGCCGCGGCTCGGACAATTTATTATTGCAATTTGTGCCAAATAATGTTAATATATACTATATAGTGTATTTTGGGGCATAATACCTTTGGGTGATACGATGTCGCAGAATACTGACGAAGCAAAGGAAAAGGAAGAGGAGTGCGCCGAGCAGTCGTCTGCTTTTGAAACGGGGTCAATCACTGTTGAAAAAAGCGGTCACTTCATCCACTGCCTCACAATTATCGGGCAGATAGAGGGGCACTATATTCTTCCGAGTCAAAACAAAACAACCAAATATGAGCATGTAATCCCGCAGCTTGTTGCAATCGAGGAAAGCAGGGAAATTGAAGGACTGCTGATTATTCTTAACACTGTCGGCGGCGATGTCGAGGCAGGTCTTGCGATTGCAGAACTGCTGTCGACTATGCAAACGCCCACGGCGTCACTCGTTCTCGGCGGCGGACATTCAATCGGTGTGCCGCTTGCGGTCAGCTGCCAAAAGAGCTTTATCGTTCCGAGCGCAACGATGACCGTGCATCCCGTCAGAATGAACGGCACAGTGCTCGGCGTGCCGCAGACTTTGTCGTATTTTGAAAAAATGCAGGACAGAATTGTCAATTTTGTTGAGAATAATTCGCGCATTTCGGCAGAGGCTTTTCGCGGACTTATGATGAAAACGGGCGAGCTTATTATGGATGTCGGCACAGTGCTTGACGGCGAAAGCGCTGTCAGCTGCGGACTGATTGACGAGCTCGGCGGACTGTCCGACGCTCTCGGCTTTCTTGAAAATGTTATCGAGGTGAGGGAAAATGCTGCACACGGTAGTTAGTTTTGACGATATATTTTATTCCGGCACCGGCACCTTGCACAGCAGCGCACCGCGCCCGACTAATCCTTACGATTACATTCGCAAGGGCTGGTTTCTTGATAACTTATCACTTTACAGGGGAGTTTACAATGTCAATATTAAAAGCGATTATTCAGGCGATTTTGCAGGTGATATACGCAATTCTTCCGATTAGCGAATCGGCGCACGCGTCGGCTTATCACGAGTTTGCCAAAACGGCAGGCGAGCAGGGCTCGGCTCTTACGGGAATCATTCATATCGCGATTGCAGTGGGAATTATCGCGGCGAGCTACAAGGTGTTTTTGCGCCTTGGCAAGGAGCTTGTCGGCACGGCGTCAGATATATTTTCAAAGAACATCAAGGGCAGCGAAAAGCGCCCTGCAAGGCGTTTTCTGTACTACACGCTCGTGAGCTTTCTGCCGCTTGTTCTCTGGGCAATCCCGCTTGGAAAAGCAGGGCTTTTGTTCTCCGTTTTACATAGGACAAGTTCAAACGGCACACTGCTCGACGACGGAGTATTCCTGCTCGTAACGGGCGCGCTCTTGCTTGCGGCGGCAAGGCAGCTTTCGCTCTCGCGAAACGACAGGGACGTAACAAGCCTGTTTGCAGTCGCAGTCGGATTTCTGTGCCTGCTTTGTGTTCCCGTTTCGGGACTGTCGCTTATCGGCGTTCCGTTTGCGGTGCTCATTCTCCTCGGCGTTTCAAAGCGCCCTGCGCTGCGCACGGCACTCACCGTGTCGGCACCGATATTCCTTGTCCTTGGCATTGTCGAAACCTGCACCGGCGAGGCAGTCGGCGTTGTTGCAGGAATCCTCGGCGCAGTAATCGGACTTGTTACGGCGTTTGCAGCCGTCAAGGTTCTTCGCTACATAATCAAAAAGGACTATCTCAGATACTTTGCAATTTACGACCTCGGCGCAGGCTTTCTGTTCGCCGTTATCGGAATTTTTCAACTCGCATTAAGGTAGGTAATATATGGCATCAAACAACAAAAAAAGCGCTCCTAAAAAAACGGGAGCAAAAAAACAACCGTCAAACCGCAGCCGTCAGGTTGTTGAGGACGAAATCGAGCAGAAGAGGGAGGACGTTACCCGTATAACGAGTATTGTCATTTTTGCCCTGTCGGTTCTGTTCTTCTTCATTGCGGTCATCGGCGGCGACGGAGTGTGGAGAGTGCTGCACAATTTTTACATCGGGCTTTTCGGCTGGTTCGCAGCAGTAGTGTTCCCGATACTGTGCCTTGTATACTCGGTGCTTTTCACAATCAAAAAACCGAATAAAAATATGGTGTACGAGGGCGTTTCAATCGTGATTTTAGTGCTAATGCTCTCGGCGTTCATACATATCGTTCAAAATCAGACAGGCTCTGTTTTTTCGCAGACGGTCAAGGCGGCGTACCACAACGCCCCGAGCGAGTTTGGCGGCGGACTTTTCGGCGCCCTTATCGGCTGGCTGCTGCTCACACTCGGCAAAGCGCCTGCAGTAATTGTTGATTTGCTTGTTATTTTTGTCGACCTTCTGCTGCTGTCGCGCGTTACGATTAATCAGTTTTTCAAAAACTCGGCAAAGCCCGTCAAAAGAGTTTACGAAAAGGCGACTCCTTATATTGAAGAACGCCGCGAGCGCCGTCATCAAAGGATGATTGACGTTCCGCTTGACGATGTTCCGCCGGCTTCTGAACTCGACGGCGGAGTGGTGGATAACCAAAAGGGCAAAAAGTCAAAGACAAAGGCAGACGACGCCCTCGGCGACGACGCCACCGCCGATATTATACGCGAAATCAACGCCGCAACAAAACGCAATCAGCAGGAGCGAACTGCCCCGAAGAGTATTGACGAAATCGTTGCGGATGTGAGCGAGGAAAAGCCCAAGTCCGAGAAAAAGGATATTGAAAAAGCGGCTGAAATTCCCGAGTTTTCAGTGTCTGACGAGGAGCTTCACGCGTCTGTTGAGGAGTACCGACTTCCGCCGATTACGCTGCTCAAAAATGTCAAGAAAAAGTCGGCGCGCGACGTCAGCAACGAGCTGAAAAACAATGCGCAGCTTCTTGTTAACACGCTTTCCTCCTTCGGCGTTTCTGCCGAGATTACCGATATTTCGCGCGGACCTACGGTTACGCGTTATGAGCTCAAGCCTGCCGCAGGCGTGCGAATTAACAAAATCACAAATCTTGCCGACGATATTGCGCTTAACCTCGCCGCAACTAACGTGCGTATCGAGGCGCCGATTCCCGGCAAGGCAGCCGTCGGAATTGAAATTCCAAACACTGTTAAAAATACAGTTTCTATGCGTGAAATTATCGACACCGACGAGTTTGACCGTCAAAAGTCCATACTTTCGGCAGGTATCGGCAAGGACATCGCAGGCAACAGCGTTTTCTGCGACATCGCAAAAATGCCTCACCTGCTTATTGCAGGTACTACCGGCTCGGGTAAGTCGGTTTGTATGAACTCGATTATCGTGTCGATTCTCTACCGCGCAAAGCCCAACGAGGTCAAATTCCTTATGATTGACCCCAAAAAAGTTGAGTTTTCAAAGTATGAGAATATTCCGCACCTGCTCGTTCCTGTCGTCACCGACCCGCGCAAAGCGTCGGGCGCGCTCGGCTGGGCAGTGTCCGAAATGCTCAAGCGCTATCAGGCGTTTTCAGACACAGGCGTGCGTGACATCGAGGGCTATAATAAGTTTGTCAAAAAGCATCCCGATATGGACGAAATGCCGAAAATTGTTATCTGCATCGACGAGCTTGCCGATTTAATGATGGCAGCGCCCAAGGAGGTAGAGGACTCAATCTGCCGCCTTGCGCAGATGGCGCGTGCCGCAGGTATGCACCTTGTAATCGCAACGCAGCGTCCGTCCGTTGATGTCATCACAGGTCTTATCAAGGCAAATATCTCGTCGCGAATTGCACTCACCGTTTCATCGCAGATTGACTCGCGTACAATCCTTGATTCAGGCGGCGCTGAAAAGCTGCTCGGTCAGGGCGATATGCTCTATTCACCTATCGGCGCAAGCAAGCCTCTGCGTGTGCAGGGCTGCTATATCAGCGACGAAGAGGTTGAGGAGCTCTGCAACTTTATTAAAAACCAGGGCGAGAGCGAGTATTCCGACGAAATTCAAAAAGAAATTGAAAGCAAAGCCGCGCAGGAAAAGGGCGCGTCCTCCTTCTCCGACGATGTCGAGGGCGGCGAGGCGCTCGACCCCTTGTTTGACAAGGCGGTTGATGTCGTTCTTGAAAACGGCAGAGCCTCAACCTCTTTCCTTCAGCGCAAGCTTTCTGTAGGTTATTCGCGCGGCTCCAAGATTATGGACCAGCTCGAGGAAAAGGGCGTAATCGGTCCGCAGGACGGAGCAAAGCCGCGTGAAATCAGAATAAACAAGCAGCAGTGGATTCAGATGCAGGCGCAGGGTCCTGCTCCCGAGTTTACGGCTGAAAACACAGAACAAATCAGCTTTGACTCCAATGAGGAGAACGAAGCAGACGATGCACCGTTTTGATGAATCAGTTTTTACCGATTAACAAAAAAGAAATGCAGCAAAGGGGATGGGACGAGGTCGATTTCGTCTACATCACGGGCGACGCGTATGTTGACCATCCCTCCTTTGGCGCTGCAATTATCACAAGGGTCCTTGAAGCAAAAGGATTTAAAGTAGCCGTACTTAGCCAGCCGAACTGGAAAAGCACGGCTGATTTCGTTCAGTTCGGCAAACCGCGGCTTGCGTTTCTTGTTACCGCAGGAAATATTGATTCTATGGTCGCCCATTATACCGTAGCAAAAAAGAAGCGCGGCAGCGACGCTTATACCCCCGGCGGCAAAACGGGCAGGCGCCCGGACAGAGCCGTGACCGTTTATACCAAAATGGCAAAGCAGGCGTACCCCGATGTGCCTGTAATTATCGGCGGGCTTGAGTCGTCACTGCGCCGCTTTGCGCACTACGATTACTGGAGCGACAGCGTCAGAGAGAGTATTCTTGTTGAGTCGGGCGCCGACCTGCTCATTTTCGGTATGGGCGAAAATCAGATGATTGAAATTGCGAGCCGTCTTGACAGCGGCGAAGCCACTTCAACTATGCACGATATAAAGGGAACAGCTTATGCTGTCGACGTGCGCGACACGCCGTATGTCGGCACGGAGTGCCCGAGCTTTGAAAATGTCAAATCGTCCAAAAAGGAGTACGCAAAAGCGGCTCGTATTCAGCAGGATGAGCAGGATCACATCCGCGGCAGAGTAATCAAGCAGAGGCACGGCAAAATGATGGTTGTTCAGAATCAGCCTATGCCGCCGCTTACCACGTCGGAGCTTGACTGGGTTTATTCATTGCCCTACGCCAGGGCATACCACCCAAGCTATGAAAAGCTCGGCGGAGTTCCGGGAATTAACGAGGTTATGTTTTCTATCACTCACAACCGCGGCTGCTTCGGTGCGTGCAATTTTTGCTCAATCGCGTTTCATCAGGGCAGATATGTCACCACTCGCAGCAAGGAGAGCATTGTAGCCGAAGCGAAAAAGCTTACCGGGCACCCTGATTTTAAGGGCTATATTCACGACATAGGCGGACCCACAGCGAACTTCCGCCGCCCGTCGTGCGAAATGCAAAAGGAGCACGGACTATGCAAGGGCAAAAAGTGCCTTGCTCCGCAGCCGTGCAAAAATCTTGAGGCGGACCACAGCGAGTATCTTGAAATTCTGCGCGAGGTGCGCTCGCTGCCCGGGGTGAAAAAGGTGTTCATCCGTTCAGGCATACGCTATGACTATCTGCTGCAGGACAGGGACGACGCATTTTTCCGCGAGCTTGTAAAGCACCATGTCAGCGGACAGCTTAAGGTAGCGCCCGAGCACTGCTCGGCTGCCGTTCTTGACAAAATGGGCAAGCCGCATATCGAGGCGTATATCGAGTTTTCAAAGCGCTATTTTCAGTACACAGGCGAGGTGAACAAGGAGCAGTACCTCGTGCCGTACCTTATGTCAAGCCACCCCGGCTGTACGATGAAGGATGCAGTCGAGCTTGCTCTGTTCCTCAAACGAAATCATATCCGACCCGAGCAGGTGCAGGATTTTTACCCGACACCGGGCACAATCTCAACCGCGATGTACTACACGGGGCTTGACCCGTACACTATGGAGGAGGTCTACTGCACCAGAAATCCACACGAAAAGGCGCTCCAGAGAGCCCTTCTGCAGTATTATAATCCAAAAAACGCACCGCTTGTTGAAGAGGCTCTGCGCCGCGCTCACCGCATGGATTTAATCGGCAGCTCCGACAAATGCCTCGTCCGTTTGCAGAGCGCACCGCGAAAGAATAACCGCCCGCCGCGTCGCCGCAAAAAATAACACTTGCATTAATCCCTTGCAAGTGTTAAAATAACAAAGCAATAAGCGGGTATGGTGAAACTGGCAAACACGCTGGATTTAGGATCCAGTGGAGCAATCCTTGCAGGTTCAAGTCCTGTTACCCGCACCAATAACAGCCGAGCACCTTCA